>JAHITV010000038.1 GCA_018817315.1 Patescibacteria group bacterium
CTCTGGGGTGACAGTTTCTGGGCAGACGGCTACTTTGTTTCCACTCATAGCACAGTTACCGAAGATATCATCAGAGAATATATTAAGAATCAGGATAAAGATCGTTAAATACTGCGGTCTTTAGACCGCAGATAATTTATTATAATTATTTAATAAAGTAGGTGCGAATTAATTCGCACCTACTTTATTTATTTTAGTTTTAAATTAATTAGCCGCCAGATTTATTAAGACATGCTTTGATAAATTCCCTAAACAAAGGATGCGGTCTTAATGGCCGTGATTTAAATTCTGGATGGAATTGACAGCCCAGCATAAAAGGATGGTCAGTTACTTCTACTATTTCCATTAAATCTTTTTTAGGAGAATCGCCAGAGATAATTAAACCAGCTTGTTCCAGTTGCTCTCTGTATAAGTTATTAAATTCATAACGATGGCGGTGTCGTTCAGAAATCTCTTCTGTTTTATACGCTTTATAAGCAACAGTGTCTTTTTTTATAATACAAGGCCAAGCACCCAGTCGCAAGGTTCCGCCCTTAGCTCTATTTTCTGATTGACCCGGTAAAAAATTTACTACCAGATGTTCTGCTTTAGGATCAAACTCTTCGCTGTTGGCTTTAGTAAGTTTGGCAACATTTCTGGCAAATTCAATGGCTAAAATTTGCGCTCCTAAGCATAAGCCAAAATAAGGCAGTTTATTCTCTCTGGCGTATTTGGCAGCTAAAATTTTACCTTCAATCCCCCTTTTGCCAAAGCCGCCAGGCACTAAAATACCATCAAGTGAACTTAATTTTAAAATTTCTTTTTTATCATTTTTTTCCAGTTTTACCGAATCAATCCAGATTAAATCCAGCTTTACCTTATAATGGTAACAGGCGGCTTTTAAAGCTTCATTGACGCTTAAATAAGCATCATTGTTTTCCGTATATTTTCCGATTAAACCGATTTTGATTTTTTTACGGGCTGATTTTATGGCTTTTAATAAATTTTTCCAGTCGGCAAGTTCTGGTTTGCGATAACGTAAGTCAAAATGATTCTGAATTATTTTAGAGATTTTACTTTTTTCAAAATTAACTGGTACCTCATAAATCACTTTAACAGTGGAGGCGGGTATAACTGCCTCTTCTGTAACGTCACAAAAAAGCGTAATTCTTTCTATAGCTTCTTTAGTTAACTTGTAGTCGCTTCTGGCAACAATGATGTCAGGTCTGATACCGCGGCTTTGCAGTTCTTTAACCGAAGCTTGAGTAGGTTTAGTTTTTAATTCATTTGAGGCTTTAAGATAAGGCAATAAAGTCACATGAACAAACATTACCTGTTGTTTGCCTAATTCATGGGAAATCTGGCGGGCAGATTCTAAATAAGGTTCGCCTTCTATATCACCTACTGTGCCGCCGATTTCCACCAATAAAAAATCAGGTTTAATTTTTTCTGCTGCCTCATAAATATAATTCTTTATGGTACCGGTAATATGGGGAATGATTTGAATAGTTTTGCCTAAAAAATCACCTTGCCGTTCTTTTTGTAAAACCATTTGATAAACTTGACCAGTGGTAAGATTTGAATGTTTATTTAAATCAACATCAATAAATCTTTCATAATGACCTAGATCTAAATCACTTTCTGTGCCGTCATCAGTTACATAAACTTCGCCGTGTTGATAAGGACTCATAGTGCCGGGATCAACATTTAAATAAGGATCAAGTTTTAAACTGAATACCTCATAATTACAAGCTTTTAAAATGGCTCCAATAGCAGCAGAGGAAAGGCCTTTGCCTAAACCAGAACAAACACCACCAGTGACAAAAATTATTTTTACCTTAGTCGGCTTTTTCATCTTTTAAAATATTAATGTTTATTTTACAACTTTGACTGCCAATTCTAATTTCTCCAGAAAAATTGCCTAAAGCTTTAATGCTATGTTCTAATTTGACGTCTTTTTCTTTTAAATTAACTTTTAGTTTTTTGTTAATTTTTTCCAGAATTTCTTTTTTACCAATGCCAGAAAATAAAGTGCCGCTTTCCGAAACTTTGGCTTTAAAGTCAAGGGTAAGGTTAGCTAGTTTTTTTAAAATATCTGATGAGTTATCAGTAGCTTTTTGTTTTTGTCGCAGGGTTAAATTATTAGCTTCGGGCGAGTCAGGTAAAACAGCGAATTTTTGAGGTAATAAAAAATTTCTGGCATAACCATTAGCCACTGCTTTAATCTCCCCTTTTTTACCTAGATTTTTAATATCTTTTAATAAAACTATCTGCATTTATATACTGTTATCTTAAAATCATAAAATCTTTATAATGTTGTTTATCTTCCTGCCATTTAATATTTATTTCCTGAATATAAGAGGAGTGACTATATTTTAACCATTGTCTAAACTGCTCCACCTCTTTGGCTGGATTTTGCAAGCAACAAGTAACTGTGCCATCTATTTCGTTTTTTACCCAACCTTTTAGTTTGTTACTTTGAGCAAATTGGAAAATATCATACCTTAAATTAACTCCCTGAACAATTCCCTTTATTTTAAAATAAGCACATTTTGGCATCCTACATTATTTTTTTAATAATTCTAAAGCTTTGTCTAATTGAGGATCTTGGTCATTATTAAAGTTTTCTTCGGTTAATTCAACTTCTGTATCAGGAGCAATGCCAGTGTAGTCTATAGAGCGGCCTTGAGGGGTTAACCAGCGGGCTACAGTAAGTTTTATAGCAGAACCATCATCCAATTCTTCAAGTTCTTGCACTGATCCTTTGCCAAAGGTTTGTTCTCCTATTAATTGGGCAAAATTATAATCTTGCAAAGCTCCGGCAACAATTTCTGAAGCAGAAGCTGAACCGCCATTAATTAAAACAATGGTGGGAAAATTACTCAATTGAGCATCACCGGAAGAAGTATAATCTTGATCATTTTCAAAATTACTAAATGATTCTCTTACCACAACATCATTCTTTTTAACCCAGTAGCCGGCTATTTCTATTGCTGTTTCTAAATAACCTCCTGTATTATTTCTTAAATCCAGAATAATTCCCGTAGGAGCTTTAGTAATTACTTCTTTAACAACATTACTAAATTCTGCAGAAGTATCATCATTAAAGTGAGTTAATCTGATATAAGCAATATCATCCTTCATTTCTAAATAAACGCTTTTTATGTCAATAGTATCTCTTTTGACTTCAATTTCAAGATTTTTATTCTCACTTTCTCTATAAATATATAAAGTTACAGTTGTTCCCTTTTTGCCTCTGATTAAAGCTACAGCATAATCCAAAGCAATGCCAGTAGCATCCTGTTCATTTATGGCTAAAATTTCATCCTTGGCCTTTAAGCCAGCTTTTTGGGCTGGAGAATCAGGCAACGGAGCAATAATGGTTAAACGGTCATTTTTCATGCCAATTTCAGCGCCGATGCCTTCAAATTTGCCTGATAATTCTTCACTAAACTTCTTAGAGGTCTCTGGGTCCAAAAAGACAGAATAAGGGTCATTTAAGGAAGCTAAAGTACCGCTTAAAGCCCCGTAAAATAGTTGGGCCTCGGTAATTTGGCTGCGATCTATAAATTTGTCCTTAATACTGTCCCAGACTTTCCAAAACAGTCTAAAATCAACATCCTCGCTTAAATAACTAGGAACCGTATCTTTATTTAAAACTTTGCCCAGATAGTCATATTCTCTAGACGGCAAATCACCCAATTCAAGCTGTCTGTTTAAACCAAAAACCGTTCCCATAAAAAAACTAATTAGCAGAAGAACAATAATTAAAAGAATTAAAGGAACTTTGGTTTTAAAACGATGAGAAGGAACCGGAGGTGGTGGAGGTGTATATAATTGATTTTCCATTAATTTAGAATTTTAAAAATGAATTATTTATTTTATTAGTTATCAACTTTTTTAATATCAGCACCCAGGGCTTTTAATCGTTTATCAAGATTTTCATAACCTCTTTCAATTGAATAAATATTTCTTAAGATTGACTTACCTTTAGCAGCTAACATAGTAATAAGGATTATAACTGCCGGACGCAAGGCAAGCGGAGACATTATTTCCGCCGCTTTTAAACTGGAAGGGCCATCAATATAAACACGATGCGGATCTGCTAAAGTAATGTTAGCACCTAATCTGGAAAGTTCTGTAAAATAAATTGCTCTATTTTCGTAAACCCAATCATGAATTAAAGTTCTACCTTGTGATTGGGTAGCAATTGGTACAAAGAATGGCAGATTATCAATATTTAAACCAGGATAAGGCCGTCCGTATATTTTTTCTTTTAAAGCTTTTAATTTTGAAGGAAAAGTTTTAAGATCAACTAATTTTGTTTTTTTATTTTTGGAAAAGTGTCTTTTGATAATCCGATAGTTAAATCCCATTTTACTTAATTTAAGTAATTCCACTTCTAAAAAATCTAAAGGACAATTTTTAATAGTGATGGAGGAATTAGTGGTTGCCGCCAAAGATATAAATAACATTGCTTCAATAGGATCTTCTGATAAGTAATACTTCACTTTTTTATTGATTGATTTTTGACCCTGAATGATCAAAGTTGTGTTGCCGATATTACTTATTTTTACTCCCAAAAGTTGTAAAAAATGACACAATTCCTGAACCTGATAATTTGCTGAAGCGTATTTAATCACGGTTTTTTGCGAATTTAAAGCAGCAGCTGTTATAACACATTCTGTGACTGTATCGCCGGATTCATATAAAACAATATCCTCTGTTTTTACTTTGTCAGTTCTGCTGATCTCATAATATTTAGCTAATGTTTTTATTTTTACTCCTAAATTCTCCAAAGCATATAAATATGGTGTGATAGTTCTAGCACCTAACTTACAGCCGCCCGCTTTAGGCAGTTTAAATTTTTTAAAGTAGTGAATTAAAGGACCAATTAAAAGCAAGACTGCCCGTGTAGAAGTGGCTGATCGATAATTAATGGAAGAAAGTTTTAGTTTTGAGGGAGGTGTTATCTTTAAATGATGCGGTTTTAGCCAGGTAATTTTTACTCCAATACTTTCCAAGACTTCAATTATTCTTTTTGTTTCTTGTAAGTCGGGAAAATTTAATAGTTCGGTAGTGCCCTTATTTAACAACGAAGCGCCAAGCAGGCCTAGGGCTGAATTTTTGGAAGAATTCACTTTAATGGAGCCAGCTAACTTACGTTTTCCTTGAATAATATATTTAGACATAGTAAAATTTAAATATTGAATTACTTTAACATTGACTATATTATATTATTTATAAACTGAAATTACAAGGACTATGAATATCCGCGTTACCCGAATAGTTTACACATTTTTTATCTTAATTTTTTTGGTTTTTTCCACTTATTTACTTTTTTATGCTTTGGGTTATCGTTACAATTCCTCTAAAAACCGTATTGAAAAAACGGGTGTATTATTTGTAAAATCTTATCCGCGAAATGCAGAAGTTTATCTGAATGGTAAACGTCATAAAAATAACACCCCCACGCCGGTTAACAGACTTTTATCTAACAGTTATGAAATTAAAGTTACTAAAGAAGGTTACAGTGACTGGTATAAAACCTTGCCAGTTTATCCTCAAACAACCACTTTTGTAGAAGATATAACTTTATTTAAAAATCAATTTGATTTCCAAAAAATACTGTCTGGAAATTTTACTTCCTTATTATTTTCTCCTTATAAAGATAAAGTGGCTTTAGTTGAAAAAAGAGAAAAGGATAATTTATTACATATTTTCCGTCTTAGTGATAATAAAAGCAGGGTTATTTACAATAATGCCGGCTTAAACGATTTACAGTTAAAATCTTTTTGTAATTCTAATGACAAAATAATCGCGCAGTATAACAAAGATCACTTGATAATAGATACTGAAACTGATTATACTGTTTCACTTTTAAATTTAACCGGATATACTTACGAGCAGGTTAAATGTGATTATTTTAATGATAATATCATCTATGCTTTAAAGGACAATAAGCTATATAAGATTGATTTAATGAATAAAGAATCCGAACTTTTGTTGAAAGAGGGAGTTATAGATTTCCAGCCGTGGAAAACCAAGTTAGTTTACATTTATAAAGACAAAGAAAATTATGTGCTGAAGAATTATTTTAATGATCAAGCAGAAGACATTTTAATTTTACCAACTTCTAAAAGTTATCAATTTTTTCCTTCCCCCAAAGAACAAATCGCTTTATTAAATACTGAACAGCAAATCTGTTATATTATTGATCCTAATGATGATCATCCTTATAAAGGATATTTAAAGGATATTATAGAATTAAGATGGTATAATGACCAGTTAATTTACTGGAATAAATTTGAAATATGGGTGTATTTTCCTTTAAATGATGAGTATATTTTACTGGAACGTTCCAGTACACCCATAGAGCAAGCTTTTTGGCATCCAGGAGCGGTTTATGCTTTTGGTCAAACTAGTGATAAGTTAAAAGTTTACGAGCTAGATAGCCGTAACAGAAGAAATGTTTATGAATTATTTTCTTTAACGGAAAATACTGAAAAAAATATTTTTGTAAATAAAAAAGGTGATTATACTTACTTGATCACCGAAATTAATAATCTTCCCGGTTTTTATAAAGTTAAAATTCAGTAATAAATTTTTATTTTTTTTCAGCAACTAATTTATTTGCTCTATAAAGTTCATCAAAAGAAGTTCCAATATCTACCCACCAACCACTCATTATCTCACAGCTTAATTGTCCTTGTTTTAAATATAAATTATTCAGGTCTGTTATCTCTAATTCTCCCCTAGTAGAAGGTTTAAGGGTTTTTATTAAATTAAATACCTGATTGTCATACATATAAATTCCTGTCTGTACCAGATCTGATTTAGGATTTTTTGGCTTTTCTTCAAGAGAAACTACTTTTCCTTCTTTTATTTCTACTACACCGTATTGGGAAGGATTTTTCATGGGAATGGCAAATATCATTGCTCCTTTTTCTTGCTGTTTAAATTTTTCCACAGCTGGTCGTAAATCATGAGAAAAGACATTATCACCCAAAATCACTAAAATCTTTTTATTATCAGCAAAATCTTCGGCTAAACTTACAGCATCAGATAAACCACGGGGTTCATCCTGTACTTCATAAGAGATTTGCAAGCCAAATTCCTTTCCTGATCTTAATAAATTTAAAAACTCTCCGCTGTGCTCTGCGCCGGTAGTGATTAATACATCTTTTATACCTGCTTGGGCCATTTTCTCCAAAGTATAATAAATAACCGGTTTGTTATAAACTGGTAATAAATGTTTATTAACAACCTCAGTGAGTGGTTTAAGTCTAGTGGCAGTTCCTCCTGCTAAAATTATTCCTCTCATAATATTTTTTAAGTTAAATATTCTTTTAAAGCTTCTTGCCAATGTCTCAATAATGGCCTTTTATTATTATTTAAAACGGCAAATTTCGGCCTGATAACCTTACTATTATAATCAGTTGAACTAATGGGCAGTAAATCCGTTTTAATATTTTTTATCTTGAATATTTCTCCAGCAAAATCATACCAGCTGGCAGTTCCTTCATTAATTAAATGATAAATTCCATAAGCTGGTTTTTCTTCTATTAAAGCTTTGACGGCTTGAGCTAAATCCTTAGTAAAAGTCGGCTTACCAAATTGATCATTTACCACCTTTACTTGAGTTTTAAGTTGAGCCAATTCTATAATCTTCTCAATAAAATTTTTTCCTCGCGGTTTACCTTTTTGGGATGCCTTGCCATATAGCCATGACGATCTTACTAAATAGAATTTTTCACAATTTGCCATTAAATATTTTTCTCCCTCTTCTTTACTTGAACCATAAATATTTAAAGCATGTGTTGGATCTTCTTCATTATAACCTTCTTTTTTTATACCAGCAAACACATATTCTGTACTTAAATGAAGAAGAACTATTTTATTTTTCTGGCAAATTTTTGCTAAATTCAAAGTTCCTTCTGCATTAACCTTAAAAGCTAAATCCTTGTTATCTTCTGCGCCTTCTACATCAGTATAAGCAGCGCAATTAATAATTAAATCAGGACTTTGTTGAATAATTTTTTTTTCCAGAATATCTTTTTTGGTGATATCCCATTCAGGAGTATAGGCACTAATAATTTCATTTTGCCTAAAAGATGTCACCATATCATGACCAAGCATTCCTCCTGCACCAAGTATTAAAATTTTCATTTTAACTCAAATATTGTTTTTTATAATATTCTAAATATTCGCCTGATTTAAGCGGCTTCCACCACCACTCGTTTTTACTATACCAACGAATAGTTTCTCTCATAGCTTCTTTAAAATTATATTCTGTTTCCCAGCCCAGTTTCTTTAATTTATTAGAATCTAAAGAATATCTTAAATCATGAGCAGGACGGTCTTTGATAAATTCAATCATTTTTTTATTTTTACCCAGTTCATCAAGTATAATCTTGGTAATTTCTAAATTCTGTTTTTCTACACCTGTGCCGATATTATATATTTCACCAAGCATGCCTTTATGAAGTAAAAAATCAATGGCATTACAATGATCTAAAACATATATCCATTCACGGACATTTTTGCCATCACCATATAAAGGCACTTTTTTATCCTCTAATAAGTTAGTGATGAATAAAGGTATTAATTTTTCTGGATATTGATATGGTCCGTAAAAATTGCAAGAATGCGTTACGATAATTGGCAATTTATAAGTTTTGATATAAGCATAACATAATAAATCACCAGAAGCCTTGGAAGCGCTGTAGGGACTACTAGGCTTAAAAGGTGATTTTTCGGTAAATTTACCTCTTTTAATACTGCCAAAAACTTCATCGGTGGAAATCTGTATGTATTTTGAGATGGTGAACTGTTTAATGCCTTCTAAAAGATTATAAGTTCCTAAAACATCAGTTTTAATAAAATCTTCCGGGTCGCTAATGGAACGATCAACATGAGTTTCAGCAGCATAATTTATAACTGCGTCAAATTGGTAATTTCTGAATATTTTTAAAACAGTTCTTTGGTCAGCAATATCACCTTTGATAAATTTATAATTAGGCTTGCCTTCAATATCTTTTAGATTATTAAGATTTCCGGCATAAGTTAACTTATCCAAATTAATAATTTTGTAATTTGGATATTTTTTAATAATATGTCTGATAAAATTTGAACCGGCAAAGCCTGCTCCGCCAGTAATCAATAAATTCATAAATTTTATGTTCCTATTTCCCAGCTAGAAAGATATTTTTTTTGTTCGGTAGTTAATTTATCAATTTTTATTCCTAAAGATTTTAATTTTAATAAAGCAATTTTTATGTCTGTTTGTTCGGAAACATCATAAACTTTTTTCTCCAGCTTTTTATGATTTTTAGCTATAAACACGCAAGCTAGAGACTGGTTGGCAAAACTCATATCCATAACTGTTGCCGGATGTCCTTCGGCAGCTACCAGATTAATTAACCTGCCTTGAGCCAGTAAAATTATTCTCTTGTTGTTTTTTAAAGTAAATTCCTCAACTAACGGCCTTACCTGAATAACTTTATTACTTATTTTCTTTAAAGTTTTAATATCAATTTCCACATCAAAATGACCAGAATTACAAACCATAGCTCCGTCTTTCATTTTATTAAAATGTTCTTTTCTAAGAATATGGATATTGCCGGTTAAAGTGCAGAAAATATCACCTAAAGGAGCTGCCTCACTCATAGTTTTTACTTCAAAACCATCCATTAGCGCTTCTAAAGCTTTAACTGGATCAACTTCTGTAACAATTATTTTTGCGCCCATGCCTCTTGCTTTTTGGGCAAATCCCCTGCCACACCAACCATAACCTGCTACTACCACAGTTTTACCTGCTAGTAATACATTGGTGGCTCTGATAATACCATCTAAGGTAGATTGGCCAGTGCCATAACGATTATCAAAAAAATGTTTAGTTTGGGCATCATTAACGGCAATAATAGGATATAATAATTTTTTTTGTTGAGCTAAGGATTTTAATCTTATTACTCCGGTAGTTGTTTCCTCTGAACCGCCCCAAATATTTTTAGCTAAATTTTTTCGTTGGGCATGAATGGTAGAAACCAAATCAGCTCCATCATCCATGGTAATGTGCGGTTTAAAATCCAATGTTTGATTTATATGTTTGTAGTAGACTTGGCGATTTTCATTATAAATAGCAAAAACTGCTATTTTTAAATCCTTGACAATAGAAGCGGCAACATCATCCTGGGTAGATAAGGGATTTGAGGCACATAAAGTAACTTTAGCACCGCCAGCTTTAAGAGTATCTACTAAATTGGCTGTTTCTGATGTGACATGCAAGCAGGCAGCGATTCTTAAATTTTTTAAAGGTTTTTTCTTTTGAAAATCCTTTTTAATTTCCTGTAAAACATCCATTTGTTTGGCTGCCCAGGCTATTTTCTTTTTGCCTTTGGTAGATAACTTTAAATTTTTCACTTCATATTTCATATAAATTGTCTTTTATATTTTTAATTTAAATTCTTTAAAATATCTATTTTTAAATTGATCGTAAGTGTATTTATGCGCTTGCGTGCCGTAATTTTCTACAGCATAAACTGCAGCTAAACTTGCTAATTGACCGATCTTAAGCCAGGGAAATTGCAAATAATTTTTAGGAAGCAGTTCTAAATTGCTGATAATTATTCCTTTGATGATGCCTGATCTATAGGCGTCCCCTGCTCCGGTAGGATCTTTTATTGATACTAAACGCGGTTTAACAGCTCTTATACCAATCCTTTCTGATTTATTTTTTTGAATTATTTCTACTACAGATCCTTTAGCTCCTAAGGTGGTAATTAAAACACCGGAGTTCTTAAGTAAAATATCTTTAGTAAAAGCTGTAATTTTTTGCGTCAGTGATAATTCATAGTCATTAACAATGTAAATACTACACTGTTTAATTGCCTGACGTAACTGATTTTTAGTAAACTGAATAATTTGCTGTCCAGGATCAAAAATAAAAGGTACTTTTTTATTGTTATAAAGTTCTACTAAATCAAGCATTTCATTAGGATTACCCGGAGCAATAATAGCTAAATCGTCCTTAGTGATTCTGGGAATTTTAGCAGAGAAGTTCATGGCTCCGGCAAAAAAGCCGGTAATCTGATTATTTTTCTGATCAGTTATAATGTTAGCTGAAGCTGATAAAATCTTCTTATATTTTTTTATGCCACTTAGATTTACTTTTAACTTCTTTAGATAATTCTCGTATTTTAAAAAATCGCTTCCCACTGCTGCATAAAGAAAAGATTTTTCCTCTAATAAGGAAAGGTTGTAGGCAATATTGCCAGCAGCGCCACCAAAAGTTTCGGTATATTTTTTAACGGAAAAACTGACATTAAGTTTATGAATTTCATCAGGAATAATAAAATCTTCAAAATTCCCCGGGAAATTCATAATTCTATCGTAAGCTACTGAACCTGAAACTAATATTCTCATAATCTAAACCAATTTCTTGATATTTCCCATTATTCTTTTCATTTCATCATCAGCTAAGGTTTTGCCCGGCCAAGGATGAAGATTATCATTAGTAAAACGCGGTATAATATGAAAATGAACATGATCAATCATTTGACCAGCAATCTTGCCGTTATTAATTCCTAAATTAAAATCTTTGGCGCCAACTGCTTCGGTAACAGCCGCTGCTAAATAATGAGCGGCGACGATTAAATCCTTTATCAAATCAACGGGTGTATCTAAAAAATTAAGATAATGATCTTTAGGACAAACCAAGACATGACCTTTATTAACGGGATTAATATCCAAAAAAGCAATCAATCTTTTATCTTCATAAATTTTATAGCAAGGCAAATCACCTTCCACAATTTTACAAAATATACATTCCATAATTAATATTTTAGTAATTTATTTAACTAGTAGTCAGACTAATTTTAGCCAGTTAGACTGGCTAACCACCAATTTTAACTCCTTTAGGCCACTGATAAGGAACTTTTTTACTATTCCAAGGAAAACGAAATTCATCCGGCTTTTTATAATTATATTTTTCTGTAGGAATATTGACGATTCTAGCTTCACTGCATTTATAAGCAGTAAAACCATGTAAAACACCTCTGGGAATTTTAACTAATAAATGATTACCCTTTACTTTTGGTTCAGTCAAAATAAACTTTTGCACTTTTTTATAAGTAGGTGAATTTTTTCTAAAATCACATAAAACAACTAAAGCTTTACCTAAAATACAAACAAAATGATCATCCTGCTTTTTATGATAATGCCAGCCTTTAGCTGCTCCTTTTTTAACTACTGTCATATAAACCTGACCGAATTTCTGAAAAAAATTATCATCATTTCTAAAAATTTCCATTAAAAAACCTCGACTATCTTTAATCACCTTTAACTTTTTTACAGCAACATCTTTAATCATTACTTTGCGTTCTGTTAAAAAATAAAATCAGAGAATAAAAAACCAGAATACTTGCTAAAATCGCTATCAAGTATGACAGAAATTTTAAATTCTGTAAATATTGATAACTAAGAATACCCGCACTGATTGCTAAAATAAAAATAATCAATAAACTCTGTTGCTTTTTTCTGGTGCTGTAAACTTCCTTTTCGTTAAAAAAGATAACTATAATTCCACTTAAACATGCCAGAATCAGTAAAGAATTAAGATCAAAATAATTGGAAATTAAACCTACCTTAAAATGTTCAATAATAAAATAAATAACAAAGGTAATAAAAGAAACATTAAAAATTACTTTAGAAATATTTACTATATACCAACCAAGATCATCTAAAAACTGTTCTCTTCTTTTTTCTCTGCTTTTGATAAACATTAAAAATTATTTTTTAAATAATCAATTCCTTTATAAAAAATTTCTTTCCAGCTTAAAGGATCTTTAATTAAAATAACTTTGATCTGCTTAAGGGGAATAACATCTTTTTGATCATTTAATTCTGGAACAGAAATGGCAAAACGTAATTTACGGTTAGTTATTTTTGCCTTAGCTAAATCAAATTTTACTTGATTAACTTTCCAGCCATTTCCCAATTCAGGAGTATGATATCCGCTAATTAAATAATTAATGTCAGAAAAACCTGTTAAATCCCTTAATTGATAAATTTCTGGATTAAAATACGTTTCTTGAGATAAAGCCATTAAACCTCTGCCGGAAATTTTAATATCATTTTTGGGCAGGTAAATTAAGGAGGGAATCTTTGCTGGCGTAAAATAGTAGTATTTATGTGTTTCTTGAATTTGAATTTTTTCGTCATTAATACCAATATCCTGAATTCCTTGAAGATGCGATGTTTCAAAGCCCAATCTGGGAATAGTACTGTATATAACTGTTGGTTTATAGTTCAAGTCAACAAATCCGTCACTGTATTCTGGATTATCCACTAAATAAAGCTTGTTGATAAAAGTTAAATATTTTTGTTTGGTAATAATTTTCCTGAAAAAGATTTCATCCTCACAATCCAATATAACTTTATAAGTTCCTTCTGCTAAATTAGCAACTTTAACTTTGATATTGCGAGGCAATGAAGCTGGATCATGTTTACTGATTAAACCGTCATCTTCAACTTCCTGTTCATAAATTTTAATATTCTGATCATTGTAGATTCTAATTGTTAAATAATCCGGTCCTTCGCTCCTGTTAACATCTTGTACAATAAATTCAAAGTCTAAAGGTTCATTTTTGATATAAGTATAAAAACTGTGTTCACCTCTAAGAGAACGGTTTATAACTGTTTCTTTATCTTGTGGCTGGTAAGCTGGAATAATAAATTTTCTATTTACAGGATAATCATAAGCAGCGAAATTATTCAAATTTTGCGCTTGATCCAAAAATTGATCTAAAGCTAAAAATGTTTTTTCTCGTTGCCATAAACTGCCCTGCTCTCCTTCTATTTTATACCAGTCCAAATTATCCAAAAGCTGATTTTCCAAAGGTTTAAAATCATAATTCCATTCATTTTCACCCATAGTTTCCAAACCGAGTTGAATTAAGGGTTGCGTATCATTTTTATATGTTACTTCTACAATGGCAGTAGCAAAAGTTTGAGGAAGTCTTGTTTCAAAATAAACTGGTTCTTTTTCTAGCTGTTGCCAATAAGAATTGGTTTTTACTATTTTATTTATCTGACTTAAACGGTTAGCCGGAAATAAATTGGTAATAGTCGGAGAATCTTCACTAAAATCATAAATAAATTCTAAACGACCATTTTTGACCAGATCTTTTTGCACCAGCCAAAATAATAACAAAACCGGAGCAATAATAATTATAACTCTGGTTATTTTATATAATCTGCTAAAGAAAATTTTATATTCCATTGTTTGTTTCTTCGGTTAATTTTATCGGATACAAACTTTGTTCTTTAAAACCCAAAATACTAGGATTTACCTCCAAATCAAATTTTTTAAAATACTTTTCGTTGAAATAAGTCAAATCTTCTGAAGAACGAGTAAAATAAAAATAATAAACTGGATAGCCAGCAACTATAAGTTTTTTTACTGCCAGAAAATTTAAATTATTGTTTAATCTGAAAATTACTTTTCTTTTCGGAAAAAAGACTTTATCTAATCTATCAGCTATTATTATAGCATTATTTTCAGTTTTAGTTTGTACTTGACCAGCAATATTTTGATACTCTTTGATATTCTTGCTGATTTTATAAATTCCTTCTTGATTGTCCATAATAACTAGCTGAAAGCTTAAAAAAGCAAAAAACAGCCACAAAGCAGTAACGGTTATACCTAAAGTAATCTTTCTCTTTTTTAATAAATCCACTAAAGGGATAAAAATCATTGGCAAGAGAAAAAGATATATAGGTAACCAATAGCGAATATAAGAAGTTCCAATGGTAATTAAATCAGGATTAGGATTATCATGAAAGCTCCAGCTGCCATAATAAATAACCAGATAAGCACTTACCAACAAATACAAAATCCAATAAACAATAAAAACCTTTTGCTTTTTAACTACTGACCATAAAATAAAAATCAGTATAAAAGCAACACCTAAAATTGTCCAAAAAGGAAAAATACCCCAGGTATAGTTAAGTAAATTTTTAAAAGCCACAACAGGATGAAAACCAAAAGGTAAAACGATTTTTCCCGCTAAAGCAAAAAGTTGATTTTGGGTTGAGGAAAATAAACCAGTATCATAACCAAAAGAAAAATATTGTCCGTAATTTGCTTTATTAAAAAATAAAACAGGAATAAAGGTAATCACGCCAATAACCACGGAAAAAAATAAATAGAGCCATTTGATTTTTTTAAGATGAAGCAAAAGTAATATAAAAAATAAAGGTAAAAACCAAACAACGTCAGAAGTTCTGACCATCAGAGCAAGACCAGTACTAAAACCGAAAAATAAGTAATATAAAATCTTTTTATGACGGAGGGCTTTAAGCCAAAAATATAAAGCAATAATTATTAAAACTATGAATAAAATATTAGGCATCATACTTCGGTTAGTGTAATACCAAAATGCCGGTAAAATAAAAACAAATAATGCTGATAAAAATCCTGCTGTTTTGCCGAATAATTCTTTGATTAACAAATAGAAAAAAATGATTCCCAAAATCGCAAATAGAGGTGTGAAAAACTGAATGCTACAACTTCCTAAAACTTTGGCTAAACTGCCGTAAATTAATGGCAAACCAATAAAGCCAGCAGGAACTGTATAATCATTAATAACACGCATACTACGAGGTACGACCAAACCGTCAGCAATTAGATTGGCATCATCCTGAAATTTTAGAGTGGTTTTACGGGCGAACAGATCACTGTAGAAATAATTAGCAGTTTCATCAGGCGAATTCAAAATCAACTTTGGCTCACCTGAAAAATTATGAGGAAAATTTAGAGCCAAAAATGAATAAATAAAGAAAAAAACCAAACCAATGATTATAATGATTAATAAAGAATAGTCTATTTTTAGCTTTTTATTAAACATAAACTCTATTTAAGAGTATTACAATTATATCAGAAAGAAACTTTTTATTTAAGCTGATTTTTTTACTGTTTTATGATAAAATTATAACATGTCTTACGTTATCAACTGGAAAGAATATTTATTTATCTCTGGTTTTTTGATTATTTTTAACTTGGTTAATTGGAGTAATCCTATTTTTAATCATATTGGCGGAGGTCTTTTTTTGATTTTCCACGCTTTAGTTTTTGGCAATTGGCTTTTTATTAAAAACTCTCTTAGCTACAAATTATTTATGGGATTGTTTTTTATATTAGGTTTGGCCAGTTTAATAGGCACAGCCGCTTTTTATTTATTTAGTCTTAATAATTACGCTTATTTAGCCACTTTGGTTTTAATCTCACTTTGTTGCCTAATTTTAATAATCAAAAAGCCTTTAATCTTAGAACCTGACACTAAACTAAAGTTTAATTTCCGGTCAAAGTTATTATTACTGACTCTAATATATTTATTTTTCATCACTGTTATATTTTATCTTTTACAGCTTGCCAGAACAGATCAAAGTTTACGTTCTCCCTGGGAAGTAGTTGCTCCTGAAATATTTGTGGTATATCTTTTAGCTTGTTTTGTTCTTTATAACCTTATTATTTTCTCTAAAAGCAAGAATGTTTTATCTTTGATTGTCTTACATTTTTTCACCAGCTTTAGCGTGGCTTTAGTTGTTTATCAAATTGGTTTTGATTATGATCCCTTTATACACCGCACTAATGAGAACTTAATTCTGGCTAGCGGCACTTTATTTCCCAAGCCGCTTTATTATATTGGTCAGTACAGTTTAGTTATTTTTTTACATAAACTTTTGAATTTTTCTTTAGCAGGAATTGATAAACTTTTAGTGCCGCTAATGGCGGCTTTATACCTTCCTTTAAGTATTTATTATGCTTTTAAAGATAACTTTAAAATAAAAGAAAAATATCTTTTTCTGGTTATTTTCACTCTTTTAGCGCTACTCTTTACTAATTTTATTTCGACTACCCCGCAGGCCTTGGCTAATTTAATTCTGCTTGTTACTTTGTTTTTGGGAATTTATTTTTTAAGCCGCCCGACTAATCCTTACTGGCCGTTGTTAATTTTAGCTTTTTTTGCTTTATCCATTCATCCTTTAGCGGGCATTCCTTGTATCTTTTTTACTTTTCTATTATTACTTTACCATCATTTCCAAAAAAAATACCTCCTTCCTAAAATTTTGCATAAAGGCATTTTTTGGGAAACGGTAATTATTTCCAGCTTGGCTTTACCAATTGCTTTTTTGATAAACTCTTATACCCTTTCTCAATTAAAAGTAAGTTTAAGCAATGGTTTACTTAATAATCTAAATAATTTCTTGGCATTTTGGGATTGGTCACTGTATTACCGTCCTTTCATTTCTGTTTATGATCTTATTTATACTTATGGCAAAAATCTTTTACCACTCTTTTTACTGTTTGTTGCTCTGGGTCTTTTGTATATCATAAAAAATAAAAAAACCAAAACTTTTCTGATTTATCCTTTGGTTTCCTTAATCTTAATTTTTAATTATCTGTTTTTAGTAATAGGTATCTCTTTTTTTAGTCTAATTTCTTATGAACAAAAAAACTACCCTGACCGAGTTTTAGAAATGAGCTTATATTTCCTGTTACCTTTTGTTATTCTTGCTTTGTACCTCTTCTTTAAAAAGATATTAAAACAAAAAAAATTATTTATCCTTTTGACGGTAATTTTTCTCTCCTTTATTTTGACTAATTCATTTTATCTTTCTTATCCACGTTTGGATAAAATTTCCGAAGCACATGGCTATTCCACTTCTATCACAGACTTAAAAACAGTCAACTTTTTAGAACAACAAAATAGGGGCCTGCCTTATATTGTTTTAGCAGCTCAACCAGTGTCTGCGGCGGCGATCGCTGAACTCGGATTTAAACATTATCATAATAATCACTTTTTTTACCCCGTACCAACCGGTGGACCATTATATCAACTTTTTGAAGATTTGGCCTATAATAAAAGAGATGCTAAAGAAATTATTAGCGAAGTACGCGATTTAACTGGAGTCAATGATATTTACTTTGTCTTGAATAATTACTGGTTTGATGCCCAAGACAGAATTTTAGAACATAAAGAATTAGCTGATAGCTGGTATGCTTTAGACGGCAAAAATTATATTTTTAAATATGTAAATTAATTTTTTTTAAGGATTACTATCCAGTGCCAATTTAAACAGTTTAATAAAGGAATTTTTAGTAATATTTCATCTAAAACTAAAAATATCATTTCCAAAACTCTAGGCAATTTCAGCCTCTTTTTTAATTTTAGAAAGCGAAACAATATTTCCAAACCATAATGAATAAAACCTAGGGTTAACCAGACTCTTTTTATTTTTAGTAATTCTAAATTATTTTTCTTTATAAGTAATTTAAAATTTTTTTTAGAATAGCCCTGGTGAGTCTCATCAGCTAGAGAAGAATCTTTATAGATTTTTAACCTTTTTATTTTGGTAAAAA
>JAHITV010000050.1 GCA_018817315.1 Patescibacteria group bacterium
AGCAAGAATTTAAAAAATGTTGGTCTTTAAATAATTTACAACCTTTGTGGGCTACAGAAAACCAAAAGAAAGGTAATAAGGTGTATTAAAAATGGCAGAACCATTGAAAAATAAAACATATCTAAATGATAATAATTTTCCTTTGTTAATATCCCATTTTTCAGATTTTGAGAGAAGAAGGAGAAATTCATTTAGTTATACAAAGGATATAAAATCAGCAGTTGAGTGGCTAAAATTAATATTAAGCGGAACTGTAATGACAAAGGAAAAGAACATCTACTATTGGATAGACAAAGCTTTTGAGGATGTTATTGAAAAGCATTAATCAGGAGGCAAAAGAAAATAATACAATATACAAGTGCTTGGTGGTTAGATATAATCTTGGTAATACTCATATTTGTATTATTAAGAAAAGTATTCCCTTCTCTTATGGTTCTATTTGGATTTGTATTAACACAAGTTACTTTCAAGCCATTTAACACAACTAATCCAATATATGAATGGATATTTGAAGTTGGGGGTATATTGTGTATCTTAATAGGAGGGTATTTGGTTGGAAAAGGATTAATTAGAAAGTTAAAACTATTGAACAATGTAATACAATCCCACTACTTAAAGTTGGTTCCCGACGAGTGCTGTGACATCCTCCCACGATTGAAATCATGAGATTCCAGCCAATGAAAGCCTATTCATAATGGCATATGGTTCCTGCTTCAACGACCTTAGCCTTCAAAAGCGAAGGTCTTACACAATCATCCACAGGCGTAGAGATTTGGGCAAGTCCTGCCCTATCATAAATATTAAATGATGCGTTTAAATCACGATGCAAAACAAGACCACAAGTCGGACAATGAAAAATCTTCTTACTGAGAGACATATCCACATAAGTTCCACACTTGGAACATGTTTTGCTTGTTCCTCTTGGGTTAACTTTAACCAGTTGTCCACCGCAATTTACTGCTTTGTAGGACAACATTTGGATAAATTTTCCCCAAGAAGCATCACTTATACTTTTAGCAAGATAATGGTTTTTAACCATACTATTAATGTCAAGGTTTTCAACAATAATAAAAGAATATGTTTTAGCTATTCTATAACTCAGTTTATGGAGAAAGTCAGACCTTTGGTTAGTAATTTTAAGGTGTTGCCTTGCCAACCTGAATTTTGCCTTTTTCCTATTAGCAGAACCTTTTTTCTTTCTGTTCAACCTTCTATCCAAAAGCTTAATTCTTTTTTTACTCTTAATAAGAAATTTAGGATTATCCACAGTTTCACCATTGGAAAGAGTAACAAAATTATTAATCCCAACATCAATACCAATCTTTTCAGCAGAAGGATGCTTGACAGGTTGAGTTTCAGTTTCACAGCAGAAGGAAGCAAACCACTGTCCAGACCTATTTTGTTTGATATTCATAGTCTTGGCTTTTCCTCTTGGAATCCTATGCAGGACAATAGGAATACTGCCAATCTTGCTAACTTTAAGCTTTCTCTCATTCAGAAACTTAAATCCAAACTGTGGGTAGGTTATACTTCTAATTTTGCTCTTGAAACGGGGAAATCCTACCTTAATTTTCTTTCCAGCTTTCTTTTCTTTCAATTTCCTAAAAAAGCTTTCAAAAGCATAGTGCAATCTGTAACCAACCTCTTGCAAAACTTGGGAGTGTACTTGATAATAATAAGAAGGACAAGTTTTTTTAATATCTACCATTATAGAAATAAGGTCAAATTTACTAATTGTCATAAATTCCTTATTTTCATTAAGAAGCATATTATAAATTTCCTTACATATCTTGAACTGGTTAAGAAGTCTTACCTTTTGCTTATTAGAAGGATAAATTCTATATCTATAGGCTTTCATAGTTGGTTTCAGGATAAGATTATATATAAACCTTACGCCTATATGTCCAGTGTCCAATGGTATAAACAAAATAGGGGTGATTTAAATTGATTTCAAAGCCACCCCAAAGCTGGTTTAGTAATGAGTGCTTCAAATGTTCGCAGAAAAATCGCTGTATTTCAGCAACTTCCTTCAGTATGGATTTAAGAAAATACTTCCTAAAGATAAAAGGTCATATAGATCCACCTACAGCCGAAATGGAGCATGGAAAACTGAAGCATGAGCTTTACACCAAAAAACTGAAAACAATCGAACAATACGGCTTAAACAGGTTCAGAAAGGATTTGTACAAAGGCAAAGAGATTGAGCTAAAAGAATTGAAAATATGTTCAAACATACTTGGGATGAGAGGAATAGTAGACCAAATCAAATTAAAGCTTGATTTAAAGAATAAGAAATTTGAAGTGGACATTGTAGAATTAAAAAGCGGTTGGTTTACGCCCTATATATTCCAGATAAATGTGTATGGCTTGATATTCAGCAATAACCACACCAGAATAGTCTACAAGAGGAAAAAGAAGCGTGGAAAGGGCTATAAAAGGCTTTTATTGGACTTTTTGCCTAAGTTTGAATTGAGCAGGGACATCAGAATTGACTTGAGGATATTTGGCAATAAAGAGAGGTTTAAATACTTTATGAAGGATAACTTGATAACTAAAAAGAATGGCGAGTTTGTGAGTGCAATACTAAAAAAGGCGAAGCAATTAAGAAAATTACATAATTTAAGCATCATGTTTATAAATGAAATTCCTGCTTGTCGAGGGTGTAATCAGGGGTTTAATGGTAGCTGGAGATGTGGGCTTTGGAGTGAGATTTGCTCGAAAATCAACAACAAAGAGAGCATTAAGACGAAACAAAGATACTTTGGAAAAACAGAAAAGAAAATGCTGATTAAATCAAAGCCACAAGTATATCTTTAAATTATTAATTTTACCATTGGACACTGGACATATAGGCATAAGGTTTATATAGTAGTTATATTTATAATAAGTATATTAAGGATAGTAAGGGGGTTAAAATGAGAAAAAAAACAATAACAATAAGGGAGTATCAAGAAGATTACATAGTAAAAAACTCACTTAATTTGAGTAGGTTTGTTCAAAAAAAGTTAGATAAACTTATTGAAAGTAAGAAATAAAAAGATAGGTAAAGATGGAACAAAAATTAGCATATATCCTAGGGACAATTAAGGGGGATGGACTGCTCAATATGATTAAAGAAGAAATCAAAATACAAAGAAAAAAAGATGGATAAA
>JAHITV010000039.1 GCA_018817315.1 Patescibacteria group bacterium
CTCCGTATCATTATTTCCGGTAGATATAGAACTTCCTGACCACACGACTTGCCCATTATCAACCTGAGGTATAAAACTGGATTGAAAAAAACCTGGTATAACATTCTCTGTTCCGTTATAAATTACCAATTGCCAACCGTAAGGGCCGGAGACTTGCGGATAATACATTTGAGACCAGGCAATTATATTGTTTTGAATATCTGGATAATCATTGATCCCCGGAGTCGTTGAAGGTGACGAAATTTTACTAATGACTCCGTTTTGATATTTCACCATAGAAATCCAGGCACTATCAGTATCACCAATTTTAGCTGCTGCAGGAAATACCACCATGCCATTACAAACTTTTGGTCCTCCTGATGCATATCCTGAATCATAGCGGACAAAATCATCAGAAGCGTTATAATAGGTCAGTTTTTCTTCAGAACCGTTTTTATAAGAATAAACATCCCAAACACCATAAGAACTACCTTCTCTAAGCCAGACAATCTGGTTATTGTAAATATCCGGCTTAATATCTGAAACACTATTATTCGTAATTTGCTTAGCTTCTTTACCATCATAGAGCCAAATTTCACTATTATTTCCAGTCCCGCTATAAGAGCACCAGACAACTTTCCCATCATAGTTTTTAACATCATAATTGATATAAGGGTCATCAATAACTTTGGTAAAACGATAATTTTGAGCCAGGGCTTGAGCTGAACAGACAGCTAAAAAACACCATACCACTAGCAAGGTTTTAAAGGTTTTCATAGGCAATCCTCCCTTAATTTATAAATAATAGCTTTATGGGTTAAATTACCAGGAAGATTAAAGAACGCCTTGTTTAATCAAAGGCCTGCCGCTTATTGGCAACCTGGCAATCTCTATCTAATTGAGACCCATAGTTTTGCGCCCTTACGTCACCGTAAGTTTGCCTTTTTCAATAATTTGTTAAATTAGATATAATTTCCCCATTTGGTGAGTGCTGTATACTTAAATTTATAACATGCTTTTCAGCCAAAAGCAAATCTTTAAAGAAAATATTTAATTTTTTTTGGCACGCTTTATGCCTCTGTTTATCGACGACAAAATAATACTAACCCGGAAAATAATATTATTTTGTAAAGCTTTCTCCCTTTTAGCCATTTCCTGGTTTAATAAACTTAAAATCAATCTTATCACCGCATGCTTGCGGTGTCAATAGTTTTTAGCTCATGCTAGAATTTTCCACCATGAAGCAAGATATAATCATTCAATTTAAAAAGCGTTTAAAAGCCTTAAGGGAAGAATACGGCTATACCCAGGAACAACTTTCCGAACTTTCCGGCATTGATTACAAACATATCCAAAAGCTAGAAAGCCTTAAAATTCATCTAGACATAAAACTCACCACCATTGAAAAACTTGCCAAAGCTTTTAAGCTGAGTGTTGCGGAGTTTTTAGAGTTTTAACAATATACTTTGCATATAAAATTATGATTGAGCAAGTTCATATTTCAAGGTCCGACCCTCTCAAGGTCCCCTTAAAAACCTTACAAAAAAACATTGCTTTCAAACCGCTTAAATGTACTAAGATATCTCACCTTTAGCTTCAGTACTGCATACAGGGTATCACTCTTTTTAAAGTTATACAATTGAGGAAAAAGGGAAAAAGTGGAATGTAATCTATAATTAGGGGCTTTAGACACTTCTTTTTAAATAAATTATCTTTTAAAATAAAGCTAACCATTAAAATTATAAATATAGGTGATCCAATGCTCCTCATAAAAAAAGAATTTATTTCTACAAATAAAACAAGCATAATAGTTTCTCAAAGATTAAAGGTTTTTTCTCTATTTTTTCTTATTCATTTTTTATTTTTTAATATTATAACTGTTGGCGAATGTTCTTCCACAGAAAAACAACATAAACCTGAAAGTAGCCTAAATACAAATATTGACTTTTCTGTTATAACGCCTAGAAATCTTCCTTTTCCCGGAAAAAGAATGAAATATTCCAATCGCAGCATAATTTTGCCGGATAACACCATCATTCCTACTGTAGTCAGTTATACCGATTATCGAGATCCTTTAATTAAATTTAACAGAATTATGTTCTCTTTCAATAATATAGTATATCGTGTGGTTTTGATTCCTTTAAGTAATGCCTATATCTGGATTACTCCGAATCCGCTAGAAACAGGTATTAATAATTTTTTTTACAATATTAAAACACCAATATATGCGGTTAATCACCTGCTACAATTCAAACCAAAACCACTTGGGCGAACGTTACTTCGTTTTGGTATAAACACTACGATTGGTTTATTAGGATTCTTTGATCCGGCACAAAAATGGTTCCATATTAACAAAGACGAAACATATTTTGAAAATACACTTTCCCAATATGGATTAGGTTATGGAATCTATATAGTATTACCGATTATTGGTCCATCAGATATACGCAACAGTCTATCGATGCTAGCAGACAATTATCTTAATCCTATTCCTTATCTGCTAGACTATCCGGAATCATTCATTGTTCAAACATTTGATTACTTCCAGGATTTTGCTCCTAAAGCAAACCAATACTCTACGCTTTATCAAAAAAGCCAGGAACCATACATTTTTTTCCGCAATCTTTATTTACAAGGAATAGAACGTGACGCAGCCGAATAAAAACACCCGATCGTCTATAGTTACTATAATTAGTTCTCATCATTTTTTAATTTTATCAATTTTTTTAATTTGCGCTTTCATACTAAGCTGGCAAGTAAGATATTTCAAAATTGAAACCTCTGCCGACACTCTTTTAATGAAAGACAATAAGCACTACATTGAAACGCAAATTGTGAGACAACGATTTTCGCCACAGGAATTTTTACTTATTGTTTATAAACCTAAAAACCATGAACTTTTTTCACAAAAAACATTTGACGATCTGGAAAACATACGCCAGAACCTCCTTCAAATAGATCGCATTGAATCAGTCCGCTCTATCCTTAATGTTCCCTTATTTTTAAACTCAGAACAACTCTCATCACAAACGGAATCTTCAGATTTAACCATTAAAAACAATGATTACTCCTTCGAAGAATTGAAGAAAACTTTCACCGGACATCCTATTTATGAAGATTTACTAATCAACAAGGACCAGACAGCTACCGCTTTACAACTTTTATTTAAA
>JAHITV010000040.1 GCA_018817315.1 Patescibacteria group bacterium
AAAAGAAATATTTCAATCACATGTTGGAAGCTTTTAAATACGGGGTGCCGCCTCATGGCGGTGTTGCTCCGGGCATTGATCGGTTACTGGCTACTATTTTAGGTGAAAAAAATATTAAAGAAGTTATTGCTTTTCCTTTAACTACTGACGCCCGTGATCCTTTAATGGGTGCTCCGGCCGAAGTTTCTCCTCAACAGCTTGAGGAATTAGGTATTCAAATAAAGAAAATTAAATCGAGCTTAAAAAAATAATATGCTGACTTTCCAACAGATTAAAGAAAACAAACAAATTCATGAATTTATCCGTCGTTCAGCGATTTATCTTAAAGAGATAGATTACAATGATCATGGTTTTAGGCATGTAGGGATTGTTTCGGATCGGGCTGGTAAAATTGCCAGGACTTTAAAATTTAACAAACAAGCAACAGAAAGCGTTAAGATTGCCGGTTATTGTCATGACATGGGAAATTTTTTAGGCAGGAGTTTCCATCATTACTGGGGTGCGATGCTTTTTCATCAGCTTTTTGGCGGAGAAAGTTCTATTGGTCAAACTGCCGACATTATGCAGGCAATTGTGGCTCATGATAAGGAAGAAGTTAAAATTATGAATAAAATTGCAGCGGTTATTATTATTGCTGATAAGTCAGATGTTCATCGTTCTAGAGTTTTATCTAAAAAAATAGATAAAATCCGCGCTGATATTCACGATCGGGTGAATTATGCAGTGGTTGATAATCATTTGATTTTGGATTCTAAGAAAAAGATTATTAAATTAAGTTTGACTATTGATCAGAAATTCGTAGAAGTGATGGATTATTTTGAGATTTTTACTCAAAGAATGATTTACTGCCGCTCTTCGGTAAAGTATTTGGGATACAAATTCAGTTTGGAGATAAATAAATTTAAACTTTCATGAAGCTTTCTGATTTACAGAAATTTATTCTTTTACAGTCTTATGGCAAGGTTAAAAGAATTAACCGCAATCTTTTTAATAAATTTTATAATTCCCATGGCAAAGCCAGTAAAGAGCATCACATCAAAATTATTACTAAGAGTCTGGAAAGATTGATTGATAGGGGTTTGATAATTGGTTATGGCGAAAAAACCATGAATAAATGGTATATCAAAGAAGTGCAACTTACTCCTTTGGGCAGAAGGTTTGCTAAAAAATTAATGGGAGTGCAAATTAGTTTACCTTTTAAAAAAAATCCTAAGTCCTAATTTCAAATGTTCGAAACTTTTTGATATTTGAATTTTGATCATTTGAATTTGTTTAGAGATTAGAAATTAGTATTTAGGATTTAGAAATTAGTATAATTTACTTAAAACATATGGCTATCTTTAAGAAAATTATCAACCAACTTGAAGACAAAAAAGTAAAATACGAAATTATTCCCCATAAAAAAGTTTATACTGCTTTTGATGCAGCTGCTACCTTAAAAGTAAAACTGGAGCAAGTAATCAAAGTTTTGTTAGTTAAAGCAGAAAAAGAATTTTATTTAGTGTTGCTGTCGGCTAATAAAAATTTGGATTTTAGAAAGTTAGGGAAATTCCTAAAAGTTGATTCTAAAAAAATCCAGATTGTCAAAGAAAAGGTCATGACCGAAAAATTCAAAGTAAAACCCGGAGCCATTAGTGCTTTTGGTTCAATCCATAAACTGCCGGTGGTTGTGGAAAAAAGCTTAATCAAAATCAAAGAAGGAATTTTTCCATCAGGCAGCTTTACCGAAAGTTTGAGAATGAAAGTCAGCAATTATTTAAAGCTGGAACAACCAATTGTGGGGATATTCGGCATGGTTAAAAAAATGAAGAAACCCAGAAAAAAATCCTAAATTTTTATCAAATCATGAATAACAGCAATTACCAGGTCAAATTAGAACATTTTGAAGGTCCTCTGGACCTGCTTTTGCATTTGATTGAGGAAGAGGAGTTAAATATTACGCAGATATCTTTGGCTAAGGTAACTGATCAGTTCATAGAATATATCAATACAGCCGAAGAAATGAATCCAGAAGAGGTAGCTGATTTTTTAGTGGTTGCCTCTAAACTTTTGGTAATCAAATCCAGGATTTTATTGCCTTCACTGGAAATAGAAGATGAGGGCGCTAGTGATTTGGAAAAACAGTTAAGGATTTATAAAGAGTATTATCAAGCTTCTAAAGTTATTGAATCTTTGATTAAAAAAGAGAATTTTACCTTTGCCAGAGAAAAGCCCATCAGGGTTTTAACGCCTAAATTTAGTCCACCAAAAAATTTAAAATTAGCAGATTTAAAAGATATTTTTATAAGTTTGCTTAAAAATTTAGAGCCAATAGTAAATTTACCCAAGGATATTATCAGAAAAACTATCAGTATCTCGGAAAAGATCCAGCAGATTAAAAGTTTTATTTTAGAAAAAGTTTCTTTTAGTTTTAAAAAGTTATTAAATAACGGCGGGACAAAAGTTGAAGTTATTGTTTCTTTTTTGGCAATGTTGGAATTGATCAAACAACGTTCCATTGAAGTTAAGCAAAATGATTTATTTGAGGAAATAGAGATTAAGAAGGTTCAATCATTGAATGAATAAAAATATGTCTGATAAATTAAGATCAAAGTTAGAAAGCATTTTACTTGTTTCTTCAAGACCAATCTCCATTAAAAAACTGGCAGAAATAATTGGTGAAAAAGCAGATAAAATAATCGCAGAATTGAGTGATTTAAGTAAAGATTATCAAGAATCAGCTAAAGGCATGAGATTGTTGTTAAATGATAAACAAGCGCAGTTGGTTTCTGCTCCAGAAAATTCTCAATTAGTTAAAGGTTATTTAAATGATGAATTAACCGGTGAACTTTCCAAGCCCTCCCTAGAAACTTTAACTATTATTGCTTACCGTCAGCCAGTAACTAAAGCGGAAATGGAGCAGATTAGGGGAATAAACTGCAGTTTAATTTTAAGGAATTTAATGATCAGAGGTTTAATTGAAGCTGAATATAACAAAGAAAAATTAGTCACTGAATATAGTGTCTCCATGGACTTTTTAAAATATTTAGGACTTGACGCAGTGTCACAGTTGCCTGATTATGAAAAGCTGAATAGCGATGAGAATTTGCAAAAGATTTTAAGCCAAGAAATTTTCCAGACACAGGATGTAAGAGATGAAGTTATAAAAGTAAAGGTTAATAAAGAGTGATTCTATGGCAAAAGTAAAAACTGCTTTAATTTGTCAAGGAGGGGGAATGAAAGGTGCTTTTACTGCAGGCGTTGTTTATGAATTAGCTAATAAATTTAATATACAAAACATTGATATTTTGATCGGTATTTCTGCCAGTGCGCCGACTTTAACCTATTTTTCTGCTGGTCAATTTTCAGCCATTAAAGATATTTGGCAGAATGAACTGGGCACACCTTTTCTTATAAAAAGATCAAATTTTTTTAAAGGCAAGCCAGTTTATGATATTAATTATTTAATAGATGAAGTCTTTAAAAATAAATATCCTTTAAATTTATCACGGTTACAAAGCAGTCCTATTAATTTATATATTCCCCTTTATAATTATAAAAGTAAAAAGATAGAATATTATAATAATCATGATGATCAAGAAAAGATGAATATTTGGCAGGCACTAAAGGCAACTATGGTTATACATCATCAACATCTAAGTCAAAAAGAGACCCATCGTTATTATGTTGATTCATCTTTAATAAATTCCTTGATTTTTGAAAAAGCTCTTAGCGAGAATGCTACCCATTTTATAGTAGTGATTAATGATAGAAATCTTGATTTTCGTTTTAAAGATTGGTTAAAGTATAAAATATTTTGTTCATTTCAGGCAAAAAATTTCCCGCAAGAAGTTAAAGATAAATTAAAAGATTATCCAAAATTTAGAAAAATATCTATTAACAGATTTAAAAAATTTTATCAGGATCATCAAGTACTTTTTATTCATCCTGATAAAAAAAGTAAAATAACCACAGCTATGGATAAAAACTGGCAAATAAAACGTGCTGTGGAGCTTGGTCAAAAAGAATTAAATAAAAAAGCTGATCATCCTATACTAAAAGTTTTTCAGGAAAGATCAGCTGAATTAATAAAAAAGCTGAATAATATATTTGATTAATTTATATGGAAGATAAAATAATCAAGGAAGCTAAAGAAATTCTGGATAAAATTTGTGAAAAATATAAACATCATGATAAGGAAATAATGCAAGGAGTGGCAGGTGAAAAACTACATTCTTTAGATGTATTAATTTGGATTGAAAAATTAAATCCTCATCCTTCTTTAGCTTTGAAATTAGCTGCTTTATTTCATGATATTGATAGAATAGTCACACCCAAAGTTGGAGGAGGTTTTAAAGGAGAGAGAAATACCAAAGCTTATTTTGAACATAAAAAGAAACATGCTCAAAGAAGCGCAGATTATATAATTCCTCTTTTAAGTAAAATTGTTGCAGATAAAGATATTGTTAAAAAAACAGAATTTTTGATAATTCATCATGATGATAACGGTCGCCAAGTGGAGGATTTACAAGATTTGGGCTTAAATTATTTAGTAACGGCTGATAGTTTTGCCTTTTTTACTTCAATTGCTCCAAAGTTGTATGCAGCAGAAGGCAAAGAAAGAATAAAAGATAAGATCAGATTTATGATTGATAAAATTCCTGATTTTGCCAGAAAAAAACTAGAGGAACATCAATTAGAAAATAGTATTTTCAATAAGTTCAAAAATAAAATCATAAAAGAATATTATCAAAATAATTAAATGTTTCTTTCTATTTTGGCAAATTTAATCGGTCTTTACAGTTTAGTCACTTTACCCTTGACTTCAAGTTTTACCATTGATGTAAGTGATTTTGAATCTTTAGGTAGAGTCAGTTTAATCAAAAATGATTATCAACTGGAAGCACCTGTTAGAAAAAATAATCATTCTTTAGGTATAGAAATAACTGCAGCGGTAGCAATAGTCGTTGATAAAAATTCAGGAACAGTTTTATGGCAAAAAAATCCTCAGCAAATAAGATCAGTAGCCAGTATTACCAAACTTTTATCAGTTTTGGTTTTTTTAGAACATAATCCCGGTTGGGAGGAAACAGTAAAAATTAAAAAAAGCGATTACCGTGACGGCGGCCGTCGTTATGTTTATACCGGAGAGGAAATCACTGTCCGTGATTTATTTAACATCAGCTTAGTGGCTTCTGATAACACTGCCATCACTTCTCTGGTTCGTTCTACTGGCATAGCTGAGGAGGATTTTGTTAAGTTAATGAATGATAAAGCCAAAAGTTTAGGCATGTCTCAAGGCAGTTTTACAGAACCCACTGGTCTTGATTCGGAAAATAAATCTTCGGCGAGTGATATTATCAAACTGATAAAGACGGCTTTTAACCATCCAGAAATCAGACAAACAACCGTTCAGCCAGAATATCAATTTACTGTTTTAAATAATTCCAAAAGCCGTTCTATTGAAAGCACTAATCAGTTACTTACAAGTTATTTGGATATCAGGGCAGGAAAAACCGGACATTTAGAAGAAGCTGGTTTTTGTTTTACTGGTTTAGTCAAAGGTTCTGTTAATCAAGAGGTTTATGTGGTTATCTTAGGCAGTTCAAATCACACTGGCCGCTTTCAGGAGTTTAAGTCACTGGCACAATGGGCTTTTGATAATTACGAATGGAAAGTTGTTGATTAAGATAGAAATTATTTCATAAAATTTAAGGAATTTTCTTGGCTTTTCAATATTTTACAGATAATCTATAATTGATATGTTAATACACCATTTTTAATAATAACTCTATGAAGAACAATATTATCATTGCTAACTGGAAGATGAGCTTAAGCCATAAAGAAGCCCAGGGTTTATTAAGGGATTTGATAAAGAAATATAATATAAAAGAGCAGGGTAGAAACGAGTTGGTTATTTGTCCTTCCTTTGTAACTTTAGCAGAAGCTTCAAAAAAAATTGCTGAAACTAAAATGATTTTAGGAGCCCAAGACTGTTTTTGGGAGGATGAAGGACCATTTACCGGAGAAGTTTCACCCACTGTTTTAAAAGAGCTGGGTTGTCAGTATGTCATTATTGGTCATTCAGAAAGAAGAAAATTTTTAACGGAAGATGATGAGATGATTAATAAAAAAGTTAAGAGCGCTTTAAAAAATGATTTAGCGCCGGTTGTTTGTGTAGGGGAAAAATTTGAAGAACGGCAGGTAGGCGATAAAGACTTTATTATCATGCAGCAGGTAAAAAAAGCTTTAAACGGCGTTGAGCTCAATAAAGGACAGAAATTAATAGTAGCTTATGAACCAGTGTGGGTGATTGGTTCTGGTCAGGCGGTTTCTTCCGAAGAAGCAGAGCACACTAATCAAGTGGTACGTCAGATTCTTTTAGATCAATTTCCGGTAGAAGTGATGGATAATCAGGTTTACTTGATTTACGGCGGTAGTATCAATTTATATAATATAAAACAGTTCTTAAATGAAGCAACTATTGACGGTGCTTTAATAGGAACAGCCAGTTTAGAAGCAGAAAGTTTTTGGGGATTAGTTAAAGCCGCTGCTTAACTTATGTTAGTACATCTTAAAGAAATTGTTTCAACAGCAATTAAAAAGGATCAAGCCATTGGTGCTTTTAATACTATGAATCTGGAAATTACTCAAGGCATAGTTAAGGGCGCTGTTTCTAGTACTACGCCGATTATTATTCAAGTGACAGAAGGTGTTATTAAGTATGCCGGACTTAGCGCTATCTTTGGTATAATGAGTTCAGTGATTGAAAATGATTCAGGACAAGTTCCTATAGCTATCCATCTTGATCATGGAAAAGATTTAGAAGTCATTAAAGATTGCGTGGACATAGGTTTTTCTTCTGTCCATTGTGATGCTTCTAAATCACCATTTGAAGATAATATAAAACTTACCAAGGTAGCTGCTGATTATGCTCATCAACATAATGTTTGGATTCAAGGAGAGTTGGGCAATATTTTAGGCAAGGAAGGACTGCTTAAATTTCATCAAGGAGAGAATCTAAATAAAAGTTTAACTGATCCTCAAAAAATCAAAGAATATGTAGAAAGAACAGGTGTAGATACAGTAGCGGTTTCTATTGGTAATTTACATGGAAGTTTTGTAGGTTTGGAAAATCTGAATTTAGAATTGTTAGACAATATCAGAAAAAATATTAATATACCAATTGTGCTTCATGGAGGTTCAGGAATATCTTCTGACCAGATTAAAGAAGCTATTAAATTAGGTATTAGAATAATTAATATTGATACTGAATTACGTCAGGTTTTTTCTAGTGCTTTAAAAGAAACCTTATTGATGGAGAAAAAAATAATTGATCCTAGAAAAATTTTATCTCCAGTTAGGGAAGCGATTAGCCAGAAAGTTTCGGAAAAGTGTCATTTATTTAGTAATTAATCAAATAACTATTTACCCCTAGAATCATACCAGGAGCAATTTTAGATATTTATGTTTTCATTTATTTTAACTTTGATAATTTTAATTTGTTTAGTTGTTATTGTTGTTATTGCCATTAGGAAATTTCCTGCTGCGAGAGTTGTTAATCCTAAGTCGGCACCGGCTTTCCAGCAAATGTCCGTCAAACGTAGTTTACTGGAAAAACGTTGGCAAAAAAATCTCAAAAGCACCGGCGTAAAATTTTATCGTTTAATTCAGCCTTTGGGGCAGACTTTGGCTTTAAAATTCAGACAATGGTATCAAAAATTAATTGATTTAGAGGAGCACTACCGGCACTATGTTCTTAAATCCAGTTTTAAGGATAAAGTTGTTAAAGAGCAAAAGCTGGATGAAATTTTAAAAGAGGCTCAAGTGTTGCAGGAAAATAACGACAATGTAGCAGCAGAAAAGAAATATATTGAGGCATTAACTTTGGATGAGAGAAATTATGAAGCTTACAAAGGTTTAGGGCAGCTTTATTTAGAGCAAAAAGATTATGAACATGCTAAGGAAATCTTTGAGTTTTTACTTAAAGTCAATCAAGATGATCCTTTTATTTATCGCAGTTTAGGCGAAATTGCCGCTGATAAAGGAGATCTAAAGTCAGCAGAGGATGAATACTTAAAATCATTAGATTTAGACGTTAAAGATGTGGCTACTTATCTTGATTTAACCGAAGTGTATCTTAATTTGGATGAGCCGCATAAAGCCTTTGAAATTATTAATCAGGCAGCAACCATTGAACCGCGTAATCCCAAGATTCTTGACTTTTTAATTGAAGTTAGTATAATACTGCAGGACAAAGTAACGGCCAACAAAGCTTTAAGGCAATTAAAAGAAACTAATCCAGATAATCAGAAGCTAAATGAATTAAAGGAAAGAATTGATAAGTTATAACTTTTTATTTTTCTATAAATAATGCCGTTGTAGCTTCCACCAGAGGCGCCGCGCTTGCCGGCGAGCAGGGACCAGTCTCGGGCTGGCAGCTGTAGTGGTTGCTAGATTTAAAGTGAATTTTTAAAATTATATTTTTGCCGTTGTAGCTCAGCTGGTAGAGCAACTCCATGGTAAGGAGTAGGTCGCCGGTTCAAGCCCGGCCAACGGCTCCACGTCGCAGTCGCGCTTCAGTCTCCGCGGATCAACAAGTTGATCCGCTACGGCTTTCGCACACCTGCTCCTTTCAAATTTTTACTTACCCCTCGACTACGCTCGGGGCCAAGTAAAAATTTGTGGAATTTGTTATTTAAAAAACAAAAATTTACTTGGGCCCGAAGGGTTAAGTAAATTTTTGAGAAGAAGAATCACATGCAAGCCGTAGTGTAAGATTTTAATCGTACACGGAGGATGGAACGTGATTCTGATGAGGGTCGGTACCGAAGCGGTCAAACGGGACAGACTGTAAATCTGTTGGTTTTACCTTCGTAGGTTCGAATCCTACCCGGCCCACCATTCGACTCGCCTTCGACCACCTCGACAAGCTCGGAGCTCGGACTCGCTCATGGCGGGCCAAGCTTTATTCTAAGGTTTAGAGGGAATAATTTTTATATATCAAAAAACCGCCAAGTCTGACTTGGCGGTTTTTTCTTACCAACGTTTAGGACGTGGTTTTTGGGGTCTTGCTTCGTTTACAGTTAAAGGGCGACCATTAAGTTCTGCGCCATTTAACTTGCTAACCGCTTCCTGTGTTTCTGCATCAGATCCCATTTCAACAAATCCAAATCCTTTTGATCTTCCGCTATCTGGATTGGTAATAATCTTTGCTGATTGAACTGTCCCAGCTGTAGAGAAGAAATCGGCAAGGTCTTGTTCAGATACATCATAATCTAGATTGCCGACATAAAGTTTTTTATTATCCATAAAGAATCACTTGAGATTTATAAATTAAGTAAGGCCGACCTCTTCTCATGTTATGTATAGTATTTAGTGACACGAATGAGAGACTTACAGACAAATGATACAGTTTTTTAATAATAAAGTCAATAGGTATTAATAAAGGTTATTTTATTGTTAAATATTAGAATAAATAATATAAAAATAATTTGACGTTAAAGGTAAAATATGGTAGTATTTCATTTGTTTCATATACTAAACGCCGAGGTAGCTCAGTTGGTAGAGCAGTAGTTTTGTAAACTATAGGTCGCGGGTTCGAGTCCTGTCCTCGGCTCCAGGCGATCGGCAGGCGAGTAAACCATACATTGTCCTGCTCAATGGGATTCTCGGCCAGAGTTAATTAGATAAAGATAAAGAAAATGTCACAAGATAATTTGGTTAAATTAGAATGTGCTGAATGCAAGCATATTAATTATCGTTCCAGAAAAAATAAAAAAACTCTCAAAAATCGTTTAGAGTTAAAAAAATATTGTCCTTTTTGTAAAAAACATACTTTACATAAAGAGACAAAATAAAAATCAATAATTTATTAATTATATGATTAGGGTTTTAATTTTTGTTTTGATTATGGCAGCGGTAATTGTTTTTTTCTGGCATGATGAAATTTCAGGAATCATAAGTAACTGGCAAGAAGAAACCGAAGAAAAAGCGCCTGGTTTAATTAGCGAAGGAGTAAATCAAGCCCAGGATTGGTGGGAGAAAAAAGCCCAGGAAAAAGCTGATCAGTTTATGGCAAGTTTAACCAGTAAGGGCAAAGAAAAAATTGATGCTTGGCTTGAGGGAAATAATCTGAATCAGTATGGTGATGAAAAGAATACAGTTTATTTGGGCGGTACTCCGCTTTTTGATGAAGCAACAGGTAGGTCCCTAGAACGTTATTCATATCTTTTATTAAAATTTCCACAACTGATTAATGAGCTGGATTTAAGCCAATATTTAGAGAAGTGAAAATAATTTGGGGGTGTGGTGTTAATGGTAGTATGACGGTCTCCAACCCGCTGAATCGGCGGGCAATTCCTAGCAGATAAGTAGATTTATAATTAAAAGAAAAGCGATTATGTATTATGTGTATATTTTATTTAGTCTAAAAGATAAAAAGTTTTACGTCGGGTATACAACTAATTTAAAGTTGCGTTATCAACAACATCAGAATGGTGAAGTTCGTTCCACTTTTTATCGAAGGCCAGTTAAATTAATTTATTACGAGGCATATTCAGACGAAGCAAATGCTAAACGTCGTGAATTATTTTATAAATCAGGTCGAGGTCGGGAAACTTTACATAAAATTTTAAGGGAAACACTGGCGAAATTTATTTAAAATTATATGGGGGTGTCGTTCAGTGGTAGGACTCTGGTCTCCAAAACCAGTAACGTGGGTTCGATTCCTACCACCCCTGCCAGGTTTACATGGCCTGCCAGTTGTAATTAAAAAGTTTGCAAAAATTTATAAAAAGATTTAAGTTTTTTATTAAATAATTTTATGACCATAAAAAACTTAAAGAAAAATTAAAAGAAATAAAAAAGATAGGTTTTATAAAAACTCATCGTAAAGGGGATACAGGTATTGGTAAGACTTTAGAAGATTTGTTAGAAATTAAAGAAAATAATATTCCTTTGCCTGACATTAAAGATATTGCTGAATTGAAAGCTTATCGTAGAAGCACAAAATCAATGTTAACCTTATTTACCTTAGAACCATTACCAAAAGGCGGTGATCGTGATAGGATTTTACTTGATAATTTTGGGTATTCAAAAAGACAAAACAACCGTGCTAAAGAATTACATAGTACTATTTCTTCAAAGAGATATAATAATCAAAATTTAAAATTGTCTGTAGAAAAGGATAAAATAAAAGTTAAAGGTAAAAACAGAAGGTTAAACATTTATTGGAATATGGAATCTTTACAGGAAAAATTTGAACAAAAAATACCCGCTTTAATATATGTTTTAGCCGATTCAAAAATAATCAAAAATGAAGAATATTTTTACTTTAATGAAGCCTATTTATTGGATGGATTTGATTTTGAACTGTTTAAAAAGATGGTCAGAAGAGATTATATCGTAGCTGATTTTAGGATGTATTATAGGCCTAATGGCAGTGTTAGAAATCACGGCACAGGTTTTAGAATAAAAATAAATCAGCTATACAATTGTTTTGATAATAAAATAAAGCTTATTTAATCTTTTTTAAGATTACAATACTCTCTTTATTCATAGTTTCTTCCAATTCTCCACTTATATTTGTTGGTGAATTTTTTTTGGGCATTCTTTTTCCTGGAATATTTCTAACAATAATATCCTCACAAACAAATCCAATTTCCTCTCCTAATTCGGCTATTATAAAATCTGTTGGTATTCTAACTTGTTTTACTAATCTATTACCAATTACCAAACTAAAGTATTTATTCTTTTTTAAAATTCTATGAGCCTGTTTCAAACATTTATTTAAATCGATATAAAAACTAAGCACCTCTTTGGCCCTTTTTTCATCCTTTTTACTAACTTGATCTATTGTTTGATTTAAATAATTGGAATTTAGACTATGTTTTAATTCTTTAACAGCCCTGCCACCCAAAAGTTCATTATCAACTTTTGAAGCTTTACTTTGATCTTCAAAAATATCAATCCATTGCGCAGAAAGTCTAGAAAATTGTCCATAAGCTACAGTTGTTCTGCTATCACCATATGGAGGAGAAGTTAAAATAAAATCGATTGAATTTTCTTTAATGCCATTATCTTTAGATGAATCACCAAAGATAATTTTGGTCCAAGTTTTTTTATCAACACCTTGTTCAAATTCGCTCATAGCTTTAATATTATTTTCAGTTTTCTTTTTAAATATTTCTAAAACATTGGGATTATACCTTTCTCGTAGCTCTTCTTTAATTCTAACTAATTTAAACTCACCATTTTTTGTATTAGAAGCCAATCTTACAGTTTCACTAAATCCTACCAAAAAGAAATTTTGAATGTTAATGTTCTTAATTTTTTTTATGGCCTTTTTGATTTTAGCTAATTCAATAATAATGCTTTCTTTAAACCAAAAATCAATATTTGGAAATTCCGGTTTTTTGATTTCACTTTTTTTAATCTTTTTTATTCTATCTAACAAATCAAAATATTCTTTTTGAAGTTTTGATAATGATATTGCAGTAGTTTTAGCTTTTGCTAAAAATATAGCCAAAGGATTAAGATCTATACCATAAGAATTCCTGCCCAATAATCTACTTTCTATTAATGCGGTACCTGATCCGCAAAATATATCACAAATTACATCACCTTTTTTACTATAATTTTGTAACAGTCTTCGAGCAACTTGTGGAATAAACATTGCTGGATATGTATGCAAACCATGTGTATATGATTTAGTTTTTTCACCGCGAAAATCCCAAGAATAGTCAATTCTGCGAGTATATTTTTCGTTACTTTCTTTTTTTATTTCAGAATCCTTTTCTATATTTCTAATAATTTTAACAACAACACCTCTCACTTCGACCTCTTTTCTATAGAGAGGAAACAAGGTAGGATTTGCTGGCTGTAGACGAAACTTATCTTTTTCACGGTACAATTTTTTTAGGGTAGCTTCATTATCATCAATGATAGCTACAACCATTTCACCATTGTTCGCTATAGCTTGTTTTCTTAAAACAACAATATCACCATCAAAAATTCCTTCATCTATCATGCTGTTACCTTGAACTCTTAAAGCGTAAAGATTATTATAATTATAAAAATTATCTTTAATTACTGTTATGGTTTCATCTGGTATTTCAATTGCTTCAATTGGTTGTCCAGCAGCAATAGTCCCTAATAAAGGCACTGTCACCATTTTTTCTTGCTTATTTAATTCAAGGCCACGAGATAAATTTTCGTTTTTAATCAAAAATCCTTTATCTATTAAAGCGTCAATATGTTGATATACACCTGATAATGCTTTTAATTTAAAATGTTTTTTTATTTCTTCAAAAGTAGGGGAAATACCATTTTTTCTAATATAACTTTTAATATATTCGTATATTTCTTTTTGTTTTCTGGTTAAAGTGGGCATAAGTTGACTTGACTTATTTTTTTAATGACTTATATTTATAGTATACCGAAAATTTACTGAATTTTAAATAGCGGTTATCCACAATTTACATAATTAAAGGTCGAAAGCATTAATTAATAAAAACTAATCTTTATTCGTATGAATATCTTAGGTTATGAATTTCAAGGACCTTATCAAATTGGTACAGAATTAATAAATCGTGCTGCTATCTATGTAATTCTTGATGAAAATAATAATATTGTTGATGTTGGTCAAACAGGTGAAGTGGGTATAAGATTATAAAATCACGAAAGGAAATCTTGTTGGGAGAGGTATATGGGTGATTGGTTTGCTATTAAATGGATGCCTTCTGATAAATATACTGAAAGAGATAGGATTAATATTGAAAATCAGATAAGGTCTAGAAAGAAACTACCTTGTGGAAAGAGATAGTTAATAGAGGTACTATTAAGTAGCCCAAGTAAGTTTCTACTTTATATGTCAAAAGATATAGAACAATTGTGATTTTAAGACATTACCTGTGGGGTATAAAGTTTCAAGAAACAAGCTGATCGAACAGTAGATAACCTTAGAAGCGGTGTAAGACCGCTTCTTAAATTTTTTGTTTATTAGTGCTAAAATAATAATATGTCGCAAGAAATTTATACCAAAAAATTACAAGCAGGTGAAAAAACGTATTTTTTTGATGTTAAAAAAGCAAGCACGGGCAATAAATATCTACAAATATCAGAAAACAGAAAAGATAAAAAAGGGCAATGGAAGAGAAATGAGATTACTATTTTCTATGATCAGCTGGATAAATTCATTGAAGCCCTGGAAGAATCTAAGAAGGTTTTATAATTTTCTGTAACAAAACTGTAACTTTTCCGTCATAATTATAAAGGGGCTAAAAAGCTTTGTCTCTTTTTAGTTTTAAAAAATGGATAAAAATTACACCAAACAAACTTTAAAGATTTTTTGGCAGCATTTAAGCAAATATAAATTTGCCGTTTTTGTTGTATTTTTTTCCATTACTCTGGCCTCAATTGCTAATTTGATTAACCCTCTTTTTTATAAGGAATTTTTTGATATTTTAGCAGGTAGCGGTGAAACAGCGGCTAAGTCACAAATTTTAATCCAAATTTTATTTAAGGTATTGGCAGTTAATTTAGTGGGTTGGGTGTTATGGCGTTTAGCTACATTTTTTATAGCTTTCTTTGAATCAAAAACTATGGCTGATTTGTATAACAGCTGCTTTGCTTATCTTCATAAACATTCAGTTTCTTTCTTTAATAATAACTTTGTTGGTTCTTTGGTAAAGAGGGTTAATAGATTTCCCCGTTCCTTTGAAGTGATTGTTGATTCTTTTTTCTTTGAATTGCTGCAGATATTAGTCAGTATGATTTTTATCGTTGTTGTTTTGTTATTAAGAAATATTTTCCTTGGTCTGGGCGTGTTAGTCTGGATTATAATTTTTTGTGCGATTAATTATTACTTTAGTTTGTATAAGTTAAAACATGATTTAATAAAGAGCAAGTTTGATTCAGAAGTAACCGGCGTTTTAGCTGATACCATCACTAACAGTTTAAATGTAAAATTATTTAACGGTTATAACCGGGAGAAAAGATTGTTCAAGAAAGTCACAACCAAATTACAGAAACAGCAGTTGTTCTGCTGGAATCTTAATAATAAATTTGAAGCCATTCAGACTTTCTTAATGGTTTTATTGGAGTTAGGCGTGTTTTATCTTATGGTTAGACTTTGGCAAAGAGGAATTGTCACTATCGGAGATTTTGTTTTAGTTCAGGCCTATATCCTTACAATTTTTATCAGGTTATGGAGTTTTGGCAGAATTATCAGACGTTATTATGAACATCTGGCCGATGCCAATGAAATGACGGAAATTTTACAAACTTTCCACGAAATTCAGGATGTCAGAAACGCCAGAGAACTTTTGGTTGAAAAAGGGCGAATAGAATTTAAGAATGTAAGCTTTAGCTATCATAAAACCAGAAGAATGTTTTTTAGACTTAACTTTAATATTAATTCTAAGGAGAAAGTCGCTTTAGTTGGGCCTTCGGGTTCTGGAAAATCAACTTTGGTTAATCTACTGCTTAGAAACTATGACTTGGAAGGCGGTAAAATTTATATTGACGGGCAAAAGATTTCTTCGGTTAAACAGGAAAGTTTATGGCAAAATATCAGTTTAGTCTCACAGGATCCTATTCTATTTCATCGGACCTTAAAAGAAAATATCCGTTATGGCCGGCCCGAAGCCAGTGAGCAAGAGGTGATTAAAGTGGCTAAACTCGCCTATTGCCATAATTTTATTTCCCAGTCTCCAGAAGGATATAAAACATATGTGGGTGAAAGAGGAATAAAACTTTCCAGCGGTGAACGTCAACGTATAGCCATAGCCAGAGCTATTCTTAAGAACTCACCAATTTTAGTTCTGGATGAAGCTACTTCCAGCTTGGATTCAGAATCAGAAGGTTTGATACAGGATGCACTTACTACTTTAATGAAAGGCAAAACCGTGGTAGTGATTGCTCATCGTCTTTCAACAATTATGAAGATGGATAGAATCATTGTTTTAGAGAAGGGTAAAATAATTGAGGAAGGAACTCATCAACAGTTAATTAAACACAAAGGCGGTTTGTATCAGCAGTTATGGCAAAAACAGGTTGGCGGATTTATCGGCTGATTTGTTTTCCAGTTATTGAAATAGCTTTTATAAAAAAATCGCTAGGGGATTGTTCCCTCGGCGATTTTTGGGTTGTAAGGTAAGAATCTTCTTAGCCTGACCTTCTCTTTGTGATACGATAAACATAAAATGAGTTAATACATAAGTTATAAATGATAAAGAAAAAGAATATAGAGAGAAGAATCCAAGAAGATCTTACTCTAATTATGCTACAGTATTTTTCTATACTCATGCGGCCGAAATATAAAGTTAGGGGCAGGCCGGTAATAAGAAAAAAATCAGTAAAGAACATCATGACAGCAAAGATAAAACCGATTTTTTTACCTTCTCTTGCCATGCTTAGCGCTATGATTGTAAAAGTAACCCATAGCCCAAAAAGATAGTTGAAAATAGGGGCTGTGCTCTCATGAAGTATGGTTTGCCACATGTCTTATCCTTTTTTTAGAAAAGAACTGTTTTGTTGATGTTATATAATAATATTATTTATTTAAGTCGCAGAATACTCCAGCCTTAAAAGGCTGGAGATGAATGTGACACCTTTTGCGAGCGAAGCGAGCAATATGGTAGGATAGGGTCATGAAGAAAACCACCTTTAATGCTACCTATGACATCCAATATCATTTCGTTTGGATACCTAAATACCGCAAAAGGGTTT
>JAHITV010000046.1 GCA_018817315.1 Patescibacteria group bacterium
CACCTTCACCGACACCGACAGCACTGCCCATTCCACGTCGGCAAGCCCAGTACCCCTCTTCGACATCCCAGTGGCATCGCAGGACGGTATCGCCCTCGACTGCCAGGACAAGGCAAAGAGGGTGATGGGAACACTAGTGCTCCAAGCGGTTTCCGACTCTGGAGCCGGCATAGGTGCACTCACTCCGGTTGAGGTCTATGTAGGCGGCGAATACGAAGTGTAGTAATAGTAGTAGTAGGAGGGCAAAATCTCAAATAACTTGGCGGAACGCTACCCGGGCAAGGTAGTGACGAAGCAGGTACCTTTCAAGTACGCTGCTACAGCACTCACTGGCGTCAGACTTGAGGAGACCTGCGCGGTATCGGGCTACATAATACAGGTTCTATTCCATTATCCAGACGGATGCAATGCGCTTGTCAATGTGGCCTTCGGAGTGGAGCAGAACTGGGTCTGCCCGTCAACCCCAGGATCGTACATAGCCCTGAACAACGCCACCCCAATATGGTCTTTACCCGAGGGAGTGGTAAAGGTGAAGAGGGGAGACAAGTTGTGGGCCATCATCGACAACGGAGACTCGATAAACCCCCATACCATAAGCGTGGTGGCGACGATGATGGGTGTGGAGTGGTTTGAGGAGAACATCTGATGGCAGTAGAGAAGGCTTGGGTAGTGACGGCTAGGGGTATAGGACGGGTGGACTACTCTAAACAGATCGAGCACTCAGTGGAACCCACAACCCGCTCCTACCAAGGCGACTACAATTACTGGGAGGCAGTTACCCTCACTGCCGAAGATGACACCGAGGTGGAGATATCGGTCACCACTGGCAAGGTGGACATCATTTACGACTACTACGTGACCACTCCGACCTCGGTACTTCTCGACCTCCACGTGGAGACCATCAACGACAGCACCCCTGGCAGCGTGGTGCACAAGTTTGGCTACGGCACCATCCACGCCTATCTGCCAAAAGGGTTCGCCTTTTTGCAGACAATCAAGCTGACGATACACAACTATGGCGACGAGGACATTAGTGGATACATCGGCATCGCTGGGGTTGAGGTCGACGAGGATCAATACTATATGACACTGTGAGGAAATACAATGCCAGCAGTTCAGACATGGACAGTAGATGCTAGGGGAATAGGATTGAGGGACTATTCCGTCAACATTGAGGCCGTGGTCGAGCCGACCACAAGGGCCCACCAAGTGAAGTTCGTTCTGGTATACAGCTATAGTGGGATACCAGTACTCCCGTTCCCTTACTATTACTATGTGGAAATCCCTTTCCTGAATGAGGATGGAGACTGGCAGTTCGTGGCTCCCCGGTCACCCTACCACCTCTATCGGGGAGGCATCAGCACGCCGAGGAACGAGCTGGTGATGATAGACCTGCGGGAGTACAGCGGACTTACTCTAGTCAGGTCGTGGGGACCTGTTTATGGATACAAGGATGCGGAGCTTGAAATCGCAAAGGGACTGACCACGGTGGAGGGTTACTCTTACCTCATGGGATTCACGCAGTGGTCAGAACTACCGACATTCGCTTGCCATATCTATGGCGAGATGCTATGGGATAGTGAGACACAATGACGGAGGAAAAGAAAGTCAAAGGCACGCTGACAATCACCATTGACCGCAAGACGGTTCAGATGGAGGCGCCTGAGCCAAAGCCGATGCGCCCAATTTCCAAGCCTAAGAAAGAAGAAAGCTAAATGGCTGGCGAAGAGACAAGACAGACGGTGGACATCATCGGCGACAACGCAGTGACCGTCACTGCCAGCACTTTCAGCTTCGATGAGACATCTGCCCTAGAGCAGACCATGGTGACGGTGGCACTGACCAAACGCACCAAGGTAAGGGGTATCTGGATCGACATGGCCAACGTCACCCAGGACACGGCGGTAAAGGTCTACCATGCCATAGACGGGACCAACTACAGGGAGATTACAGTGCAGGCCAACGGGGGAGGAGTCGGAACCCCGCTTGCATGGGTGACGACAGACCCAGACGGCGTACTGCTGGCGGGGTTTGTTGCCTACGGGAGCATCAGGGTGACGCTAACCTGCGGTGGGGGTGGGGCTGGTAGTGTGAATGTTCCGTATGTTGTAGTATAGGAAGTTAAAGGACGAAGCAACTATGACACAAAAAGTAAGGGAGTTTACTAAGAGGAGGTAAACTATGGCACCTCAAGGTAACGCAATTTTTCACTTTATGCCACCGCCTTTTTACGCATTTCGTTATGTCGTCGCGAAAGCAAGGTCGCCCGAAGAGAGCATCCAGGAACAGATCGATAAGATCACGGTTCACGACGCGACGCACCGAACTAAAATCGAGGTGATGCCGGGGATTTATCCCGAGGCCATCACCATGAAGACCTTTGTCGACGTGGTGGCTCCCTACGGACGGGTCATCATTCGTCCGCCCTCAGGTACCACTGCATCGGTTACTATGGCATCAAACTCCATGCTACAGGGCGTGGAGATAGACAACCTCAGTTGCGACGTGAGTTGCACGGGCATAGTAATCGGTGCCCTGACCAACGTTACTATCGAGGACTGCTGGGTCACATACTCGACGGGCAGCGACGCCACCGATATCGGCATCAGCGACGCCAGCACCGGCACCAGCGTCATCATCAGGAAGTGCCGCATAGACTCCATGGGTACCTGTTACCAGAAGACTGCGGCGGGTACCACCTGGGTGGCTGACAACCGCATGACGTCCACCACGGACGGTATAGATGTGGATATCAACCTCGGCACGGTCAACCTCATGGACAACGAACTCATGGGGACGGGCACTGGAGCTAATGTCGATCTGGCCGGGGCGGCGATAACCGTCAACTCCTACGGCAACACCATGGCAGGTGACGGCTGGCAGATAGGAGACAGTACCAACGCCTGGGTCTACTCCCACGACGATAGGTTCACCAAGGTGACCCACGCCGGGGCCGGACATATGGTGGCGACAGAGGAGCCACAGGTGTACTTAGTCTACAGCGGCATGAAGATAAGGGACGCCATAACCACCATCACCGCCCTCACACCGACCGACACCTACCGCTTCACCATCAGGGTGTTCTCGGGCGAGTACTCCGAGGCCGTGGCGATGATAGCGTTTGTGGACCTGGTCGGCTCATCCAACCAGAGCGTGGTCATAACTCAGGCGGCGGCGACCGCCATCACCTGTGCCGCCAACTCGAGGGTGAAGAGCGTCAGGGTGGAGGTCACGGCAGCGGACAACACCAACGCCGTGCTGGCCGGCAGCGTCTACGCCTACCTTGAGGATGTGGTGGTAGTGGTCACCCACTTCGCCAACACCAACGCCTGCGTTGCCTCCACCGGCACCGGAGGGTTCGAGTTGCACGACTGCTTCTTGCAGATTGACAATGTCGCCAGCTACGCGGTTTCCGTGGGCGGATCGGGCAGCCACTTCATCTACGACTCAGAGCTGATAAACAGCGGCAACGCTGGATACGCTGTGATAGTGGGTGCGGCGGGCAGCCTGAGTTCGTTCAACAACAAACTACGTTCCGACGAGGGGTTCTACTTAACATCTGACGCGAGTACC
>JAHITV010000041.1 GCA_018817315.1 Patescibacteria group bacterium
AGGGTCGAAGTAGGACGGCGGAAGCTCATCGGATAAAAGTTACTCCGGGGATAACAGGCTGATCTCCTCCAATAGTCCACATAGACGAGGAGGTTTGGCACCTCGATGTCGGCTCATCGCATCCTGGGGGTGGAGAAGCTCCCAAGGGTTTGGCTGTTCGCCAATTAAAGCGGTACGCGAGCTGGGTTCAGAACGTCGTGAGACAGTAGAATTTTATCTTTTCGTCCATAATTTATTCGTCAATAAACGAATATATCGATCGTGCTGTCTATAAATTCGGCTAAATGCTGGAAACTCTGGTGCCCTCACAAGATGGAGAATAGAGGGTTGGAGAATCTCACACTACGTGATATAATATATCCGTAATAAAGTGTTGAGTGCAGACAATCAGCAGGGAAGGCCTTATTTAGTAATTTATGCTTAATCCACATTATATTACTGGTTTTGTAGATGGTGAAGGTAGTTTTCATGTGGCTATTTATCGTGATAGTCAGATGAAATTTGGCATTAAAATTATTCCCGAATTCCATGTCAGTCAAAGAGAAAATTGTCAGAAGATACTTAAAGATTTGGTTCAATATTTTAAGTGCGGTTATCTGAAGAAAAACCATGCAACAAAACCTAATGATAAAAATGTGGTTTATGTAGTACGTAATCGAGAGGATCTTTTAAAAAAGATTATTCCTTTTTTTGAGAAATATTTATTACAAACTCAAAAACGAGGCGATTTTGCTCTTTTTGCAAAAATCGTCCGTTTAATGGAAAGTGGTAGGCATTCTCATAAATCAGGAATACAAAAAATTCTCTCTTACGCCTATTTAATGAATCAAAAAGGAAAATATCGAAGAATTAAAATTACTTTATAAGGAACCCTCAGAGACTACACGCCGAACTCTGAACTATTAGTGGTTCAGAGAAGATATAGTCCGAACTCTATCCTTCAACAGAAGGACTTCGTCCTAATTCAGGACGTTGTGGCGACATAGAGAATCCTTTAAAAGGGATAGTATAAATTTTTTAATTTATATTTAACATTATTGTCGGTCTCCTATCCGCTACGGGCGTTGAATCTTGAGCAGGCCCTTCCCTAGTACGAGAGGACCGGGAAGGACGAACCTCTAGTGTACCGGTTGTCATACCAATGGCATTGCCGGGTAGCTACGTTCGGTTTAGATAAACGCTGAAAGCATCTAAGCGTGAAGCTGTCTGCAAGATGAGGATTCGTTATTAGATTCCCGTAAGATGAACGGGTTAATAGGCGGCAGGTGTAAGTCCTGTAAGGGATTGAGCCGAGCCGTACTAATTTATCAAGTAACCACCAATTTATTTAAGAATTAAGCAAGTCTTTTACTTAATTAATAAGAAAAAGTAGCTTTATGAATGATTTAAGAGGCGGTGTTAAATTGACCATGATGTTTTTAGCTTTAAGTTGTCTTATTATGGTTGTGTTTTTGCTGTCACCTTAGAAATCAAAAAAGGAGGCTATTTTTCCTCATGATTTTAAAGAAGCTTTTTAAGATTTAATCCAGTTATCCTAGTGCTTCTACTGGGCTGGCAACACCCGTTCCCATCCCGAACACGGTAGTTAAGCAGCCAAAGGCCAATGGTAGTACGGCTTATGTCGTGCAAGAGTAGGTAAGTGCTAGGGTATTTGGATTAAATAAAAAAACTGATCATGAGGAGAGGTAGTCTCCTTTTTTGATTTATCTTTTAATATTATTTCATTAGACAACTATTAAAATTATTGTTAAAGTAGAATAGGATAAAATATTTATTAATTTAATCCTTATGAGGATCATTGCTGATTGGCATATTCATTCAAAATATTCCAGAGCTTGTTCTAAACAATTAACCTTGGAAAATATTGACCACTGGACAAAGCTTAAAGGTATTGATATTGTAGGTACTGGTGACTTTTCTCATCCTTTATGGTTTAAGGAAATTGAGGAAAAATTAGAAGAAGCAAAACCAGGTTTATATAAATTAAAGGGTTCCAAGAGCAACGCTCTTTTTTTATTAACTAATGAAATTTCCTGTATTTATTCGCAAGGAGGCAAGGGAAGACGTTTGCATATTTCTATTTTAGCACCAGATATTGATTTTATCAGAAAGTTAAATAATGAATTAAATAAACGTGGTTGCAATCTAAAATCAGATGGAAGACCGATTATTGGAATGAGTGCTAAAGAACTTTTAAAAATTTGTTTAGCCATAAATCCAAATCATTTAACCATTCCGGCTCATGTGTGGACGCCATGGTTTGCTATTTTTGGTTCTAAATCGGGCTTTGACTCATTGGAAGAATGTTATGACGAGCTTAGCTCACATATTTTTGCTATTGAAACTGGTTTATCATCAGACCCACTAATGAATTGGCGCTTATCTTCTTTGGATAAATTGGCTTTAGTTTCCAATTCTGATGCTCACAGCTTACAGAATTTAGGACGTGAAGCCAATGTTTTTGATTTAGAAGAGATAACCTATCAGGAGATTTTTCAGATTTTAAAAAACAAGGATAGAAAAAAATTCTTATATACTATTGAGTTTTTTCCGGAAGAAGGTATGTATCATTTTGACGGTCATAGGTTATGTAAAGTTAGTTGGTCGCCAGAGCAGACTAAAAAGTATAAAGGTATTTGTCCGGTTTGTAAAAAACCAGTAACAGTTGGAGTTTTAAACCGTGTGGATAACTTAGCTGACAGAGAGGAAGCAACAGTGGATAAAAAGATGTTTATACCTTATAAAAGTGTTGTTCCTCTTAGAGAGATTTTAGCAGATATATTTAGCGTTAATAAGCAATCTAAAAAAGTTGAAACAGAATATTTTAATTTAATTAAACAAGCTGGCAGTGAATTTAAAATTTTATTAGATCTATCTTATGAAGAGATTGAAAAGATCGCTGACTCAACTTTAGCGCTTGCTATAAAGAAAATACGTGAAGGAAAAATAAAATTAATCCCTGGTTATGATGGTTATTATGGAAAAGTAGAAATCCTAACACCCGCAGAAAGAGGTATTAAAAAACAGGAAAATTTGTTTTAGATTAGCCAAATTCAATCAATAAACAAAATCCCCTTCCAAATAAATTCGATTAGGGGATTTTGTTTTCTCTTCCAATTGAAAGAAATTTATTTTTTTCTTTTCTTAGCAGGCTTTCTTTTCTTGGTAACTTTTCTCTTAGCTACTTTTCTTTTCTTAGCAGGCTTTCTTTTCTTGGTAACTTTTCTCTTAGCTACTTTTCTTCTTTTTTTGGCTGGCATAGTTTTCACCTCCTTTCAAAAAAGATTTTATTTTTTCGTATTTAAGTCTATTTGTATGATTTAAATTTATTTATCATCAAATAGTTTTTAAACCATCCTTAATTATTATACTACTTTTTTTTAAAAAAAGATACATAAAACTGTCAAACTAAAAAGATTTTATATTTTAGTAAATAATAAAGATAAAAATCAAAATAAAAAACCCACTGGAATTTCTCCTGTGGGCTTTGTATCTGTCCATTCCCCTTTAGGGGAACCAGTATCATGAGATACATTCTTGAGGATCGTTGAAACCTTTAGGTGAGACAATAATCTCCAGTGATTGCCCCTTTTCGTGTAGAGGTATTCTTACGGAAAAAATATAGAAGCTTGAATCTGCGCGTTCATAAAAGAAGCTTCCTTTAACAAAAAAATTTTCTGGTAGCGGTTTATATTGATTACCGCTTGGATCAAGAAGGGTGTCTCCTGGAGCTGCAGTAGCCGGAAAGTATCCCCAATCTTTCTGGTATAAGGATAAGATAATCCAGAATTTCGCTACTTTATTCATCGTTAATTGGAGAATGGGAGCATTATCTAGCCCGGAAAATCTGACGATTTCATAAGGAGTGACCCAAAGCATTGTTGTATCATTATCAAGACACCTTGCACAGAAAGCAAAAGAGCTATCTCCGTTGAGTTCATATCTAAAGTCAGCAAAGTTTTGGCCTGGTAGCAGGGATATGAATGGTTGCCCATAAGGATTTTTGAGAGTATCTCCCAAAATTATTTTAGACGGAGAGATGCCCCAGTCCAACTTATAGTTATTGGCTACTTGCTGGAGCCAGTCCGCATCAGCCATTGCAATGCTGATCTTGGTGTTATTATTCCTCTGATTCATAATATGCATAGCGATTGCACTAATCAGTACCATGCCTAGAAGTAACAAAGCGACTAAAGAAGAGGAAATACGCCCTTTCTGGTTCCGATGATGGTGAAAAACTTTCAACATTTTTTACCCCTTTCTCGGGTCTTTATAACTTTTCCAAAGAGCATTGAATTGATAATCTATAATATTGTAAAATAATTAATCTGTCAAGTTTAAATAAAAAAAGAGGCCTAAGACTGGCGGTCAAAGGCCTTTATGGTTTTTAGACAATTATGGTGCCGAGCTGCAAGCAATCAAGAGCACCATGAACCTTTTTATCTCTTCTGGCAGTAACAGTAATGTCAGCGACTTGCCGGATTGAATAATGAACTGTTATGCGCATATACCATTCGTCTTGTTGGAGAGTTCCATCATTTTCAAAGAACTGGAAACTACGCGAGCAGTTGATTACTTCTCTTTGTAGAATAAAACGGTAATATGAACTGCAGGCCTTTTCCAGAATAGCAGGGAATTTTTCCTCGTTGCTAAAAACCATACCTTTCATACCATAAGAAATGGCTTCTTTTAGGACAAATCCCCCGTTTTTTTGGCAGAAACTTTCCCAGTCTGTGCGGGGACTTTTTCTAATCAGGTAAGTTTCGGGGATGTAGTGACGGAGAAGTTCCAACATTGTTGCTGGAATTTGCGAATGTAGAATAGCTTCCAATTCCTTGTTTTTCTCATCATTTCGTAGCAGTGCCAAAATTGTCTTAGATCCTAAAAACGGTTTTGGCGGAATAAGAAAGTCAATTTCTCCTTGCAGATACAGTTTGGCCAGAGTTTCATTCAGTTCAGTATTGTGATAGAGAAATGGCAAGTAAACAAATAGCTGATTTTTTACTATCTGTTCAGAGAGATTGAATTCGCTTTCAGCTATCACTGTCAGTTTAATACCCAGTTTAGCCAATTCATTTTGCAGGATTTTGAATTCCGGCAAGTAGAATCTTTCTTGGTCGGCATAAAGTAGGGTTAACTCATAATTGCTATTACCAATTCTTTTGGTTTCTTCGGCCAACATCGTAGCTACACCAGGGAAAACTTGAGCTTGGGGTGCTACCACCCGGCGGATTCTAGCTCCCAGTGTTGAATAACCAAGTCCATGTGGATTATGGCCGTCAATTTCGGCGATTAATAAACGTCCATCAGTTGCTTCCATAAAATCCACTTTACAAATACTGGGCACTTTATTTGGTTTAAGTGCCTGTAGATCATAATAGATTTTAGGGATGCCAATTCTTAAAGCACGGGAGATCATTCCCCAGGTTTTGTTTCGGCCTAGCCACGGGTTCCAAGCAATTACAGCGATTCTACTCAAGCCCGCCAGGCAGTGATAAAGGGCATTGCCTATAGTCTCAAATTTTTCTCGTTGACTTTGGCTGATTTCAAAAACACTGGGAGAAAGAATAAAGCCATGAGTTGACTTTCTCCCCTGATCCCATAAACCAGATTCCAAAACCACCTGTTCAACTGTTTCTTTGTTCATTTTTTCCCTCCTTTGGGTTTGAACAGTTTTTTGGTCAATAAGACCGTTAAATCAAACAAAGATTTTCAAAGAGCAATATTTAAAACATCTTTCAATTTTTTGACAACGTATTTTGGTTGTTCATTTTTAGTTGAAGGCAGTTCATTACTAAATTTTCCGTCTTGTAACCAAATTGTTTGTAAACCCAAAATATTGCCAATAATTATTTCTTTTTTTATTCGGTCTCCAATAATAAAACTTGATTGCAAGTCAACATTTTTTTCAGCAATAATTTTTTGGAAGATCCTTTTGTTTTTTTCTTTGACGATGATGATTTTGGTGAAGTATTGGATAACACCCAGTTCATCAATTAATTTTTTTCTGGAATTTTCAGCGCGACTGATCAGATAAAGATCAAAGCCGCGTTTAAGTAAGGTGCGTAAAACTAATCTAGCATCAACAATCAGATCTCTAGATTCTGGATCGTAAATTGTGCGATTAAAGTCAAAAATTATTATTTTTTTCATAAAAATTCTCTTTAAAAATAAAAAACCAGCTTCCCTTTTACGGAAAGCCGGTTGGTAATTAATTTATTTAATAGTTTAATTTTTCTTAAAGCAAAACCAACTTTCCACAGGGAAGCTGATGATGCCAAGAGTCAATTTGATTGATTTTATTAGTCATAATAGAAAAATTAATCATCTAAACAAAAAACTAGCCTCTTCTTCGGAAAGCTAGCTTGAAAAAATTTATAGTTGTCTAGTTTTATAATAATATAAAAGTTAACTTTCCGGCAGAAAGGCTGTGGTACCAGTAATTATTATGATTTTTTATTGTAGGAAAGTTATTCATATTTTCTATTGTAATATACAGTTTAACCGAAGAATAAAATTTAGTCAAATAGCTTAGTTTTTATCTTTTTAATTATGCCTTTGGTAGCATCAACTTCTAACAGGTTCCCACTTTTTAAATTGCTAGTTATACCCTTAACTCCCATCATCAGGGGGACCATAAATTCTCGGCTTGCAATGGCAATGTGGGAGGTAAGACCCCCTTCTTCTGTTATTATGGCTGTTATCTTTTTATTTTTTAATACCTTAATATCATCCATTTCTATAACTTTGGCAACTACTATTTTATTGGCTGGTAATCTTTTAAAGTCATTCTTATTCCTTATTAGAAAAACTTCGCCTTTCACCTTTCCTTTAACAAGGGGGTTTCCTTTAAATTCACTTCCCTTAACTTTTTCTTCTGTTAATTTTTGTAAAATTTTATACGCGCTTTTTGCACTTTGACCCATATAGATTTTATAAGGCGGATTAAGATTAATATCTCGTATCATAAGATAAAAGCTTTTTCTATGGGAAATTTTACTTGCTTTAGGTTTTTTAGAATTAGTGAAATAGTTCATTACTTCATAATCTGTCCAGTAAATAAAGTCAATTTTAAGATGCTTTCTGCCCTTATTTAAAAATAAGGATAATAAATTTTCTAATTCTATTTCTGTCTGATGACTAACTTTCCTCCATTTGGTTAAAATGTTAATAAAGCGCTTATCTGATAATTTTTGAGTTTCTGATTCTAAAGATAATTCAATAAGAAGAGGGAAAACCTGAAGAGGGAAAAAAGATAAAAAGCTGTTTTTGAATTGGATATAAAAATGTTTAAAATCTTTAGATTTTAAATTCTTCTTGGTAATTATATTTTTCAAAGGATTAATTATTTGTTGGGTTTTTTTAATTTCTTTTTCAGTCAGTTCATAAAGTGTTTTTAAAATTTGGGGATTATAAGCTAATTTTTTTTTGATTGCTTTGGTAGATTTTTTAATATCAGATTTTTTGCCAAAAGCTTTTATTATCAGACCATGTGCACAAAAATAGATATTTGACCAACCACTGGCAAAATCACTCCAACCCAGTTTAGGAAACATATATTTATAGCTTTCAGCTACTAAGGAATAAAAAATCAATGAAGTTTCTCGGCTGCCAAAATATTTCCATTTTACTTGTTTCACTTTTTTTAGATATGAATTCATTTCTTTAGTTTACTATCTTATCAAAAAAATCGCCCTAGGGAGACTTCTTTAAAGGTCTTATTTTTTTATTGTCTAATTCCATAAATTTTTAAGAAAATTTGAATATACAATAGTAAAATCAACAATTAATCCTAAAATGCCGATAATTAGTAAAATAAAAAGTGTTTTTCTAGAAAGTCTTTTTTTAGTTGATAAAGCGTAAGCTGTAACGATAATAATAAAACTAAAAGTCGCTATACCAAAGATGTCAAAAAATGCAGGAGAAAATGACATATTATTAAAATTAATTTTTTATTCTTATGGCTTAGCCACGAGTGAGTCCCGCTAAGTGGGACAAATCGAGTGGTGGAGATAGTGGGACTCGAACCCACGACCTACTGCATGCAAAGCAGTCGCTCTAGCCAACTGAGCTATATCCCCAAAATTTGTCTGTCCGTCGAATCCCGCTTAGCGGGAGTAGGCGGAAACTACAGGCCCGTTTAGTTTTTTTCTTGATTAAATGTTTCTTCCGCGGAAAAAAGGAGAGAAAATAGCTGTAATAATTCCACCCATAAGACCAAACATCAACAGCGTGGAAATAATAATTATCCCTAGGCCAATAAGCTTCCATAATAGTCTGGTGCCACCATCTGAAGAAAGATGTCTTTCTGCCCAGTCAATTTTGCCAAAATTTTGATAAATCCAATTAGCTTTCCAGACTAACAGAAAACCGATAAAGATGCCAATTAGTCCGATAAGAAGATTCATACTTTTGTTTTTGTCTATTATTTAATATGATTTTAAGTTAGGTCGGAACAGTTTTTGACTAGCGTTCGACCAAAACTCATACTGAAAGCTTGAGCTTGTCGCTTCTCGACTTAACTTGAAGCGACCTTGAATTTATTGAAAGGTCGAAAGCTGGTGGGCGAAACAGGTCTCGAACCTGTGACCTTACGGATGTAAACCGTACGCTCTAACCAACTGAGCTATTCGCCCTGGTGTCCAGGGCGCGGCAAGTCCCGCCCTGCTCGCCGCGAGCGGCAGCGAGAGGCGGGCCAGGGAACCCGCACACTTAAAAATAAATTCATACCTTAACCCACTATTTGCCTTATCAAAGGATGGTGCCGGAGAGAGGATTTGAACCTCCACCCTCAAAATGAGGACAGGCCCCTCAAGCCTGCGTGTCTACCAATTTCACCACCCCGGCTTTTTGCCTATTTATATTAAGATATTTTTTTCTCTTTTAGTTTCTTTTTGTAACTTCTTAGGTAGCCAAGCTTTGCCTTTCTAATTTTCGCTTGTTTTTTAATTTCAATTTTAGCAATGTTTGGTGAATGTACTGGAAAAATTTTTTCTACACCAATACCATCAGAAATTTTACGAACAGTAATAGTGGCACCTGGTTGAAAACCATGTTTTCTGCCCAAAACCATACCTTCAAACACCTGAATTCTTTCTCTAAGTTCTCCTTTAGGATTTTTTTCTTTAATTTTTTGATGAACCCTGACAGTCATTCCTGATTTAATTTCAGGAAACCCGGCTTGAGTTTTTTCTTCTTTAACTTGAGTCATAGGATTATTAATAGTTTATGAATTATAATGATGGATGTTAATTAAAAGTGAGGATATTATAGAAAGAATTTATGATTTAGTCAAGGTTTTAGAATTGATTATTTCTAACGTTTCCTTAACAGTTTGTTTTATTTTATTTTCCCGATTAATTACCCAATAATCGCATTGAGGAGCTTTGGCTAATTCCCATTGAGCAATTTGCAGTCTTTTTTGTACTTGGGCAGGAGAAGTATCGTGACGTTTTTTAAAGCGACTAGCCAGTTGCTTGATTGATTCAGGTAAAATAAAAATAGTGATACAATTAGGCCATTTCTTTTTGATATTTAAAGCGCCTTTTATATCAACATTAATTAGAACATTCTTTCCTTTTTTTAAAAGATTAGTAATTTCTCGTTTAGCTGTGCCGTATAAATTGCCGTAATTATTGGCCCATTCCAGGAAGTCAGACTTCTTAATTTTTTTCTTGAATTCTTCTTTAGAGATAAAATGATAATCTTTGCCGTCTTTTTCTTTAGCGCGCAGCGGGCGGGTAGTGTAAGTTAATGATCTTTGGAGATTTTTTATTTTTTTTAAGACTAAATTGGCTACGGTGGTTTTACCTACAGCAGAAGTTCCGGTGATAATAAAAAGACTACCTTTTTTCATTTTAATTTGGTTAAAATATTTGTTAAATCTGAAGGTAAATCAGTTTTAAATTCCAGCCAATTGCTTTGTAAATCATAAAAACCTAGAAGATGTGCATGTAAAAAAATCCTGTTCAATTTTAGGTTATCTTTAATTTTTTTATTGTAATATAGATGATCACCTACTAGAGGATGTCCATAAGCTTGAAGATGAACTCTGATTTGATGTGTCCGGCCGGTGAGAATAGTAATTTGTAAGTAGGTATAACGGGAAAATTTTTTTAAAACTAAAAAATTGGTAATTGATTTTTTACCGTCATCTCCCTGGGGTTTGGCTATGATTTTGCCGCTATCCTTTGAGCGGTCAAGAGGGAAATCAATAACACCTTCTTCTTTAGAGGTTAGTCCATGGATTAAAGCTAAATATTCTTTTTTAATTTTACGTTCTTTAAATTGCTGTTTTAAATGGTCAAACATTTTCTGGTTTAAGGCAATAATTATTATACCCGAAACTTCTTTGTCTAAGCGGTGAATAATGCCTGGTCGGTTTTTATTTTCGCCAATATTTTTTATTTGAGGAAATTTTTCCGTTAACCAATCAACCAAAGTCGGTTCTTGTATTCCTTCGGCCGGATGAACGATTAAGCCAGCCGGTTTATCAATAATTAAATAATTATCATTTTGCTCAATAATTCTCGGTTCAATTAACGGCTGGGTTTTTTCTTTTGTTTCTGGTTGTAAATCAATAATTATTTTATCGTCTACTTTAAGCCAGTGATGCACTGAACTGCTCTGATCATTAACTTTTATCTGGTCTGTTTTGATTAATTTTTGGATTTGACTGCGTGAAAAATCAGGCAATTTTTCCGCCAGAAATTTATCCAATCTTTGTTTTTGATTTTCCGAAAAAATTAATTCTTTCATTAAATTAAAGATAACAAAATTCAGACAAAATAAAAAGCCCTTTTAGCCCTTGTCTAGTTAAAGGAATTTGTTATGATTAAGGTGATTTATTACGAAAAATGTTCGTATAATAACGAGTTATGTGAACATTTAAAAGAATTGCTATAATACTAGAGAGTTGCAAGAAGTTTTAATTAACTACTTAAAATTAAAAATAATTACCCGTATGACAAGCAAAAACAATCTTCATTTTATTATAACAGGAGGCACCATAGACTCATACTGGGATGGTACAAAAGATACCGCCGTCACAAATGAAATTTCAGTAGTGCCAAAATTCATAAAATCTTTGAAACTATATGAGAAATGTGATTTTATTGAAGTTTGCATGAAAGATAGTAGAAATTTAACTAATACTGATAGAAAAAATATTTTAAAAGCCGTAGAAAATAGTAAATCAAATAGGATCATTATAACCCACGGGACCTATACATTACCAGACACTGCAAGATATCTAAAAGCCAATTTAAAAAATATTAATAAAGTGATTATTTTTGTTTGTTCAATGATTCCTCTTTTTGGATTTTCACCTACAGATGCAGGTTTTAATTTAGGTTATGCAGTTGCCAAATCCCAAGAATTATCAAAAGGGATTTATGTATGTATGAACGGGAGAATTTTTGTCCCTGATGAAATTGTTAAAATGTTATCTGAAGGTAGATTTGGTTCTATATACACAAAGTAGTTGAAGTAATTTTTTCAACTCAACGGGATGTTGCGCTCTTACCCTACTTCGTTTCGTGTAAACTTCATATATCCTTAACGTTAGGCGCCATGATAAAAAAGATATTTAAAATTTTTATAATTATTGTAGTCATACTCATTCTCTGGGTCTTTGTGAGGTTTGTTATTGGCGGAGATGAAGACGACTGGATTTGCGTTAATGGTGAATGGGTTAAACATGGAGTGCCAAACGCACCTATGCCTACAGAACCCTGTAATTAAAATGGAGTTAATAGTTAATTTTAACTTTACATAACAGCGTATTAGGTGTAATAGCAAATATTAAAAAGTAAACAAAAAACCGGCTTTAAAAGCTGGATTTTTGTTTATTAAAATTAAGAATATATCAAGAATAAATAAAAATTTATAGAATATCCACTGATTTTAAATCCTGTATAACTCCGGCAATTAAATCAAAATTATAAATCTCCTTTAGTTTCACCCAGCTATATTCTGAATGTTCTTTTGGGTCAATTTCTACATTATCAGAATTTACAGAAACTAAAAACGGCATTATTATCCATCTGCCATAATCATCTGAGATTTCAAAAACTTCACCTTTTTTCTCAATTGTTCCGTCTAAACCTGTTTCTTCTTTCACCTCTCTTAAAACAGCATCTTCGGCAGGTTCTCTTTCTTTAATAAATCCAGAAACAGGTTGCCATTTATCAGGCGAGGAAGTCCTTTTAGAGGTTCTTTTTAAAAGAAGGATTTTATCTTGGAATTTAACAATTCCAATTATGGTAGCGTATGTTTTCATATATTTATCTAACAAGTTTTCTAATCTCTTCTAATTTTTTTCTTTAGCTTAATAGCTTTCTTCAGCGATTTTTTCAGCCATTGTTTTAATAAAACTTTCTATTTTTTCTTGATCAATTATTTCCCCGACACGCCATCTTTTTGGTTTAGTAAAGAAAGTATTTGTTAATCCATCAGATTTTAAATATTGCCCTAACTTTCTTCCTGCTTGCCGTGTTTCTTCTTTGCATTCTTTCATATCGCTGAATTCTGTAATTTTTAATCCTACCCTCACAAGATAGTTAAAAAAAGATTCAAAATTCTCAAAATCCTTTAGTTTACTCTGCTCTTTATGTTTTTTAAATCTGATTTCTATTTCATCAAGAAATTCTGGACAGTACTTTTTCGCTCTTATTAATCCTCGTTGCCAGGCATCTTCTTCTGTTTCACTATGGAATTCTAAATCGTCCTCCAATTCTGGTTTAGGGGCACCTAATGTTTTCACAGAAAAACGTTTATCTATTTCTCCTTGACGAAGATGACCTAATTCATGGAGAGTAAAAGCAAAAGAAATAAATAAATCCCCTTTTGGATAATAAACTTCAAATTCTTTAGTTTTATAATCAGAGATCCCACCACCTTGCATTTCCATCGGCCAATCAATACCTTCATCTGATAAACCGAGAAAGTAATCCCTGAATCTTTGTCTAACTTCTGAATTTTCGTCTAAACAAACAATATTTTCAGGCGGCAATTTGTATTTTATTTCCCAATATTCTTGTTTTTCCAAACTCATTATTTCTAATATTTATAATGTGAATTTACTGAAAGCTGGTGGGTCCGAGAGGAATTGAACCTCTGACCTCTTCGATGTCAACGAAGCGCTCTAACCCCTGAGCTACGAACCCGTTATATAGTTAATTTGTCCCTCGATTTCACTCGGGACAGTTTTCGCCCAGCTTGAGCTTGTCGCTTCTCGACTTAACTCGAAGCGACCTTGAATTCATTGAAAGGTCGAAAGCTGGTGCGCATAGATGGATTTGAACCATCGACCCCTGCCTTATAAGGGCAGTGCTCTAACCACTGAGCTATATGCGCTCATTATTATTTAGAAAAGCAGAATTATTATAACTTAAGTTTGCTATAAATTAAAGACCTATTGAGAATTATTCTAGTTAATTACTATTAAAGTTCTTGGATAATGGTTTCTATAACTTCTTTTTCTGAATCCTGTAAATTTTTATTAAGAGTAAAAGATACTTCATTTTTATCACCTGTGGAAGAAAAAGAACGGGTTAGTGCCAGAATACTATAATTTCCTAAACTATGGGCAATAACTTTAGTTTGTCCTTCTTCAAGTTGGTAGAAAAGTACAAAAATTTCTGCGGAAGGACTATGGGCAATCAATTCATTAATTACGCCAACGGCATCTTCCTCTTTTGCTCCAGTTTCAATAAAGTCATTCGGGGTTAATTTAGACCAAATTAACTTATTTTGCTCGTTGCTTTGCAAACGGGAGAGAATCCGTCCCCATAATTTAAGAGTATTAATTGTTTTTGTTTGGTAAAGATTATTAATTATTTCTCGTCTGTTAGCGCCTGAATCTATAAGATGGCTAACAATTTGCAGAGCATTAGGTGTAACATTGGCAGTTTTAAAACAATTAGTGGCTTTGATCATGCCAGCTAAAAGACAGGTGGCCAATTGCTCGTCAATAAGTTCTTCTGACCATTTATTGATTAAATTATATAAGATTTCAGTGGTAGCAGTAGCAGTGATATCCACGATATTAATATGACCATACTGTTCATTGTCTGGAGAGTTATCAACATTAACCACTGGAATCTGATAAAAGAGATCCCGGTGATTATCATATAATTTGCCTATCGCTTCCAGGTCAGGCGTGTCTAAAGTGAAAATCAAATCATAAGCAAACAAGCTGGTTTGGAATTTTAAATCTTGAGAAGTAAAAACGCCTCTTTGGGGCGAAAGATAAATTCTTAAATTATCACCGTTAATATCATAGCTTAATTCATCAATGCCTGTCTGGGAAATATCAAGATTAATAATAAACTTTTTAAGTTTAATCGCTTCGGGTTTAATCTGGGAAATATTTGGCAAAAATGAATATTGTTGAGGAAGGTTAAAATTTTCAATGATGATTTCGGAATTTTTATTAACTTTTTTCAATACCTGTGCCAATGCCAAACAAGAAGCCAAACCATCACCTGAAAATTTACCTTTGGTAGTAATAAGAATTTTTTTACTTTTCTCAATTAGTTCTTTTACTTGATCGCTGATTTTACGAGCCATTTTTCTTAAATTTTTAGTAAAATTTGATTTAATAATACATGGGAATAAGACAGTTTAGCTGAAATACAATAATGTGTCAATAACCTGTAATTATAGGAAAAATCCTTTATTTGGTCAATTGTGCCTTTATTTTTATCCCCGCCTTGTCCCGAGCTTGCCGAGGTAGCCGAGAAGCGAGGTTGACTATTCAGCCTAATTTTAGTAGTCTAAATGGAGTTTAATATTTTTAAAATTTAAATAGATATGAATGTTACAGAACTAGCTAGACGTTTAAAAATGGATACCAAAGAATTATTGGAAAAGCTTCCTGAGCTGGGTTTTGATATTGGTAAACGCGCTATTAAAGTGGATGATCTTTTGGTTGATAAAATTATTATGGCTGTAGAGGGAGAACGTAAGAAAAAGAGGATTGAACAAAGAGATGAGGGAATCAAGGAAATTAAGCTTACTAAAGATAAAACTGATCAAGAGGAAAAATCAGCAAAAAAAGAAATTCTTATTCCTGAACAAATTACAGTTAAGGATTTTGCTGAAGTTTTAAAATTGCCAATTAATAAAGTAATTGCTGAATTAATTAAGAACGGCATTATGAGTTCTTTAAATGAAAGAATTGATTTTGAAACTGCAGCCATTATTGCAGAAGATTTGGGGTTTTTGGTAAATAAGTTAACTAAGGAAAAACAGTTAGAACAAGAGACTGATCAAGGTAAAGATAAAATCAAAGAACTTGTAGAAAAAGAGACTAAAGATAATTTACAGCTACGTCCGCCAGTAGTGGTAGTAATGGGTCATGTTGATCACGGAAAAACTAAATTATTGGATGCAATCCGAGAAACAAATATAGTGGCAGGTGAAAGTGGCGGCATTACCCAGCATATTGGTGCATATCAAATTATTGAAAAAGATAGAAAAATTACTTTTTTAGATACACCAGGGCATGAGGCCTTTAAATCAATGAGAGCGCGGGGAAGCAAGATTGCCGATATTGCCATTATTGTAGTGGCTGCCGACGAAGGACTTAAAACCCAAACTTTAGAGGTTATTGATATTGTGCAAAAAGAAAACCTACCTTTTATTATTGCCATTAATAAGATAGATAAAGAGGGTGCTGATATAGAAAAAGTTAAAAAAGAGCTGGCAGAACTGAATTTAATTCCTGAAGACTGGGGAGGCAAGACGATTTGTGTACCAGTTTCAGCTAAACAAAAGAAAAATATTCCTGAACTTTTAGACATGATTTTATTGATAGCAGACCTGGAAGATTTTAAAGCTAATCCTAATCGTCCGGCTATTGGAACAATTATTGAATCTCATATTGATAAAGGAGAAGGACCAGTAGTTACAGTATTAATCCAAGGAGGTACTTTAAGAACAGGAGATTTAATTATTACCGGACAAATTGCCGGAAAAATTAAAGCAATGAAGGATTATTTAAGTCATGAATTAAAAGAAGCCCTTCCCTCAACACCAGTAAAGATTTTAGGACTAAAAAATATTCCTCAAGTCGGCGATATTTTAGAAGTCACTCAAGATAGGAAAAAAGTTAGAGAAACTCTTAAACAAAATCAGTATCGCAAACCAACATTGCCTGTAACTTCAAAAAGATTAGATGAAGACAGTGATTCAGAAGAGGAAGAAAAAACCTTAAATTTAAACATTATTCTTAAAACAGATGTTTTAGGATCTCAAGAGGCAATTTTAGAAGCTTTTAATAAATTAAGTGATCCAGAAGTTAAGCTTAAAGTGGTTAAAAAAGGTTTAGGCAATATTACTGATGCTGATATTTTAGATGCTCAAACTGCACCGGCAGTCATTTTGGCTTTTAGGGTAAAAATTGCTCCGACAGCCGAAGAATTAGCCAGAGACCGGCGGGTAGAAATATTATTTTTTGATATTATTTATAAGTTGCTGGAAGAAATTGAAAAAAGACTTAAAGCGATGTTGGCACCGGCAGTCATACGGACAGAATTAGGTAAAGTAGAAGTAATCGCAATTTTTAGAAAAGATAAAAACGAAATAATTATTGGCGGTAAGGTTAAGGAAGGTAAAGTAAAAGAGAATACTAAAGTTAAGATTATCAGAAATAATGAAACAATTGCTTGGGCTGATTTAATACAGTTGCGTTCAGGCAAAGAAAAAGTAAGTGAAGGGGTTAAAGGAGAGGAATGTGGTATGCAGATAAAAAGCAATTCAGTTATTTTGGAAGGCGATTTATTAGAAATTTACCAAGAGAAAATAGAAAAGCGGGAATTAGGAAAAGTGTAGATTAAAAGTTAAAATTTTTAAAATATGTCCAAACGTGCTGAACAGCTGGCTGAAGTGATTCAGCATGAAATGAATAATTTTTTTATAAGAGAAATGGAATTTTCCCAAGACATTTTAGTTACCTTAACGCAAGTAAAGCTTACTCCGGATTTAAAGCACGCTTATTTGTATTTAAGTGTTTTACCTGTTACTAATATTGGACAGACTTTGGAAAAAGTTAACAGGAATTTAGGACGCGCTAAACATTTTTTAAGTGGTCGGCTTAAGTTAAGAAAATGCCCTGAGTTAGAGGTAATAATTGACGATACTCTTCTTAAAGACCGTAAGGTTGAAAAAGTTTTAGAAAATCTTAACAAATAATTTATTATTGGGAAAATCTAGGTTAAATTATTTTAACCTTTTTTTATTGACGGATCAGGAAAATGGTAGTAGAATAAAAAGTCATTTTAAAATAGTATTTTTATGATTAAAGATATTGCTACAGCACAACAGATTTATCAAAAAATTCAACAAGCCCAAAATATTTTATTAGTCACTCATCAAAATCCAGACGGCGACGGTTTGGGTGTTTTAAGTGCTATGGCACAATATTTGGAAACGATCAAAAAGAGCTATCAACTTTTTTGTCTAAATGAAGTGCCGGCAAGTTATAAATTTTTGCCGCAGATATATAAGGTAATAAATAATCCGCAGATTTTTTCCCAGCAAAACTTTGATTTAATAATTATTTTAGATGCCAATTCCTTAGATTATGCCGGTGTTAAAGAAATAATAAAAAGTATTCGTTATCCATACATTTTAATCAATATTGATCATCATCTAACTAATGAGAATTTTGGTCAGTTAAATTTATGTCAGAGCTCTTCCAGTTCAGCCTCCGAAATTATTTATGATTTGTTTCGTTTATGGCAGGTAGCTATTACCAAAGAAATGGCGACTGCTTTGTTAAACGGCATTATTTATGATACAGGAATTTTTTCCAATGATGCTACTACCTTAACTTCCTTGTCAGCTTCTTCTCATTTATTGAATTTAGGTGCTCGTCATAAAGAAATCAACCAGAGCGTTTTACGCAATAAAAGTTTAGGACTTTTAAAATTATGGGGCAAGGCCTTTGAGCGGTTAGTTTACAATCCCAGATATGATATAGCTTTTACTGTCATTACTCTAAAAGATTTTGAAGATTATCAGGTTGAACCAGGGGCAATTGAAGGACTTTCCAATTATTTTAATGAATTATCCGGAGCAAAATTAACTTTAGTCTTGATAGAAAAACCAGATGGTTTTATTAAGGGGAGTTTCCGTACCACTTTTGATGACGTTAATGTTGCTCATCTTGCCCAACTTTGGGGCGGCGGCGGCCATCGTAAAGCTTCGGGATTTTCTTTAAAAGGAAGGATGATATATAATAGTGATAAATGGAATATTGATTAAATTTTAATAATTTATTTTTAATTTTAAACATATGTTAATACCAACAGTTATAGAAAAATCAACTTACGGCGAAAGAGTTTATGACATTTATTCACGGCTTTTAAAAGACCGCATTATTTTTTTGGGTGATATTATTGACGATAAAGTGGCCAATTCAATTATTGCCCAAATGCTTTTTTTAGAGTCAGAAGACGCTAAAAGCGATATTAAATTATACATTAATTCGCCCGGCGGTTCAGTTACAGATGGGTTGGCAGTTTACGATACCATGCAATATGTAAAGTGCGATGTCACTACGGTTTGTCTGGGCATGGCCGCTTCTATGGGAGCTTTGCTTTTGGCTGCTGGTGCTAAAGGCAAAAGATTTGCTTTGCCTAATTGTCAGATACTTTTACATCAGGTGATGGGCGGAGCAGAAGGTCAGGCAACTGACATTAAAATTAAAGCAGAACAGATTTTAAAAATTAAAGACCGCTTAAATCAAATTTTAGTCAAACACACCGGTCAAACTCTTAAAAAAATTGAAAGAGATATAGACAGAGATTATTACATGACCAGCAAAGAAGCCGCTGAATATAACATCATAGATAAAGTTATTACCAGTAAATAATAGTTTAAATTTCATAATATAGATTGAATAAAGTCCTAGTAAAATAGGACTTTATTTGATATACTTTTCTTTCTCTTTATTTATCCTTTATTTTGTTTAGAATATAACTTTTGTTATTGACTTACAATTTTTAGCAGAGTAATATAAAAATGTAAGTGATCTTATTAAAAATTCATTTTTTTCACAAAAAAACCGAACCGAAAGGAAGGAGGCAGGAAAATGAATGCCTATGAAGAATTCACCAAAAACCGGTATGGTTCTTTTGAACTAAAAAAATTTCTGGCTTAATATCTTTGGATTGGCTTGGCTATTTCTGTAGGTTTACATGGAACGGCCATTGCATCATTTGTCGTCACTAAAGCCTTAACTCGGAAACCGGCGGGATCAAAGCGTATTGTAATTCTTGATCCAACCAAACTTGGCGCGCCGCCTTCAATTACAGATAGGACTGTTCCACCGTCAATTAAAGTTGCCGCACCAAAGATCGCGCCGCCAGCTGCTGCAAAACCTGTAGCAGTTCCTGATGAAGAAGACAAAGAAGAAGTAACTATTCAGTCTCAAGAAGAACTTCAGGTTGCTAATACCCCCACAGAGGATGCAACACCTATAGGTGTTGGTGATGTGGTATTGGTAATCCCTGAAGAACCAGAAATTCCCTCATCTGATATTTTTACGCCGTATGAGGTAGCCTCCGCTCCGATTGTGAATCCAAGGCCGGATTATCCGGAGATGGCGAAGACGGCGGGAGTGAAAGGCAAAGTCGTTATCAAGGTTTACGTAGACAAAAAAGGCGATGTGCGACAGTGGGAAATCATAGCGGCGAAACCTTCCAATCTAGGCTTCGAAGAAGAAGTCATCAAGGTTATCCGGAAATGGAAATTCACACCGGCGATTCAGCAGAATAATCCAGTAGGAGTCTGGATCGCTATTCCTTTCAACTTTGAGTTTAAAAAGTAGACTAAAAGTTTTTACTCGGTCTATTTTGTCCTACAGACAGTAAGAGATTTTCTGTGGGACTTTTTATTGACTTGTAAGATTACCCAGGCAAGCTTGTTGAACCCAAGTTGAGCTTGTCGAAATTTGACTCCCTGAATCATTTATGTTAAGCTGAAAAAGCTTTAAATTATTAATAATCAAGTTTTCAGAGGTTGCTTAAAATAAGATTGATTGATAAATAAACGAAGAATATTCAGTGTGATTGTTCAGTAGAGAAAATAATTTTAACTTTTAGCTAGTGACTAGATATAGCAAAAAAACAGGAATTATAATTTGTAAAAGTAATCTTTTGCTAATTTTGCTATACCCAAAACTTTCTTTTACTTTAAACTAAATAAGCGACCTTCTTAAAAACTGAAAAGAAAGGATAAGACAGATGGAAGGAATAGTGCTTTTAATTTCCCTCATAGCCGGACTGGCTATTGGAGGGCTTATTGGTTATTACTTAAAAAAGGTAATTAGCTTAAGAGCAGTTGATTCAGCAGAAAGAAAAGCTGATGATCTTTTAAGTGATGCTAAATCAAAACAAAAAGAGATTTTACTTGAAGCCAAGGATAAGGCCATTAAAGTTATTGATGAAGCTAAACATGAAGAGGCAAAAAGGAGAAGTGAAATTCAGCATTTGCAATCAAGAGTAGAACAACGTGAAGCAGCTTTTGATAAAAAACTGTTAGAGCTGGAGAATAAACAGCAGGAGCTAGGTGAAAAAGTGGTAAAAGTTGAAAAAATAAAAGAAGAAGTTAACAAGATCAAGGATGCTCAACTAGAAAAACTGGAAAAAATAGCCCAATTAACCACAGAGGAAGCTAAAAAGACGCTTTTAGATGACGTGGAACATAAAATTAAAGATGAGTTAGTGGAAAGAGTTAAAAAATTACAGACAGTTTCTTCGGAAGAATTGGAAGCACGTGCCCGGGATTTATTATTAACGGTCATTCAACGTTGTGCTGCTTCTCATGCGGCTGAAACCACTACCACTATTGTTAATCTGCCCAGCGATGAAATGAAAGGCAGGGTTATTGGCCGTGAGGGTCGCAATATTAAAGCGATTGAACAATTAACTGGCGTGGAAATTGTGGTTGACGATACTCCTGAAGCAATTTTAGTTACAGGTTTTTCGCCTATCAGAAGGCATTTAGCCAAACGCGCTTTGGATAAGCTTATAGCTGACGGTCGGATTCATCCAGGAAGAATTGAGGAAGCAGTAGAGGAAGCCAAAAGAGAGCTAGCTTTAGATATTAAAGGAGCTGGTGAAGATGCGGCCCGCGAAGTGGGTATTGCCGGTCTTGATCCTAAACTAATTCAGATTTTAGGCCGGCTTAAGTATCGTACCAGTTATGGCCAAAATCAACTTAAACATGCTTTGGAAGTTGCTCACCTTTCGGGTTTATTAGCAGAAGAATTAGGCGCTAATGTAACAGTGGCGAAAAAAGGAGGACTGCTTCATGATATAGGTAAGGCCGTTGACCACGAAGTCCAAGGCGGACATCCTGAAATTGGTTATGATATTTTGAAAAAATTTGGTTTACCAGAAGAAGTGGCTTATATCTGCCTGGGGCATCATGAAGACGACCCCAAAAGCTTAGAAGCTATTATTGTCAAAGTAGCTGATGCTATTTCTGGTTCGCGGGTAGGCGCTAGAAAAGATACTTACGAGGATTATTTGCAGCGTCTTGATGAGCTAGAAGGGGTAGCTACTAGCTTTGCTGGTGTAGAAAAAGCTTATGCTATTCAGGCTGGTCGGGAAGTTAGAGTCTTTGTGGTGCCTGAAGAAATGGATGATTGGCAATCTGTTAAACTTGCTCGTGATATTGCAGATAAAATTGAGCAGGACCTTAGATATCCCGGCGAAATCAAAGTCAATGTTATTAGAGAAAAAAGAATCACTGAATATGCCAGATAAATTTTGTTTTAATTCTTAAATCCATCTTTCATGAAAATATTATTCTTTGGCGATGTAGTAGGCAAAATCAGTCGTTTAGCTTTAGCCCGAATTTTACCGCAGTTAAAAAAAGAATATCCAGCAGATATTGTTTTAGCTAATGTTGAAAATTTAGCACATGGTAAAGGCGTCACTGCCAAAACATTAAAAGAGCTAAAAGATATTGGCATTAATGGCTTTACCTCCGGTAATCATGTTTGGAAGAAGGAAAAAGCTTTAGAAGCCGCAGAGCAAAGCAATACTATCTTAATCACTCCTGCTAATGACCCCAGGACTCCTAAAGGTTCAGGTTATAAAATGGTAGAAATTGGCTCAAATAAGCTATTTGTGATAAACTTATTAGGTAGAGTTTTTATTAAGGAAGAAGATCTTAACTGTCCCTTTAAAGAGGTAGAAAGAATTTTAGCTAGCGACTTAAGTCAAAAAGCTTCGGCAATTTTAGTGGATATACATGCAGAAGCCACTTCCGAAAAAATGGCTATGGGTTGGTTTTTAGATGGTCGGGTTTCAGCTATTATTGGTACTCATACTCATATTCCAACGGCTGATTATCGTCTTCTGCCTCAAGGTAGTGCTTATGTAACAGATGTAGGTATGGTTGGTCCGGTTGATTCGGTTTTAGGAGTGAATAAAGAAACCATCATTAAAAAATTTCTAACCGAAGCGCCGATAATCTTTGATATTCCTCAACAAGGTGAAGTAGAAGTAAATGCTGTATATCTGGAAGTTGACGAAAAAAGCAAACTTGCTACTAAAATTGAGAAGATAAATAAAAGAGTTATTATTTAAGATTAAAATTTTTAGACATTACCCGCCGATTGAGCTTAGCTCGACGAATTGGCGGGCTAGATAAATGAAAGGAGGTGAGATAATATGAATAAAGTAGAATTGGCAGAATCTATTGCTGATAAAGTTGGTTTAGCTAAAAGTCAGGTTATTAAAATGTTGGATGTTTTTGAAGAAGTCGTAACCACTACTATTAAAGGTGGCGGAGAAGTAACTTTAACTGGCTTTGGTACTTTTTCGGCAAAACACAGAGCTTCTAGGATGGGAGTTAATCCGCAAAACCCTAGTGAGAAAATCCAGATTCCTTCGGTAACAGTACCCAAATTTAAAGCCGGCAAAGCATTAAAGGATGCTTTAAAAAACAAGTAATATTTCCTTAATAAAAGAATATAATTTTTTGATTATTTAAGCTATTTAAATATAACCCTTGCCAAGATGGTGAAGGGTTTTTAGAATAAAATTTTAGTTGGGGTAAATAACAATGATCCTTTTTTCACCTTGTAAAATATTTTCCTCATTCCAGTCGTGTATGGAGTTAATAATAGTTTCAAAACTGTACATAAAATCTTCACCTCGTTTAGTGCCCGGATCATTGGTGATGAATTCATTTTTAGTATATCCTTTAATAACCAACATGTGATATATTGGTCCTGGTTGTCTAAAATAAGGATTATTTAATTCTCTGCCGGCAGCTGGCACTATCACCGGTCGTTTTTTAAAAAGATGATTTTTAATTTCCTCTACAGTAGGATTATTAATTATTTCTATTTTTTTATAACCCCAATAGTCTTTGATTAATTGAGCAGTTTGGCTAGCGGTTAAATCAAAATGTCCTCCCCAATTATCAATCTGCCAGTCAACCATTTTCAAAATTTCTTCGGTGGCTATATCTTTAGTAAAGTTTTTATTTTGATAGTAATAATGAACTATAAGTGCTGCCGCTTCTTCGCAAGCTTCTTTAAAAGTTTCGTCCCAGTTTGCAAAAGGAGCTTGTGAGGTAAAAGGCACATTAAGGTTATAAGAATCAGGCAACGTTTTATTTTCCGGATAGACGAGAACGGGAGTTTCATCTTTAGAGGGAGAGAGTTGGTTTTCAGTTACTGATTCGTTAATTAGTTCAGTTGAAGTTGAATATTTGGTTTTTTGAAAGTTAACCGCTTCGGGCAGATTGGATTTTTGCAAGTCATAAAACAAATTTTTGATTTTAACACGGTAGCTAAAAGCGCCTAAAGCCAGGAGTAGAATAATTATAATGAACAGCAATTTTTTTCTCATAAAGTTATTGTAGCATATATTAGAAAGGTCGGCGTTCCGGCCTTGTCATCCTGAACGTAGTCGCGCTAAGCGCGACGGAGCGAAGGATCTATAGTTTATTGTAATTAATTACAGATTCTTCACATTCGTTCAGAATGACAGAGTGCTCAATGGGCCGGAGCGCCTATGATTCACTTCGGGCAAATTCACCGAATTTCGCTGCGCTAAATAAAACAAAACAGCGGGTTAAATACCCGCCGTTGCCGTTCTTAAGTTATTTAGTTTATATACTTTTTATAATCACTGGAGTTTTCCCAGGCAGACCAAGGAATATAAGGATGAACTGTTTTGCCGCTATGAATTATAGCTTTATAAATGGCTGTTACTGGATAATTTCCATAGATGTAAGCATTAACCAAAGTTGGCCAACCGCTTTTAGCTACAGGAATAGGTCCTTTAAACAGTTTTTTTAATTCTTTGCTTAATTCTTGGGCGCTGTTTTTTTCAGCTTGCAAACTGGTTAAGCGCGCTTTATCATAAGCGAATATTTTAAAACCTTTGACTTCTCTTATTTTTCCCGGGCCTAAAGGATTATAGCCATGTAACACTTCTGTTCCGTCTACATAACCATCGCCATCAGTATCAGATTTTAAAGGGTCAGTGCCATAAACTTTTTCTTGGGCATTGGTTAAACCATCGCCGTCAAAATCTTGGTCAGGATTATCAGGATCGTAAGTTGAGTTACCATCGCCGCCTATAAAATAATTTTTAGAAGGAGTAAAGAAAATTTGTTCTGGAGTTTTTAACTTTTTTCCTAAAACGTCTTTGATGTCTACTATATAATAATACTTTTGATAATATTCTAAATCAGTGATGGTAACTGTATGATTAGTTGAGCGAGGAGTAGGTAAATCAATAGTGTGATTATATTTTTGGGAACTTTCACCCCATTTAATTTTTCCTTCTACTGGTCTGGAGGTTTGTAGATTTAGAGTAACTGCCGCTTTACCATAACTGTCGCTGACAGTATTATAGGCAAGTTGTCTGATTTTTAAATCAGGTACATCGTCATCATTTTCACTATTAGTAGCAAATTTATAATAAACCGAAGTAGTCTCATTATTAGTACTGTCTTTAGAGGAGACCTGGTAATGATAAAGAGTGTTGCGAGTTAAATTTTTAACTGTTACATCATGAACTGTAGTGCGGTTGCCAGCACACTGTTTTTTATTAAGATCAAACATATCAGTGCCATAATAGACACAGCCGTTGGCAGGTTCATCAGTATACCAAACAAATGTGGCAGTGTTGCCAGTAACAAAAGAAGTATGAATATCAGAAAGCACTGGCGCGGTTTCATCGTCTTTTTTGGTTTTAAAGTCGTAGATCACTGAATTATAAACCCGGCCGTAATTATCAAAAGCCTGTAATTGAAAATAATATTTTTGATCCCTTTGTAATCCTGCTAGCCAGGTTTCATGATTAAGTTTTATTTGATTATCCTGTATCCAAGAACCAAAATTTTCAGTTTCGCCAAAAACAATTTTTCCTTTTGCAGGGAAATTTGTTGACCATTCAATTTTGGCAACATCTGCTTCAGGTTCAATGATTAAAGAGGTTAAATTTAAGGGTTCAGAAATCTCTGCTTTAGTAGTTGCCGTAAATAAAAAACCCATAACCATAACCAGGCATAGTATAAAGGAATATTTGAATATAGCGGTTAATTTACCCATAATTATTGATTTATTGAATAGATATCGTAATATATCATATTTTTAAAACTTTGTCAATGATTTTTTATAAATTTATAAAAAATCCCCAGCAACATATTACAATTGCTGGGGTTATTATGTATTTTTTTCTTTGCAAGATCAGCTGTTTGGTTAGACTCCGCCTTAATCAAAATACTCTTTGACTTCCATTGTTTGGATAAAACCGAATCGACGGAATCGTTCCAGTGTCTCATCCAGGAATCTGTTATGAGAAAAGTCAGGATTTCCGCGTTGACTGATCCACTCATCAGATGTTTTAAACCATGAATAGTAAATGTCTTTTGACAAAGCCTCGCCCAAACATGTTATTCCAGCTATTGCCAGCGAAGCAATATCCTTTCCCTGGAAATGAAAGTTGAAATGAAAATTAAGACAGTCATCGGGTTTTGATAAGGCCAACCATTCAAATACTATTATCACGCCCGGGTCAGGGGAATATTCTATAATTCCCCAACCCCAGTGGTCATAATCGCTATACAATATCATCCCGTCTTTAATAAAAGAAGGACGACAAGAATCGACGTTGGCATAGACATTGGTAAGAGAGAGCGCTGAAATGATAACAACGCAGAAACAGAAGAGAAGTTGCTTTTTCACGATTTCTCCTTGCGGTCTTGCCGCTGTTTTATTTTACTCTAAACATGATGGTTTATAATGACGTATCTTCAATATTTTGTCAATATTAGAGAAAATAAAAAAGACTGCTTTTTTGATTATAGCAGTCTGTTTGCAGGATTGTTTATTGATAGGAAGTACTTTAGATGTTGAAGGAAAAGCTAAGTCCTGCCGAGAAATTTTCTTTTTTGAGGTCATGTTCAAGTCTTAAACTCAAAGGCAAGGTGTTATGCCATGGTCCGTTGATATTCAATCCCAAAGGTAATGCCGGTACTGTGCCATGAAGTCGGTGAAGATGTATAAGATGGATAATTTCTACGCTGCCTATAAGAGAGACCCGGTCCTTTTTAGACAGTTTAATGTCTATGATTTTTCCGCCTAACAGACCAGTTAAAGGCACTTGAATGGCATCAGTTTTAATGCTTGAAATCTTAAGCCCCCAGCCGACATAGCATCCCAGTTCCTTTTCCTTGAATGCCTGGACTCCCATACCCAGATAACAGCCAGTAATTTTTCCGTCAGTCGATAAGTAAGTAGGGCATAAAGCAGTGTCAAATTTCTTTAGTCCATATTTTAGACGAAGCATGGCGGTTTTATCATTGCCACCGGCAGTAATGTTAAACCAGTTGGTTTTGGTTGTTTCAGCTGTACCTAATATTTGGGCCTGGAGCAAGGGAGTTAGGATGATGTTGAGGATGACAGTCAGAAAAACAATTTTTTTCACGGAAATTTCCTCCGAAGATTTGGGCAGGCACTGACCCGTGTTATTGGGCTAAACTTTTTTTCATTGAAGATGAGAAATTGATAAAAAATCCAACAAAATAGATGAGTGCTACTATCAGGATTGCTGAACTTATAGGCCCTTCTAACAATCCTATAGCAATAAGTGCTGTAACAATGTCCACTACCACTCTCCCTCCTATAAGAAAGATTTTAGCGATTTGAAGAGGGAAGTAGTAATGGATAACGCATGATGAGAAAAAATAAAGTGAGGGCATAACTGGATCCATAGTTCCTGCGAATGTTTTGTGGATAATGATGGCGAAAAGGATGTCCATGAAGATCCTCTGGACAACAAGGCCTTTGCTAAGTTCTGCAGGCTTCCATTTTTTAAGGATCCAAATAAGAGCATAACCCAGAGCCACAACCACAATTCCTATCACTCCAAATTCTTTATAAGCAATAAATGTCAGAAGTATATCCAGTATAAGTCTTTGGAATGATTTACCAGGATCAACTGGCAGATTAAAAAAGAAAGACCACATTTTTAACCCCTTTCAATCTCGTTTGTGAAGAGCGAATTTTAATAGGTTATCTTAAGGGTATATTTGTGTTTTGTCAAGAATAAAAAATAAGGCGTTTAGTCCTTAATTTATTTTTTAGTTTTTATCCAGCTCGCTAATTCGGCGAGCATGGATTTATTGATTTAACAAATTTTCAATAATATCATTTCTTTCTTTCATACTGCGGGCATGTAAGACTATAATAAGGTGATCATCTTTTTGCAAAGCAACGTTTCTTTGAGCTTCTACTAAAAAACCAGTTTTGGAAGCATTTGGTTCAAATTGCAATAAACTGTAATTGCGATTATGGACGTTTATTTGTTTGTTTTCATTAGTAGCTTTTAAACAAGTAAATGTATATTCAGTTAAGTTGGTCGCTTGAGCGATTTTATCAATGGCAAAAGCGGTTTGAGCCAGTTTGGCAAATTCTTTGGCAGTTGAGACATTGTGCGAATCAAGGCCGGCTACATCAAAAAAGGCAGTTTTATTAAGATTTAATTCCTTGGCTTTATCATTCATTCGTTGGATAAACTCTGTTCGGCTTAATCCGGAATTATCAGCTAAAATCACGGCGGCCTGGTTGGAAGAAGCCAGTAACATAGAAATCCAAAGATCATTAATCTTAATCTGATCGCCAATTTCCAAGTCAATTTCACTGGTAGTATCTTCGCCAACTAAAGTTTTAGGATAATCAATCTGTTCTTTGGTTATAGTTACAGTCTTTTGCCAATCAGGATTAATGTCAAGAAAAACCAGAGCAGTCATTAGTTTAGTCAGGGACGCTAAAGGTAGAATCAGATCGCTGTTCAGAGAATCCAGATATTCGTTGTTGTCTAAAGCTGTATAAGCCACACCATCCCAAGCCGCGTCAAAAGTTATCTGCTGATCATTCATTTGGATTTTTTGTAAATCAGTGTTGGAAATACCCAAGGCAAATTCCCGCATTAACTGGTAAGCAGCTTTGCCGTCTTTAAGATAATACCTGATTCCGTCAACTGGATTAACATACCAAGCTTCGCCTCTACTTTCTACTTGCAGGAGGATTTTTCCTTTTAATCGTTCAGTTAGTTTTTTATCATAATTTTGTCCTGTTTGCGTGGGAATTTTTTCCAAGTCTTGGTTAGTGATACCCAAACTCAAAGTTCGCATAATATTATACGCTTCTTCGCCGTTTTTTAAATAATATCTGGTTTGATCATCAGGATTAACATACCAGGCGCGGCCATAACTTTCTACCTGTAATAAAATTTTACCTGATAATTTTTTGGTTAATGACTGTTGATCTACTGCCCCAACTTTAATTACAGGAAGTAATAAACTGATGATAAAAATTATAAGATAAGGGGTTTTCATAGGTTTTATTATAACAAAAGATGTGTAAAGTTAAAAATATTTTTCTATTGACCCCTCCTTACGTCGGGGCGATACGTGACTCGTCAGACGGGTCGTGTTTAATCAACGTGTTATAAAAATAGTCAAGCTCCGTCCAGCTAAGCTGGACGGAGCAATCCTTTTTCATTTGACAAACCTATAACGTTTTGCTAAGTTTAGTTATTCTGTAATTTAACAATAAGGTAAAATAAAACAATCTCAAATGAGAAGGAGAAACATCATGGCAAAGCATGATATTGCTTATCTTCCAGGAGATGGGGTGGGAGTAGAAGTTTTAGAAGCAGTCCGGTGGTGTTTGGATGCGCTGGATTTTTCTGCAAACTATAACGAAGGGGATATCGGCTGGAAGTACTGGTGTACAGAAGGTAATGCGTTGCCCGACCGCACGTTGAAACTTCTAAAAGATACGGAATGCGCTCTTTTCGGCGCGATTACGTCCAAACCCAAACAGGAAGCCGACGCGGAACTCGATCTAAAACTAAAGGGAAAGGGTTTTTCGTATTTCTCGCCGATCGTGCGGCTGCGGCAAGAACTTAATTTGCATACAAACATGCGCCCATGCAAGGCATATCCGGGAAATCTATTGAACTACAAGGAAGGGATTAATGTTGTTATCTTCCGCGAAAACACCGAAGGGCTTTACGCGGGCATTGAATTCCATCCAGTGCCGGGTAATGTTTTTGATGCGTTGTGCACGCATCCGAAAGCCAAGAAGTTTGAAAGATTCGGACTGGAAAATTTGGCAATGTCCACGCGCCTAATGTCGCGGCAGGGATGCGCGAGCATTGTACGGCAGGCATTTCTGTTCGCCAAAAAGCACAGCCGCAAAAGCGTGACCATTTGCGACAAGCCAAATGTCCTGCGCGAAACTGGCGGCCTAATGATTCGCACCGCCCGTGAAATTCACGAAAAGGAATTCAATGATATTCCAATGTTTGAAACTAACATTGACGCGCAGTGCATGTGGTTGGTGAAAAATCCGTTTGATTATGACTGCATTGTCGCAGAAAACATGTTCGGCGATATTCTTTCGGACCTCTCGGCGCAGTTGGTCGGTGGTCTGGGATTTGCCAGCGCTGGTAATATCGGCGACGATTACGCCGTGTTCGAACCCACACATGGCAGCGCGCCCAAGTACACTGGTATGTACAAAGTGAATCCCATTGCAGCAATTCTAGCAGCAAGTCTCATGTTGGACTGGCTGGGTGAAACTGAAATGGCAGATCGTTTGGAAAAAGCAGTTGCCGCTGTCATTAAAGAGAGCAAAGTGCGTACTTATGATATGAGCGGAACTAATACAACCATTGAAATGGCAAAAGCCATTGCCGCGAAGTGTAAGGAGTAACCAAAATTTTCAGGGCTTTAAAATAGCCAAAAGCCGGGAAGAATCTTTCTTCTCGGCTTAATTTTTTTGAGAATTTTTTAACCCTAATTAATCCTAAACTGCAAAGCTTCAGCTAAGTGCTCGGTTTTAATGTTTTTACTGGTTGCCAGATCAGCGATGGTTCTGGCAACTTTTATTATTTTATGATAACCGCGCATGGATAAATGAAATTTTGACATCGCTTGTTTTAACAGTTGTTGACCGCTGATATCTAAAGGACAAAGCTGTTCAATATTTCCGCTGTTAATTTCGTTATTAGTGTAAAAATTGGAAAGATTATTATCTTTAAATCTTTTTAATTGTAAGTTTCTTGCCTGATGAATGTTATGTAAAAGATATTGGATTTGGCTGGTAGTGGTGGTTAAACCAATATCTATAAATTTAAGACGAGGAACTTCTATTTGTAAATCAAATCTATCCAATAACGGGCCAGAAATTCTTTTTTGATATTTAAAAATTTGCGAAGCAGTGCATTTACATTCCTTTTCTGCATCAGTTAAATAGCCGCAAGGACAAGGATTAGCAGCCGCCACCAAAGTAAAGCGCGCCGGGAACTGCAAAGTCTGGGCGGCACGGGCAATAGTTACCACACCGTCTTCTACGGGTTGCCTTAAATTTTCCAAAACGGTTCTGGGAAATTCCGGCAGTTCATCCAAAAATAAAACTCCACGGTGAGCCAAGGTGATTTCTCCGGGTTTAGGAAAACTGCCCCCACCTACCAAAGCAATACTGGAAGTGGTATGATGCGGACTTCTAAATGGTCTGGTCATTATCAAAGGTTGTTTTTGGGCTAACAAACCAGAAACGCTGTAAATTTTTGTTACCTCTAAAGCTTCCTCAAAAGTTAAAGGCGGCAGTAATTCAGCTAAACTCCTGGCTAGTAAAGTCTTACCACTGCCTGGCGGTCCGTTCATCAAGAGATTATGATTACCGGCAGCGCAGATTTCTAAAGCGCGTTTAGCTTGCAGTTGTCCTTTAATTTTTTGAAAAGTTATAGCAGGATTTTTGGTGGCAGTAATTTGTAAATCGGTTCCAAGTAAAGGTTTAATTAATAATTTTCCTTTTAAATGTTCTAAAAGTTGAGCTAAATTTTCTAGAGAATAAATTTCCAAACCCTTGATTAGATTCGCTTCAGAGGCATTGGCTTTGGGTAAATAAAGACGTTTAATTTTTTGTTCTTTAACAAGGAGAGCAATGGATAAAACGCCATTAATCGGACGCAAATCACCATTGAGTGCCAATTCACCGACAAAAACAGCTTGCTGATCCAAAGGAGAAAGGATTAAGCTTTTTTTAGCAATTAAAACAGCCAAAGCAATAGGTAAATCAAAACCAGGGCCGATTTTTTTAAAATCAGCAGGTGCCAGATTTACCGTTATTTTAGTTCTAGGAAAAGCTAAGCCAGAGTTTTTAATAGCGCTTCTTACCCGTTCTCTAGCTTCTTGGATGGCAAGGTCTGGCAGACCAACAATAATAAATTTAGCTGCTTCCCCGATTAAGTCTGCTTCTACTTCAATCAGTTGGCTGTCTAAACCAAAAGTAGTGGCGGAAAAGATTTTAGAACTCATGGTTTTATTCTTTTAGTCATTGCTTCACCCCTCACGTAGTTCGGGGTTCGCAATGACGATGTTTATTAATTAAAAAAACAGGGGTTTTCAAGGACCCTGTTTTGTCTTTATATTTTAAACTAGTTTAAATCTTTTTGCAAGAAGTTTTATTTATTAAGTAAATCAGCCAGATTATACCGACTAAAATATAACAGTCCGCTAAATTAAAAGCTGGCCAGATCCATAAATCAATAAAATCTATTACTCCTGTATATTTAAGCCGGTCAATAAAATTACTTAAAGAGCCGATAATAATAAAAGAAAGCGGCCAGAGCATTAAAAATTGGGAGGACTGATAAAATTTTAACCAGTACTTTATAAATAGCAAATTCATTAGGCCAACAATCACTAATATCCAAAAAGGTCCTAAGGGCAAACCAAAAGCAATCCCTTGATTAAAATAAAGTTTTAAGCCGATTTCCGGAGAAAAAAATATCCCTTGTTCAGGGAGAGTAAAAGCTAAATATTTGGTTAAACGATCAGCGATAAAGAAAATCAGCGGTAATAAAATAATTAGATTTTTATTCTTCATTATTTTAAGGAGTTTGACTCCTTAATAATACAGCCTTGGCTAGGAGCACATTTAGTGGCCGTTGGCATTATTTTTAACCTTTCTTCATTAATGATGCTGCCGCATTTTTCACAAATTCCATAAGTGCCTTTTTCTATTTTTTGAATAGCTCGGTTAATCATTTCCATGGATTGCTCTAAATTTTCTTCCATAGAAAGGTTTCCTTCAAAAACTGCAACTTCGGCAGCATTTTCATCCTCTTTATCGCCAAATTCAGGAAAATTAGAATTAAAATTATCCTTTTGTTTGGGATCAGGTTTGGCAAAGGAAAGAAGCTGTTTTTCCAGTTTTTCTTTTCTGGACAATAATTTCTCTTTCATCTCTTTTATAAAAGCTGGAGATAAAGTTGTTTTCTTTTCTGCTGATTTCATATTATATAGGTAGTTTTAAATTTGTGATTGGTAGTATAGATTATTTTTTGAATATTGTCAATCCCATTTTTCGTAAGAGGATAGTCAAGTATTAAATTTTTGAAATGAAAAGGGCGCTAAGAAGCGCCCTTTTGTATATAACTAAGTTATTTTACGGCCTTCTTAGCGCCCACAAGTTCTGAGATCCGCTTCCTTTACGTCCTGCAAAAGCGGGACATAGGAAAGAAGATGTAAGGTCTTAGAACTCTTCTGGCGCTAATTTCCGACTGTTTAGCGAAAAGTCGTTTACAGCTCTTAGTGGTAAGCTCCTTATTTTTTTAAAAAGTTACCTTTCAGAGTTTTTATTTTTGTTTTACTTCATTAAAAGGTGTTGTTAATGGGCATGGTCGGCCATACCCTAACGAATTGTAAACGACAGAAAAATCCCCTAAAAGATAGTTTCAGAGGACATTTTCTATATCTAAAGAGCATTTTGTTTTTATTTTATATTTTCATTATATCATATCAAGATATAAAAGTCAACTCTATTTTATGGCTAAAATTAGCGAAAATTTTATTAAAAATTATTTTTAGTGAAATTTTGAACACAAAATTTATTCACAGATATAACAGTTTATCCACAGATATTATAAAATTCAGAGATTTTAGTAGAAAAATAAAAGTTTTATTTCATCATTAATTAACGAAACTGCTGTGATTTTAGAGAAATCCTTAATAAACAAAGAAGTGTTGAATATCTTTTGTTTCTGAGGATAAAAGGTGAAAATAGAGCTAATTTCAGTTAAATTATCCTGGTTTTCCCAGTCCATTTCCTTTATATCGCCCATTTTATTGCCTAATAATAAAGCATTATCCTTTAAAGCATAGCCGATTTTTTCGGAAGTTTCCGGAATACTGCTTTTGAATATTTGCCAGCCGTCATCTTCGACATTTTCCCAAACAACTGTACTGGGATCAGTAATTAGTTCAACGGCCTGGCTTTTATCAGGTAAAGTTATAGTTCGTTTAACAGGGTTGAATTGAGCCAAATAATTCTTTAGATAACCATCAATGATTTGTTGATTATTCCTGTTAGTCAAAAGTTGCCAGTCACTACCTTGAACAGCGACAATTATTGGTCCAGTAAGCTCACCTATAGCTTCTTTTAAGGAAATTTGCAACTCGCTCCAAATAAGAGCATCTGCCTGTTTAAAATAATTATTTAAACTAGCATTAGTTTTTAATTGCTCAATCAAGACAGTAGGATCACTAATGCCAAAAATCAGATCATATTCTTTGGGCAAAAATTTTAGAAAATCATCCAAATTTTCGGCAGCTGTAGGGGGAGTTTGTAGCGGTTTTAATTCTAAGGAAAGTTGATGGGGTTTGCTGAATGTTTTTAAGGTAAAATTTTGACTGTTGGTCATTTGCAGGGGCTTGAGAATAGTTTGCAAATCACCAAGCAGATTTTGATACGTTGCTTCAAAAAAAGAATTTTGGATATAAGTGGTTAGCCAGGGAGAAAATTCTATTGATAAAAAATAAGAAGAACGGCTAGGAGATTTTCCAGTCATTTGATTTAATAATTCCTGATTATTAGAAATAACTAAAATATTTTGCTTAATGATTTGCTGATAAAGATCAGTTAATTTTAACTCGCCGATTTTTTCCGTTTCTTTTTTATTGGCTAAAGCTAAAATAATTCCGTAATTTTCCGGGTTTTGAAAAAAAACAATACCTTGAGAAAACTTTTTTATTATTAGTTGTTCATCAGCAGGCAGTTTATTTAAAAAATCAGTTATAATTTTATTGCCTGCTTGATAAACATTGTTAAGGCCGGGATTATTGAGTAATTGTTGACGTTGGTTTTTTGAAAAAAGTGTATAATCATTTTTAAAAGTAAAAGCAATATCATATTTTTGTGGTAAAAGACCGGTTAATTCATAAACAGGTGAATAATATTTTTGATATAAAAAATAACTAAAGAAAACTAAAAGGATTATCAAACCCAGAATTATAAAATAATAGCGGTATTTTGACCACCAACTTTTTTGTTTAAGATAATCTGGATATAAAATTTCCGCTGGCATTCTTTTATTTTAGCATATTTAAAAATTTAAGGTATGTTTTTGAAAATTCTAACAATGAGATTCATTTTCGGATGGATCTCGTTTTTTATAAACCAAAAAACGAGGCGATTTCGAGCTAAGCTCGATCTCAGGCTAAGCTTGATTCAACCTCGTTTTTATTTATCTATTTCTATGGAACGGTCTGGAATGTCCTTTGGTTCGCGGTTTATGATCTTTTCTTTTGTTGTAGTAGTCATCAGAAAAATCTTTTGGTTTAGGTAAAAGTTCTTTGCGCGAAAGTTCTATTCTATCCTTTTCTTTATCTATATTTGTTACTTTAACTTTGACTTTATCGCCAGTTTTTAAAACATCAGAAACTTTATTGACATGTTCCCAGGCAATTTGCGAAACATGAACCATGCCGTCCTGGCCAGGTAAAAATTCCACAATAGCACCGATTTCTCCGCCATTATCTTTGCTTTTGATAATCTGGGTGACTGTTCCTTCATACTCTTCGCCGATTTGAACTTCGTGGGTCAATTGTTTTATCCAATCAACTGCCTTGGTCGCACCTTGTTCATTAGTAGAGGTTATAAAGACTAGACCGGTTGGTTCTATATCAATAGCTACATCACATTCTTCAATAATTTTATTAATAATTTTACCACCCGGACCGATTACTTCGCGGATTTTTTCCGGATTGATTTCTAAGGTAATGATTCTCGGGGCATAAGGAGAAAGCTCGCTGCGGGGCTCGCTAATGGTTTGAGCCATTGTTTTAAGGATTTTTCCCCGGGCAGTTTTAGCTTTTTCCAAAGTTTCTTTAACTATTTGTAGGCTAAGACCGCTTAACTTGATATCAAGCTGGATAGCGGTAATACCTTTGGCAGTGCCAGCGATTTTAAAATCCATATCACCAGCATGATCTTCAATTCCTTGGATATCAGTTAAAATTTTATAGTTGGTTTTATTATTAGGGTCAGTTAGCAATCCCATGGCAATACCAGCTACCGGCGTTCTAATAGGCACGCCAGCATCCATTAAAGCCAGAATTGTACCGCAAGCTGCTGCCTGGGAAGAAGAACCATTAGAGGATAAGACTTCGGAGACGACGCGGATAGTGTAAGGAAATTTTTCTTTGTCAGGCAAAACCGGCTCTACTGCTTTTTCTGCCAGAGCACCATGGCCAATATCCCTGCGCGAAGGGCCGCGGTTGGGTTTGACTTCGCCTACAGAAAAAGGAGGAAAATTATAATGATGCATATATCGTTTTTTGCCTTCTTCTTCCATGCCATCAAGAAACTGTTCATCGCCGGGCGAACCTAAAGTGACAATAGAAAGCACCTGGGTTTCGCCGCGGTTAAATAAACCAGAGCCGTGCACGCGGGGAATTAATCCCACTTCGCAGGAAAGTTCTCTGATGTCATCGGGCTGGCGGCCGTCTACTCTAATATTTTTTTCCAAAACTAGTTTTCTGGCTTCCTCTTCCAAATATTTGTTAATTAAAGCAATGCCTCTGGCTCGGGCTTCTTTGGAAACTTCATTATCTTCTTTAAGGGTCGCATCTACTTCTTCTTGTAGTTTTAAGATATTATTTTTATACTCTTCTTTGGAGTTATTAAAAACTTGAGCAATTTTACCTTTAATCAGATGATAAACTTTTGCTTCCAGTTTTTCGGCGGTTAACTGTCCTTCTTCAGAAATTTCAGGAGTCTCCTGTTTTTTTTCTACGCCGAATTCTTTTTGAACATCAGCAATTAACCCTACTACTTTTTTTAGATGTTTAAGGCCAAAAGCCACTGCTTCTTCAATTGTTTTTTCCGAGACTTCTTTACCGCTGGCTTCTATCATTATTACTTCCTCGCCAGTGCCGGTTAAGAAAAGATCAAAGTCGCTTTTTTCTCTGGCGTCGTAAGAACCGTTTAAAACCCATTCGCCATTAATTTGTCCTATTCTTACACTACCTATAGGACCTGTCCAAGGAATAGGGGAAATAGCCAGTGCCGTGGAAGCAGCAATTAAAGCAGGAAAATCAGGATCATTTTCACCGTCAACCGAAAAAACCGTTATCATCACTTGAACATCTTTGCGTTCACTTTCTTTAAATAAGGGCCGGATAGCGCGGTCAATTAAGCGGGCAGTGAGAATAGCTTCGTCAGAAGGGCGACCTTCGCGTTTTATCCAGCGGGAACCTTTTATTTTTCCGGCCGCATACATTTTTTCTTCATAATCAACCATCAGCGGGAAGTAATCAATACCTTCTCTTGGTTCTGCGCCGGTTACGGCTGTAGCCAAAACAACTGTATCGCCGTAACGGACAGTACAGGAACCGTGTGCCTGCTGGGCAAGCTTGCCCAGTTCAATTGTTAGTTTTTTGCCAGCAATTTCCAGAGAGAAACTGGAACTTTCTTTTTTAGACATAGTTTTTTACTTTCTGGCGCTGGCAAGCAGACTTCAGACTATTTCTAGTACTTAAAAATTCTTAGTGTCTAGAAAGTAAGTCTACTTGTCTGATTACCAGCCGATTATCTTATTTAGTTTTTAACAAAAATTTTCTTTTATTTTTGGAAAGATCAGTAAAATCATCTGCGCGTTCAATTATTAGATGAGAGGTACTTTCGCCAAAAGCCATAACTTCTACTTCCTGACCGAGCATTTGCAAATATTCAATTAAGGGAACAAAATCTCCATCACCCGAAACTATAACAGTTACATCAGTTTTGGAAGAGTGTTTAATAGCATCCATGGCAATGCCTACATCCCAGTCAGCTTTTTTGGCTCCGCCGGGGAAAATTTGCAGGCCTTTCATTTTAACCTTAAAACCTTGTTTATCCAAAGCGTCAAAAAAACTTAATTCTTCTTTGCTTTGAGATTTAATAACATAAGCTATAGCTAAAACCAATTTGCGTTCAGCTACTGCTTCTTCCAAAATATTTTTAAAATTTACCCGGCAGTTATAAAGATTCTTGGCCGAGTGATACATGTTTTGTACATCAACAAAAATTCCCACACGTTGTTCTGGATGTCTAGTCATAAATAAATAATTAGTTAAAAATAAAATTTATTCTTTAGTTTGTTTATCTTTACTGGATTCCTCTTCTGAAATTTTAGGTTCCAGATCCTCTTCATCAGTAGCTCTTTTAGCAATTTTGATTTTTAGTTTTTTGGCAACAGTGTCAAAACTTTCGGCGTTTTCTTTTTCCAAATAACGTAAAAGCTTCCTTCTTAAGGAAACCTTTTTAATTAGACCTCGTCTGGAGGAATGATCTTTTTTGTGTTGTTGGAGATGTTTGGTAAGCTCCTTAATTTCTTCTGTTAGAATAGCAATCTGCACTTCGGGCGAGCCAGTATCGTTGTTATGGGTTTTAAATTTTTGGATGATTTGATTCTTCTTTTTTTTGTCTAACATAAATTTTCCTTATAAGCGATTGCCAAGCCAGTTGACGTTAGACTATCAAGCTGTCCGAGCAATCGTTACTAATTAATAAAGTAAAGTTACAATATCATAAAAAATATAATATGTCAAACGAAAAAGGATTACTTTGATTACCTTGCCATCGGAGCTTGTTTAAATTATTATAACGCATTGGTTAAGCACATCTAGTGCGCCGTACCCGCCGAATTGGCGGGGGAGGCGTGTCAAATCAAGAACTTTACTTAGTCATAGTGTCATTTTACGACGCTATGTTATAATATAAACATCTTTTAGTTATATGGCCAAAGACATTAAATCATTATTGGAAAAATTTTTAAAAGAGTTACGGAATAAAAAAAAGCTTTCACTTGCCACTGTCAATAACTACACTTTTTATTTAAAAAGATTTTTGATTTTTGGCAAGATAACTAACATCAATCAGCTTAGCAAGGAAAAAATCAAAGCTTTTGTTGATCATTTAAATCAACCATCAGGTAAAAATAAAGTCTTGAATGCAGCTACGCAAAATTACCATTTAATTGCTTTAAGGTCATTTTTAAAATTTTTAACAAACAAGGGTTTTAAAGTCATCCCGGCAGAAAACATTCGTTTAAATAAAACAAGGCCCAAAATCTATCCTTTACCTGACTTGGAGAAAATTTTAACTTTACCTCTTAAAACAAAAAATACAGCAATTATTAAATTAAGAGATGAAGCTATTTTAGAACTTTTATTGACGACCGGACTTAAAGTTTCGGAACTGGTTAATTTAAAAGTTGCTTCTTTGGATTTTAAAAAAGGACAATTAAAGATTAGTTTAAAAAAATCCCAAAGCAGAAAAGTGCCGTTGGATAATCAATGTCAGTATTCACTTAAACAGTATTTAGCCAGCCGAAAAGAGACCGCAGATTTTTTGTTTATTAGTCACGACAGAGCCTGCCAAAAAAGAAGCAACACTGAACAGAAATTAACTCCCAGATCAGTTCAAAGATTAGTAAAAAAATATACTAAAATGGCTGAATTAAGTGAGCAGATCACTCCTCAAACTTTTCGGCGTTTCTATATCAGTTCGCTTCTGTCAAAAAACTCTGATTTGAAAAATATTCAGGATAAACTAGGACATGCTTCTGTTAATATTATTAAGATGTATAAATGAAAAATTATTTTTTTTCTTGACTTCTTAGTTTATTAATGGTATTTTATTCAGGATTTTAAAATATGCCTCGATAGTTCCCGCCTAATTCATCTGAGGCCCTGTTAGTTCAACGGACCCGCCCGACTGCCTTGCGGCAGCAAGGCGGGCGCGGTAGAACAACGGCCTTCCCCGCTATTCAGCGGGCAAGTAAGCCGTGGATCAAGGTTCGATTCCTTGTTATTTATATTAATAATTAAAGAAAAGCGATTATGTACTATATTTACATTCTTTTTAGTCTAAAAGACAAGAAATTTTATATTGGTTATACTGCTGATTTAAAAATAAAATTAATAGAGCATAAACAAGGTAAAGTTAAATCAACTAGATACCGATTGCCAATAAAATTGTTGTGTTATGAAGTTTACGGTTATAAAATAGAAGCAATGAAACGAGAAAAGTTTTTAAAAAGCAGTGATGGTAAAAAAGATTTAAGGAGAAGGTTAACAGTGAGTTTAGGTAGTTTAAATTGTTAGTTATTTTATTTTAATAGTTTCCGCCTAATTCGCCTGAGGCCCTGGTAGTTCAACGGATAGAACAACGGCCTTCTAAGCCGTAGATCAAGGTTCGATTCCTTGCCAGGGTACCAGACGAATTAGGCGGATAGATAATTCTGCGTTACTAAATAACAAGGAGTAAAAATTTTTAAATAGAGCACTATATACTGGATTATTTTTATATTTTATATAAATATAACAACATGAGTATTTTACTTTGGATTATTGGCAGTACTTTTGTCATGAGTTTAATAGCTTGGGCAGGTTTAATTACTTTGTATTTAAAAGAAGAATTATTAAAAAAAGTAATCCTTCCTTTAGTGGCACTTTCTGCCGGTGCTTTGTTAGGAGGAGCATTTTTGCATTTACTGCCAGAAGCAATTGAAGAAGTGGGTTTGCGACTGGATATTTTTTTATGGCTGTTATTGGGTTTTTCCCTGTTTTTTCTTTTGGAAAATTTTATTCAATGGCATCATTGTCACAAAATCCCTTCGGAACATAAAAAGCCGGTTACTTATCTTATTTTGATTGCTGACGGTATTCATAATTTTATTGGCGGTTTAGCTATTGGCGCTGCTTTTATCGCGAATATAAAGTTAGGCATTGTTACCTGGCTGGTAAGCGCTGCCCATGAAGTACCTCAAGAACTTGGTGATTTTGGCATTCTTATCCATGGCGGCTGGAAAAAGCAGAAAGCTTTGCTATTTAACTTTTTTTCTGCACTGACTATTATAGCAGGAGGTTTGGTAGCTTATTTTCTGGCCACTAAAATAAACATAACTTTTTTATTAGCATTTGCTGCTGGTAATTTTATTTATATTGCTTCCTCGGATTTAATTCCTGAAATAAAACATAAAGATAATTTTAAAAAAAGTCTAATTCATTTTATAACTTTTATTTTTGGGATTTTATTAATACTTGCTGTAAGATTTATTACTTAGGATTTGACTATCTATCTAGGGTTTAATGATTTTTATTACCGTTGACTAAATACTAAATAATTTCTATAATACCTTAATTCAAAATTATTTATCAGCGGGCGCCTGTAGCTCAATTGGATAGAGCGTCAGCTTCCGGAGCTGAAAATCAGAGGTTCGAATCCTCTCAGGCGCACCAATCTTCCTAAATCAGTAATATGTCAATACCGACAAAAAGTTTAAAAAACGATTTTACCATACCTGAATTTGGTCTGGGCACTTGGAAAATAGGAGGCGCACGCGAATATGATCCTAATAATGATGACGAAGCAGACATTAAAGTCATTCAGACAGCTGTTGATTTAGGGGTCACTCATATAGATACTGCCGAATCATATGCCGAAGGTTATGCTGAAAAGCTGGTTGGTCAAGCAATAAAAAAATATGAACGTAAAAAATTATTTATTACTTCCAAAGTTTCCGGAGATAATCTAAGTTATACGCAGGTGTTAAAAGCTTGCCAGCAAAGCTTGGAAAGATTACAAACGCCTTATCTGGATTTATATTTAATCCATCGCTATAATCCAAATTTTTCTCTTAAGAAAACAATTAAGGCGCTGGATAAACTTGCGGCAGAGGGTTTAATAAAAAATATCGGTGTTTCTAATTTTAATACAGCGCATTTACAGGAAATTCAAAGTTATACAGAAAATAAAATAGTTTGTAATCAAGTACATTATAATTTAAGATTTAGAGAGCCGGAAAAAGACGGCTTACTGGAATACTGCCAGAACAATGATGTTTTGTTAATGGCTTGGCGGCCTCTTAAGGAAGCGATGATTTTAGAAGAAGTACCTGATATAATAAAGAAGTTAGGTGATAAATATCAAAAGACTCCGGCCCAGATCGCTCTTAACTGGTTAATATCCCAGCTTAATGTCGTTACAATTTCCAAGACAGGCAGCAAAGAACATTTACAGGATAATTTAGGCGCTGTTGGTTGGAGAATGGACAAGGAAGATATAGAATATTTACGAAAAAAGTTTCCTAATCAAGAAGATGTTTCTGATGTTGTTCCTTTGGGATAAAATTAATATCATGGTGGCTATAGTTTAACGGTAGAACAGCGGGTTGTGGTCCCGCTGGCCTGGGTTCAACTCCCAGTAGCCACCCCAGACGGTATCTAATATAACTGGCAACAGCTTGTTGGATGCCATTTGGTCTGGGGATTTATCAGCCAGTAATGGCTGGTAGTCACCCCTTTGTAGATTTTGCGCAAAAGCCTCATTTATGTGGGGCTTTTGTGTTTGCAAGAAAACCGAGCGAGCTTCAATCAAGGCTTTAATAAATTTAGCTGGCTCGGCGTTAACAATCCTTTTCTCCCCGGCTTCAAATCGCTCCCAGAAAAGTCCCAAATACAATCTTTTAATTTCATCAGGCGCTTTAATGTAAGTTTTGTAAACATTCCTGACTAAGCCCAAAATTTCCTGCACTTCATCCAATCTTAAATTAAGTTTTTGCTCTAATTGATAAATCTCATCTTGGAAAGCTTCAATCTGCTCCCGGTATTTTTTCTTGTTTCTGGCAAAGTCCTCATCTGATATTACTCCACTAAATAGCTTTTCCTCGGCCACATCCCTTTTCTTTTCAATTGATAGTTTTTGTTTGATTAAAATTTGTTTTTCCTTGTTAATACTGCCTTTGCGTTTTTTATATTTTTCCTCGGTTTTCTTAATAAC
>JAHITV010000042.1 GCA_018817315.1 Patescibacteria group bacterium
ATGGTGCAGATTGGTTAGCCAACAGTGTGCTTTATAATAATGGAACTAACATTGGCATTGGTACAGTAGGTCCAGACTATAAACTAGACGTACAAAATGGTCAGGTTAATGCTTCTGGCGGGCTTTGTATAGCAGGAGATTGTAAAACTGCCTGGTCAGAAGTTAGTAATTTACCAACTGGTACTTCCGGTCAAACACTGCGCCATGATGGTGCAGATTGGTTAGCTAACAGTGTACTTTACAATAATGGAACTGGTGTTGGTATTGGTACTACTAGCCCAAATTACAGATTACATGTTTACCAAGATAGCGGTAATAATGCTGAAATTGATATTCAAAGTACTTCAGCAGCTGACAGTCATTGGGGAATTTATCATGCCAGAGATGAGACTGATGAGTTGAGGTTTTGGAAAAATGATGCAGACCAAATCAGATTTGATGATGATGGCTCAATTACCGCTTTTAGATTTTTGTATTCGTCTGATAAGAATTTAAAGAAGGATATTAAAATAATTGAAAATCCTCTTAGTCTGGTTAATCAATTGCAAGGTGTTAAATTTACTTGGAAAGAAAATAATCTGCCAAGTATTGGTTTAATTGCTCAAGAAGTGGAAAAAGTTCTGCCAGAATTAGTAGTGACAGATAGCAAGAATAATAAATATCTTCAATACGCAAATTTAACAGCGGTATTAATTGAAGCAATAAAAGAGTTAAGTCAGCAAGTGGAACAGTTACAAGCAAAAAATTAAATTACTAAGTTAAATAAATAATTAACCATTAAATTTATGAAGTTTAAATCCAAATTAAAAAAATTCTGGCCAATTATAGTTATTGTTCTGTTATTTATTTTAGTTAGCGTGGGTTATGCTTATTATGCCGAATCTTACCGCATTGACCGAGGACAAAATATCCTTATTGATGCCGTTGATACTCTTAGATATAGAGTGTTTAATTTAAGTGCTACTTTAGATTACTTTATTCCTCATAGAACTTTAGAAGAATGGAGTGCGTTTAAACAAGCAGTAGAGTCTGGTTCATTAAGTGATTTGGAATTGGAAAGATATGACAATCTTCGTATAGTCATATCAGATAATTGGTTAACTGGTAACTTAGAGGACAGAGATCCTAATAAAACTTGGTGGGAGTCTGCTAATGATTTTTGCCAAGATGACCCAACAACAGATGATAACAGTCGTTGGGCAGCCTTACTTTGGGGCTATTCTGGTGGATCTCCCTATTTACCTCAAAAGGTAATTTATGATGTCCATAATTATGTGAAATCTAATGGGCAGCCTCTTTTTACAGCTGATGGTGATAATCAGGTACCGACAACTATACTCAATAATTTCACTCCTACCCAAAGAACTGTATTGACTGGATACACTGGTTCTACATGTGAGAATTGGGGCAACTACAACAGTTATGGAAATTTTGGTATAGCAAATGTTGTTGATCAATGGTTGGATCTTAGTAATGATATGTGCGGCCTTGGTAAACCAATATATTGTGTAGAGTTACCACGGCTTTTAGAAATCACCTCTGATGGTTTAGATTGTCATGGAAATATGGATTTTAAAGTAGTTGATGTTGGCAATAGTGAAGATTTAACATTTACTATTCATAATGAAGATCCTACTAATTTAATTTTTGATAACATCCAAATAACTGATCCTGCCTTTAATTTTGTTAATCTTGATAGCTCACCTTTACCGCCTGATGGATTTAGAGATTTTACGGTTCGCTTTACTCCTACAGAGGCAAGCTTTTATAGAGGAGAGATAATTATTGAAAGTAACTATTCTGCAGAGCCAACCTCTACACCAATTATTGGTCGTAGTGGACCATGGATTAGACGAATCATGGTTACTGATCAAGGTCATAGTGGTGATTTTGACGGAGGAGCTTTTAATAACCAAAACTGGTATGAAGCAGCTATTGATTTCTGCGAAGATCAAATGCAGATTCAATTACCTGGTAATACTAGTCATTGGCATCCTTTATTGGGAAATCCAACTACCTACCAACCAAGATGTAATTATACACCCACCCCAGTGTTTAGTCCTGAAACAATTTATGTAAATGAATTGGGAGAAAACCTTTTTACTGCTTCTGCTGATTATTGTAGTAATTACTATCCTACTACTTTAGAAAATCGAATAGGAGAGTGGGGGGAGTATGTTTGGACAGGATTTGATATACCAGGATGTATAAATGGCTATGATTGCAATAAATGGAGTAATGGCGATAGTCATAACTATGGCATTATAGGTATGGCTTATTATACAGATGATCGATGGTACAGTTACTATGGAGATGTTTGTAATCAAGGTAATTGTACTTGTGATGAGAATCATCGCCTTTATTGTGTAGAGCAAGATGAATAATTAATTATATTATTTTGGATGAAATTCAAATTAAAGAAATTTTGGCCGATTATAGTTATTGTTCTGTTATTTATTTTAGTTAGCGTGGGTTATGCTTATTATGCTGAATCTTATCGCATTAACCGAGGAGAAAATATTATTGTTGATGCCGTTGATACTCTTAGATATAGAGTGTTTAATTTAAGCTCTATTCTAGATTACTTTATTCCTCATAAAACTTTAGAAGAGTGGAGTGCGTTTAAAGGATCAGTAGAATCTGGCTCATTAAGCGATTTAGAGATACAAAGGATTTATCCACTCCGAATTGTCGTGACTAATACTCAACATAATGGAAACTTTGAGAGCATTGATCCTAATAAAACTTGGTGGGAGTCTGCTAATGATTTTTGCCAAGATGACGTTAATACAGATGACAATAGTCAGTGGGCAGCTTTACTTTGGGGATATAGCGGAGGAGAGCGTTATTTGCCGCAACAAGTAATTTACAAAGACTATGAGTATGTTAATTCTGGAGGAGGTACGCTTTTTATAGCTACAGGTGATAATCAAGTATCTGAAAATTTATCTAATTCAGTTAGTGGTTATTATTATGTCTGGACAGGTTATTCTAATCCAGGATTTGATCGTACCTGTATTAATTGGAGTAGTGCTAGTTCAGCAAAACTTGGTAAAGGAGGTCGTGCAGTATATACAGATCATAATTGGTTGAATCAGAGACAAATAAATTGTGATTACGATCATGTTCATGGGAGTAAGCCTTATTTATACTGTGTGGAATTACCGCCTGCTTCTTGATCATAAAGATAGTGATATTTAATGATAATCATCTATAGTTATAACGGTTCTAGTTAGGTACAATTAAGATAATTAAAATTAATAAATGAAAACAAAAACCATTATTTTTTTGCTAATAGGATTGCTTGTTATCAGTAGTTCAGTAATAGTTTTCCAAAACAAAGGAAAGGCAGCTGCTGGTCCTCCAACAGTTGTTTTTAGCGGTGATGATATTTTACAGGATGGGGGAACCAATGATGCTTATGATTCTTTAATTGTTTTTGATATTACCTCTGCTCAAGCTTTACCTGATGAATGGCTTATAGAATATTCTAATGATGGCAGTAGCTGGTTATTTATAAATGAAGAAAATTCTGTTTATACTTCCGAAAGTGATAATCGCAGGATTTATTATTGGTCAACCACTAAAATTTATGCACCGACTTTATATTTTAGAGCCCAAACAATGGAAACAGGTGATCTTAGTGATACTTTTCAGGCAACATTATCTTTAAGTCATCGCTATACTAATCTTAATGCCAGTTATTTTGTGGAAAGTTTTACCACCTCAACTTATATTGAGCAAGTTGACAATGTGGAGATTGAGACTGATATGGGCAAGGCCGTACTTGCTGAAATTTTTGATGAAGGTTTTTTATCAGGATCTATTACTTCAAAGAATTTATTAGAAAGCATTGATAATAATCCTATTAACAAAGTGACTGTAAGGCCGGTGCAGATTAATTTTGAATATACCATTAGTTATCAGTTTTCTAATAATAATATTGATTGGTTTCCTGTAACATTTACCCCGGGGATAATGCCAACTGCTCAAGAAGTAACTTTTTCTGATACCCAAGGAGATGAGTTATATTGGAAAGTAGATATTACCCCTTCGGGAACACCTTCCCTTAGTATGATGATAAATCAATTACGTTTTCAATGGCAAGAAAATTATCCTCCTCAAGCATGCTTTACTGTAGAGCCGCCAAATTCTTTGGATGTGTATGAAGATTTTGCTTATAACGCAAGATGTACTACTGATTATGAAACTCCCCGTGATGATATACAGTTTCGTTGGGATTTTGAATCTGATGAAACCTGGGATACGGGCTGGCAACTTGGTTCTAATGGAGGATATAGCATAAATCATACTTTTAATTCCACCTCAACTGCTACTACTACTTTAGAGGTTAAAGATGGTCATGATGCCACAGACCAATTTTCTTTTAAAATTAATGATTGGAGTGTGGCTTCCAGTATTTACGGCTGGGCTTGGAGCAGTAATTATGGTTGGATTTCTTTGAATTGCGATAATATTTATGAAGGAGAACAGCATAATCATTGTTATGATAGCAGTTATGGTCTAACTTTACGTCCTAGTGATCAAAATATTTACGGCTGGGCCTGGAGCCCAAATATTGGCTGGCTTTGTTTTGGCGAGACTTGTTCAGGGACACCTCCTTGGGGAGATACTAAAGTACTTTATGATGCCTCAACTGGTGAAGTTCAGGGCTGGGGAAAATTTGAAACTTATAGCGATGATGGCTGGCTTGCTTTAAGGAATCCAGGCTGGGGATTTTGTAGTGCTGACCCAGGAGACGATCTTTGTGTTCGCCTTGATATTAATGATCTTGCTCTTAGCGGTTATGGTTGGAATGGTTTTACAGAAGGAGGCGTTGATCCTTTAGGTGTTGGTTGGGTGCAATTTTCTCAAGGGCAGGTTAATGCTCCTTGGTTAGAAACCAAATTTGGTTTGGTTTATGGCTTTGGTTCTTTTAGCGGCTCTTTCGGTACTCCTGAAGGACGTTATAATGCTACCTATTGTATTAGATATGGAGATGCGATACAAAATTTTAGCAGTGAATATGGCTGCCAAGAACAGATTGACGAAAGTTTACCTTATCCTGCCTTTGATACAAATTTTGATAAAAGTTTAGCTATTTATCAAAAGGAAGAAATTACCGCTGGTCCAACTGATGATCTTTCCGAATTACTTGCTTCAACCGGACAACCAGGACAACTAATTTTGGATAATAAAGTGTATGAAGTTACAGGAGGTACGGGAGATTATTATATAGAATCTCCTTTAACTTTTTATAATGCCAGATATTTGGATTCTTCTGGTGCCGGTACCATTGTTATTAATGGTGATTTGCATATTAACAGTAATCTTTATTATGAAGAAAATACTGTTACAGCCCAGATTGAAAATTTAGCTTCATTAGCTTGGATTATCAAGGGGGATCTTTTTATTGACCCTACAGTTACTAATGTGGTAGGTAATTTTATTGTACTTGAGCGAACAGGCTTCCCTGGTAGCGGCGGTAAATTTTATACTGGTGATGATTCAGCTTCACATCGTCAACTGGTGGTTTATGGTTTAGTTATAGCTAAAGAGTTCTATTTAGAACGTCATTTTAAAATGAACAGGGAACCATCAGAAAAGTTTATTTATGACGGCAGAGTTATAGTAAACACTCCTCCTGGTTTAGAGGATTTAGCCCAAGGATTGCCCAGCTGGAGAGAAACTTTAGCTACCACCCAAATTCAGTAATAAAAGATAATCAGGATTTCACTTTAATAAGGGTTTTGTGTTATAATTTAGTTGTTAAATGTTATTTTTTTCACTTTTAATGAGCAAAACAATTAATTAATATGGGACTTTTTTCTTCTTCTAAAGATAGTTACTTAGGCGTTGATATAGGAACAGCCAGTATTAAAGTAGTAGAGTTAAAAAGGGAAAGCGGCAAGCCATTTTTAGTCACCTATGGTTATATTGATATTAGCAGTGATATTATTCGCAGTAATACTCCAGAAACTCGTCAAAGAATTATCACTGGTTTAAAAAAAGTTTTAAAATCAGCAGATGTAACCACAGATAGAGCTATTGCTGCTTTGCCGACTTTTTCTGTTTTTAATTCCATTATTACTCTGCCTAAGATGCCGGCCAAGGATTTGAATTCGGCAATTAAATGGGAAGCTAAGAAGTATGTACCTTTGCCTTTGGAAGAAATGATTTTAGATTTTAAAGTTTTAAACGAAAAGGAAGAAATTGAAGCTACTAGTAGTCAAGAGCAAGAAAGTAAAGGAAAATTTCATTTATTGGGAAATAAAACAGCAAAGTTTGGTTCTGAACAGTCTCGTACTAACAGAGTTTTAGTAACCGCTGCACCTAAAAATTTAGTAAGCCGTTATATAGAGATTTTTAAGCAAACCGGTCTTAAGTTAATCAGCTTAGAAACAGAAGCTTTTGCTTTAGCCAGATCTATGGTTGGTTATAACGAAGCTCCTAGTATGATTGTTGATATAGGTTCAATAACCACTGATACTTGTGTTATTGAAAAAGGCGTAGCTATTTTAAATCGTAGTGTTGATATTGGGGGTTTATCCATTACCCAAGCAATTGCCAACAGTTTAAATATTAGTGTGGAAAGAGCGGAACAGTTTAAGCGGGATTTTGGTGTCAGTATTAACCAGGACGTTAATCAAAAAGGTATTCCTAAATTGATTATCAGCGCTTTAACTCCAGTAATTAATGAAATAAAGTATGTTTTTGATCTTTATCATAATCAGGGCACGATGGAAATAGAAAAAATTATTCTGTCGGGTGGTTCGGCTTTTTTGCCAAATTTAACAGATTATTTTTCTAACTTTTTTAACAAACCAACCATTATTGGTAATCCTTGGGACAAAATAATTTATCCTTTAGAGCTTAAGCCCGTTTTAGATGAAATTGGTTCCAGATTAGCAGTAGCCATAGGTTTAGCCATGAGGGATATTTAAAATTTTATATATGAATGATGAGTTTGATAATATCAATTTGCTGCCAGAAGAATTAAGAAAAGAGGAAGAGCGGCAAAAGCAGGTAGCTAAAAGAAAAGAGGAAGGTAGTGATTCTGCGTCCGTTGATTTTTATATTCCTCCTACTACCCCCGAAGAAAAACCTAAACCAGAAAAAGCAGCTAAGCCAGAGCCCGAACCTCAAGAAAATAAACAACCTCCTAAAATTGAAGAAAAACCTAGGCCGAAAACAAAGCCAGTAGTAGTTTCGGTTACTAAAATCAAAAAAGACAAAGATCACAGACCAAAGAAAAGCTTTTTAAGTAGATTTTTTAAAACTAAACCTAAGAAAAAAGATTCTCTAGCTGAACCAATAAGCAAAGTAAAGCCCAAAGAAAGCTCTGAATCAAGTCCTGTTATTTCACTCCAAGAAAGCGCAACTTTATCAGCGGGTAAGAAAGTAGAAGAAGGGTCTCATGGAGGATCAATTGATGTAAATTTAATACCAGAAGGAACTTATCTTTTATCAACAAAAAAGGTGTTCTATTCTTTGGGAACAGCTGTTTTAATTGGGGTATTATTAATATTTTTGAGTTATTTGGGTTTAATTTTTTATGGTAACTATGTTTATAGTCAGGATAAAAAACTTAGTCTAACTTTACAACAAAAAGAAAAAGATTTTAATCAGTATAAGTCATTAGAAAAGAAAGCTTTTTTGTGGAGTAAAAAAGTGGAAACAGTTAAAAAGTTAGCTCAGCAACATGTTTATTGGACTAAATTTTTTACTAAATTAGAATCTTTAACCATCCCCGATGTTTATTATACAACCTTTGCCGCTACTACTAATGGTACAATAACTTTAGCGGCTACTGCCACTGATTATACTGCTGTGGCTAAACAATTAATTGTTTTACAGGAAGCAGAGGGGGATGTTTTTGAGAATGTTGAGATTGGCAATATGAGCGGAGACTCTTCAGGTGGACAGGTCAATTTTAATATTGTATTAAAATTAAATCCGCAAGTATTTTCCAATCCTTTTGATAGTTAAGCTGATTAAAACAAAAATATGACCGAAGATAAAGAACAAAATGACATCAAAGTACAC
>JAHITV010000043.1 GCA_018817315.1 Patescibacteria group bacterium
ATAATTAATTTTTAAACTGAAAATTTTATGATGTTAGGTCACATTCCCGTAGCTTATTTTACCACTTATTATGTGATGAAAAAGAACAATTTATTATGGCAGTGGCAGTGGCTGGCTTTGGGAATATTTTCGGCAGTTCTGCCTGACCTTGATTTTTTTTATCAAATTTTTACCAACGAGTTGTATTTAAGTCATCGGTATTTAATTACTCATTTACCTTTTTTCTACTTGATAGCTTTAGTTATATTAATTATAATTAGCTGTTTTTATCGTAAAAAATGGTTTAAATACGCTATAATAATAGTTTTTGTTAATATTTTTGTACATTTATTGGTTGATACAATGTTTTATGGAATTAGATGGCTTTGGCCGTTTTCTAAGGATCTAATCGGTGTTTATAATATAAACGGCAGTGGCGGTATTATAGTCGCTAACTATTTCCATCACTGGTATTGGTATTTGGAAATATTTTTATGGCCTATAGCTATTATCCATCTTATTTCAGCTAACAAAAAACGGTTTAAACAGTCAAATAAATAATATTAATTATAATACAACTAGATAAATTAACTTATAAAACCCAGGAAGCATTGCAGCAGTCAATGGAAATTGCTTCCCAAAAGAAAATCATCAACAAATTGAGGTGACGCATCTTTTATCTGTTTTAATAAAACAAACAGACAATTTGATTGTTTTGCTTTTGCAAAAACTGGAAATTTCTGCGGCAGAACTGGAAAGCAGATTAAAAAACGAACTGGATAAAATTCCTCAAATTACCCAAGGTTTAAGTCAGCATTATCTTAGTGATCAGTTAAATAAAGTTATTAATCAGGCTGATAAAGAAGCAGCTAAAAGGGAAGCGTGTCTGACTTTGCCTATTTTTCTAACCAGTCATACCAGGGGGCGGTTTTGAATTTATCAGGTCTATCAAAACCTTTGACATATGGTTTTATATCTATAACTTTTGATCCATTGATTGCATCTAAACCTTTTATATGCAGAATATTATTTTCTATTTTAGTTAACTTGACTAATCTAAGTGCAATATGATTTGGCCGGTATTGGCTTCTGGAAGCAAAAACGCCAACTTTTGGTAACTCTTTTTCGGTTGGCGGTCCGGGATGAGTTATAAGTTCCAGTTTTGTTGCCTGATTTAAAAAATAGATCACAAAAATATGAGAGAATTTTTCCAAACCATTAAGCCCTTGCTTATATTTTTTATCAAGAATTATTTTAGCATTAGTTTTTGTTTGTAATCCTTTTTCACAAGCAAAAATCAAATCTTTAGGATTTTTAAATTTTGAAACAATTCGCCCAATAGGTTTAAAGCAGATTTTAGTCATAATTATCAATTAATTTTGGTGGAAGATTTAGAAATTTCGCTTAACAGTGTTACTTTACCTTTAAATTTTTATTATAACCCAAAACTATCTAAATCATAGTAAACCCAGCACTGTAAGTCAATAATTGTGACTTTGTAAATCCGCCACTCGATCTCGAGCTCGTGGCCGAGAGGCGAATTATCCGTGTTTCATTAGTGAATTTTGGTTGACTTTTTAATTAGCAATGATATTATTGATTGTACAGGGTCGTTAATAATTAATATTGAAGTCCTATGCCAAAAACGGCCTAAATCAATGAAAAAGACGATTCTATGAATATAGAAGACATTGCAGAAAGGATGGAAGAAAGATTTGATAAATTGGAAAAAACCATGAAATTAGTTTTGGATATCGTACGTACTTATGATCAGGAAAAAAAAGAAATGAAAGAGATCTTTTGGGAGCATGATCGACGTTTGATAAACTTGGAAAACCAATCATCCTAATTTAAAATTTTTAGAGACGGTTAATTGCTCAGCCGCCTCTTTGTTTATGGAGAAACCTAATTCAAAAAAAGTAATCGTTGCTTTATCCCTCCTTCGCTATCACTTTCATTGAAACTTCCAGCCTCCGAAGTAGAAGTTCTATTTCTACGGAGGACGGGGCGGTGACTAAGAAAGCTTATGGAGGGCAAGACGTGCTATTTGTAATATATAACTGAAATTAATGAATATCATCAATAAAAAAGAAAAGGTAATAGTGGCATTATCAGGCGGTGTTGATTCATCTGTAACTTGTGTTTTATTAAAAGAACAGGGTTATGAAGTGGAAGCTGTTTTTATGAAAAATTGGACGCCGCAATCAGAAGCAGAGGGTTTATTAATGTGTCCGTTTCTTGCTGATGAAAAAGATGCCAGATTAGTTGCCAGTCAGTTAGGTATTAAACTTTCGGTTGTCAGTTTTGAAAAAGAATATCGCAGTCAAGTGGTTGAATATTTATTTAAAGAATATCAGGAAGGCCGAACGCCTAATCCTGACATTTTATGCAACAGCAGAATAAAATTTAAAGTTTTTTTAGAGAAGGCGTTGAGTAGGGGAGCGGATTTTGTAGCCACCGGTCATTATGTTAGAAAATCAGTAATCAGTAATCAGATATCAGTAATCAGGGAGAATAAAAATCACCGATTACCGATTACTGATTCCCGATTACTACTATTAAGAGGAATTGATCCGGATAAAGACCAATCATACTTTTTATATCAAATAACCCAAGAGCAACTTGCCAAATGTTTGTTTCCAATTGGTGAATATCATAAAACACAAGTCAGAGAATTGGCAAAAAAATTCGGTTTAGCCACTCAAGCAAAAAAAGACAGCCAAGGTATTTGTTTTGTGGGCGAGGTTCAGATTAAGGAATTCCTCAAACAAAGGATAAAACCACAAGTTGGTGATGTTGTTACTGTTGACGGTAAAAAAATAGGGGAGCATGAAGGGGTTTGGTATTATACAATTGGTCAGAGAAAAGGGATTGGCGTTGGCGGCGGTATTCCTTATTATGTGGTGGAAAAAGATTTAAGTAATAATCGTTTAATTGTAGCACGAGGTGATAATGATAAGTCTTTGTTTAAAAATGAATTAATTGCTGATGAAGTTCATTGGATTTTGGGAGCCAAACCAGAGTTTCCTTTGAAGTGTTCGGCCAAAATACGCTATCGTCAAAAAAATCAGGAATGTACAGTAGAGAAAATCAATCAAACTCAAGTTAAAGTAACTTTTAAAGAAAAACAAAGGGCGATTACGCCAGGACAATTTGTGGTTTTTTATCAGGATCAAGTTGTTTTGGGTGGTGGAAAAATTTTATAGATTCATCAAAAGTCATCTTGCTTTATTAACTTTTTTTGGATATATTAGATAGTAATGAAAGCAAACGAAATTAGACAGAAATTTTTGGATTTTTTTAAAGCCAAAGGTCATCAAATCATTCCTAGTGCTTCTTTGATTCCAGAAAATGATCCTTCGGTATTATTTACCACTGCTGGCATGCACCCTTTGGTGCCTTTTTTAATGGGCGAAAAACATCCAGCAGGCAAACAATTAGCTAATTGCCAAAAGTGTCTTCGAACCGGTGATATTGAGGAAGTGGGCGATAACAGTCATTTAACTTTTTTTGAAATGCTTGGTAACTGGTCATTGGGCGATCCTTTGGCGCCTGACGGCATTAACGGCAGAGGTTACTGGAAAGAGGAGTCAGTTGATTTGAGCTGGGAATTTTTAACTGATAAAAAATGGCTAGGACTTGATCCTGAAAAAATTGCTATCTCTGTTTTTGCCGGAGACAAAGACTGTGATTTTGATCAGGAATCTTATCATCTTTGGAAAAGTAAAGGAATAGATGAAAAACGGATTGCCAAATTAGGCAAAGAAGATAATTGGTGGCCGGCTGGCGGAGATTCTGTTGGGCCGCAAGGTCCTGATACAGAAATGTTTTACTGGGGCGGTAAAGGTAAAGCACCGGAAGTTTTTGATCCCAATGATAAAAGATGGATAGAAATCTGGAATGATGTTTTTATGCAGTTTAATAAAAAAGCTGACGGTACTTTAGAAAATTTAAAACAAAAAAATGTGGATACTGGCTTTGGTTTGGAAAGAGCTACCGCAATTTTGCAGGGTAAAGAATCTGTTTATCAGACAGAATTATTTAGTTCTTTAATTGATTTTGTAAAATCAATGTCCAGAAATTACGAGGAAACTTCCGCCAGAATTATTGTTGATCATTGTAGAGCGGCAATTTTTATTTTAGCTGATGAGATTGGTATTATTCCTTCTAATTTAGATCAGGGATATGTAGTCAGAAAATTAATTCGCCGGGCTATAAGACATGCTAGAAAGATTGATCTGCCCTTGGGTGTGGATTTAACCACGCCTTTGGTAAAAATTGTGGTTGAACAATTTAAAGATATTTATCCAGAAGTTTTAAAAAACAAACAAAGAATTATTGATGAGTTAAATAAAGAAGAGGACTGTTTTGAAAAAACTTTGGAAAAAGGTCTTAAGGAATTTAAAAGACTTTCTTTGGATAAAGAAATTTCCGGTAAGGAATCCTTTGATCTTTATGCCACTTACGGTTTTCCTTTGGAAATGACTAAAGAACTTGCTAAAGAGCAAGGGGTGGTGGTTGATGAACAAGGTTTTTTAAAGGAATTTAAAAAACATCAGGAACTTTCGCGTACGGCTTCCGCTGGCATGTTTAAAGGCGGCTTGGCAGATGATTCAGAAATTGTTACTAAATATCATACAGTTACCCATCTTTTGCATCAGGCCTTACGTGATGTTTTAGGCGATCAGGTTGGGCAAAAGGGCAGTAATATAACAGCAGAAAGATTACGTTTTGATTTTTCTCATTCTCAAAAATTAACTGAAGCAGAACTTAAAAAAGTTGAAGAAATTGTTAATCAAAAAATAAAAGAGAATTTACCAATTACTTTTAAAGAGGCCAGTATAGAAGAAGCAAAAAAATCAGGGGCGATTGGTTTGTTTAGTGAAAAATACGGCAAGAAGGTGAAGGTGTATTCAATCGGTGATCCCTCGGCCGCCTCGACAAGCTCGGGATCTCCTTTTAGTAGAGAGATCTGCGGCGGTCCGCATGTAACTCATACCGGTGAATTAGGACACTTCAAAATCATTAAAGAAGAAGCATCTTCAGCTGGCGTGAGAAGGATTAAAGCGATTTTGGAATAATTTACATAATTAGGAAGAACGGTGTTAGCTCCTCGTTGATGCTCGGAGTTAACCCCTCTTTACGTCGGGGCGAGGAGTGGGTATATTGTTGGTTTTAAAATAATAAACAAATTCTAATGCTAACTATAAGGCATTAGAATTTGTTCTTGACATATTTTCTAAAAGAGGTATTATTATATTTACTTGTATTAAAAATTAAAAAATTGCCAAATATCAAAGAAAATGCCCTATAAAGCGCGAGTATTAGTTAAAACAGCAGCAGTTCTTTATAGAGAGTTTCTTTTTTGTTTTATCAGCCTTCGTCCGTTAGAATTATATTAGGTATGGAAATAATTCAGGGACGGACTTCGGTTGATTTCGCAGGTTTGGCTGATAAAATCCGCCGTAGCTACGTCCTGAACGAAAGTGAAGGATCTAGCGAAGGGCGGATAACATATAAAAAAATTAATCGCTCAATGGAGGAAAATAATCCACAAACAAATAAAAAAGGTTTTATTGAAATAATAGGCACTATAGAAGAGCTTTTGCCTTCAGCCACTTTTAAAGTGAGGTTGGAAAACGGTCATGAGATTTTAGCTCACCTTTCAGGCAAGATGAGAATGTATAAAATCAGGATTTTGCCTGGCGACAAAGTCAAAGTGGAAATGAGTCCTTATGATTTAAGCAAAGGCAGGATTACTTACCGCATGTGATCAGTTAAATCTTTAATAAAGTATCTTACTATTATTTCAAAGTTTTAGATTATTTATTTTTTTATGAAAGTCAGATCATCAGTTAAGAAAATTTGTAAAGATTGCAAAATTGTCAGACGTAAAGGTCGTTTGCATTGTATTTGTAAAAATGCCAAACATAAACAACGTCAAGGATAGTTAATTGGTTATTGATTATTAAATAAATTTATGGCAACTCGTATTGCAGGAATAACTTTACCAAACGAAAAAAGAATAGCAGCCGGTTTAATGGCTATCTACGGTATTAGTCACAGCAGAGCCGGGGAGATTTTAAAGTTGACTAATATTAATCCAGAGATTAAAGTCAAAGATTTGTCGGAGGATGAAATCAGCAAATTAAGAGGGGTAATAGAAAAGAGTTTTAAAGTAGAAGGTGATTTAAAAAGAGAAGTGTTAACCAATATTAAACGGCTTAAGGAAATAAAATGTTATCGCGGTACCCGTCATGAAAAGAATTTACCAAGCAGAGGACAAAGAACAAAAACTAATTCCCGCACGGTCAGAGGTAATGTCCGTCGTACCATGGGCAGTGGTAAAAAACCGACTTCGCAAAAAACTTAAGCTATCAATTATCTTTTTAATATTTTAAAATATGGTCCAAAAAAAAGTTGTTAAAACACGAAAGAAAAAAATTAAACGAACAGTCCGTCATGGTTTGGTTTATATTCAGGCAACTTATAATAACACTGTTATTACCATTACAGACCAAAACGGTAATGTTTTAGGTTGGTCTTCGGCCGGTGTTTGTGGTTTTAAAGGACCAAAAAAATCAACTCCTTATGCTGCCGGTATTATAGTAAGAAACGCCTTGGAGAAAGTCAGGGATTTTGGCATAGAAGAAGTTGATGTTTTTGTTAAGGGTATTGGATCTGGCCGTGAAGCGGCTATCAGGGCTTTGCAGGGCGGCGGCTTACAAGTAGTTTCTATTAAAGATGTTACTCCCATACCTCATAACGGTTGTCGTCCGCCTAAAGTGCGCCGAGTTTAATAATTAAATTTTTATAAATTAACATAATATGGCCAGAAATTTAGATCCGAAATGCAAACTTTGCCGCCGTGAAGGTATTAAGCTTTTTCTTAAAGGCGAGAAATGTCTTTCGCCCAAATGTTCTTTATTGAAACGCAATTATCCTCCGGGAATTCACGGTTCAACCAGCAGTTTTAAAAGAACTTCCAGTTATAATAAGCAGTTAAGGGAAAAGCAGAAAGCCAAACGGCTTTATCAATTATTGGAAAAACAGTTTAAGAATTATCATTTTAAAGCCGTCAAGATGTCGGGAGATTCTTCCGAAAATATTTTAAGATTTTTAGAAACCAGATTTGATAATATTGTTTATCGTCTGGGTTTTGTCAGTTCCCGAGATACTGCCAGACAGCTGATTAACCATGGCCATTTTTTGGTTAACGGTAAAAAAGTTAGTATTCCCAGTTATCAGGTTAAGGTCGGTGATGTTATTACGGTTAATAAGAAAGTTTTAGAAAAAGCTTTTTGGAAGAATCGCCTGCCCCAATTTGGCAAAACAGAAACAATGGGCTGGTTAAGTTTTGACCCGGCCAATTTAACGGGCAAGATGGTAAGTTTGCCGAAAAAAGAGGAGGTGCCAGTGCCTTTTGATATGACTTTGATATTAGAATTTTATTCCAGATAGTTCTAAAATCATAATAATTAAAAATAAAATTTATGAGTATTCCACTTCCTACAACCACTGATATTAAAGAATTAAAAAATAGTCGTGCCCAAGTGACTATTGAACCTTGTTATCCCGGTTATGGGGTGACTTTAGGTAATGCCTTAAGACGCGTTTTACTTTCTTCCATAGAGGGGGCGGCTATTAGTTCATTTAAGGTTAAAGGGACTCAACATGAATTTTCTACCTTGCCCAATATTAAAGAGGATTTAATTGAAATTATGCTGAATTTAAAGCAGGTCAGGGTAAAAGTTTTTTCTGATGAACCAGTAGTTTTAAGTTTAAAAGTTAAAGGCGAAAAAACAGTTACCGCCGCTGATATTGAAAAAAATTCTGCTATAGAGATAGTTGATCCTGAACAGCCAATTCTTACTATTACTGATGCCAAGGGCGAAGTGGAAATGGAAATGATTGCGCAAAAAGGTTATGGTTATGTGACGGTGGAAGAACGTGAAAAAGAAAAAGTAGACATTGGCACTATCATGATTGATGCTATTTATTCTCCTTTAGTGAATGTTGGTTTTGAAATAGAAAATGTGCGTGTAGGAGAACAAACAAATTATGAAAAATTAATCTTAAAGATTGAAACTGATAAAACCATTACTCCGCGCCAGGCATTAGAAAAAGCCGCTTTGGTTTTAAATGAACATCTTAGTTTATTAATTTCTAAAGATGCAGCTAAACAATCAGTAAAAGAGCCTAAACAAGACCAAGAAATTGAAGAAAAAGTAAAAGAGGAACCAGCAGAAACAGCTCCAGATAACACTCCTGTGGAAGAAGAAAAACCCAAGAGGAAAAGAGGCAGACCTAAAAAAGTAAAAAGTGATGAGTAAAAATCAATAATAAAAACTATGAGACATAGAAAGAAGAAAAAAATCCTTGATCGTCCTAAAGCTTCCCGCCAAGCTTTGCTTAAGAATTTGGCTTGCCAGCTTATTTTATACGAAAAAATCAAAACGACCGAAGCCAAAGCTAAAACTTTAAGGCCTTTTGTAGAAAAAATCATTACCAGAAGCAAAAATAATACCCTAGCTAATTACCGCGAGATTTTAAAATTATTGCCGATCAAAAGCGCTGTTAAGAAAAGTTTTGAAGTCCTAGGTCCTCGTTATAAAGAAAGAAAAGGTGGTTATTTAAGAATTGTTAAATTAAATCAGCGTCAAGGCGATGCCGCTAAAATGGTACAGATAGAATTCATTTAAATCATATGACAAAAGCCAGAACAAAAATTAAGATAGAGCGAGAACATCATCATTTTGATGCCAGCGGTAAAATTGCCGGACGTTTAGCTACCCCAATAGCCATATTATTAATGGGCAAACATAAAGTTAGCTATCAGCCGCACTTGGATATGGGTGATTTTGTAGAAGTGGAAAACGTTAGTAAACTAAAACTTTCCGGTAAAAAAGCTGAACAAAAGTATTATTACAGAGCTAGTGGTTATCCCGGCGGTTTAAAAAAAATACCGATTTCAAGATTACTGAAAGAAAAGCCCCAAGAAGTTTTTAGAAAAACAGTTTTTTGCATGTTGCCTAAGAATAAATTACGAAAAGAAATGATTAAAAGATTAACTTTTAAGATTAAATAAATATGGTTCCAAAAGCCAAAGTCAAAGCCAAGGCCGCTGTCAAAACAGAGTCAGTCAGTAAAAAACCTGCTGCGCCTAGCAAGAAACTGGATTATTTATATGCAGTGGGCAAACGTAAAAGTTCTGTTAGCCGGGTGCGGTTATACACTAAAAAAACAGAGGGAAAGTTTATTGTTAATCAAAAAGATTATCGTCAAAGTTTTCCTTATTTTGAACATCAACAAATTATTATAGCACCTTTAAAACTTCTTGGTTTGGAAGGTAAGTATGATATTTCAATAAAAGTAAGCGGCGGTGGAACAAGAGGACAGGCAGAAAGTATTAGGCATGGGTTATCACGGATTTTATTAAAAATTGATTCTAATTTTCGTAAAACTCTTAAAGGCGCAGGATTTTTAACCAGAGATCCCCGGGAAAAAGAAAGAAAAAAGCCTGGCTTAAAACGCGCCCGCCGTGCTCCGCAATGGGCAAAACGTTAAAATAATTTTATTAAATTATGAATAAAGAACCTGTATAAATGCAGGTTCTTTTAAGATATTTACCCCGTTAGAAGCAAAAATGCTTGAGCGGCTTGCCACTTCTTAAAACTTTTCTCGGAAGCGGTCTTGAATTAAATTGAAAGGCCAAGAGAGATGAGAATGCTTATATTTTTTAGCGAACAGGGGAGGGGTTAATGCCCTAGCTGAGCTTCTAACGGGGTTTACAATTTGTTTTATCTTAGTTAAAATGTTGATAGGTTCGCATATATACTGTTGTACAAAATAAAATTTAATCAAGATATGTTGAAATTTATAATCAATAACTATCAATGGTTAATAGCCATATTTATTGCAGTCTTGACTTTATTTTCTGGTTATCATATTTATTTCATTCAAAAAAAACGCAAAAATCGACCTATTCAAACAATTGGTGGTCAGCAAATCGTTAAAGGGAATCAAAAAATTAAAGGTTCACAAAAGGTTGAAGGCAATCAATGCATAGGAGGGAATCAAGACATTGAAGATTAAATTTTACATCGTACAACAAAGTATATGAGGTTCGTTGCTACACACTCACCCAAATTTCACTTTCGCTTATAGTGGAATGTTAGGCGAAATAAAATTTATTTTCTTACTTGACTATTAGGTAATTTTATGATTATATGCTATAATCTTTATAAGTAAATAATAAAAATTATATGAATTTATTAAGACTATTTTTCCCTCAAAAGGACCCTAATTATATAAAAAAAGAGTATAACATTCCTGATAGAATTGATTGGGATATTCAATTAAACAGACATGGTTTAATTGCTACTTCTAAAAGTCTACCCGGGTTAGTTACTAATGCCAGCAACCCGGAAGAATTACTAGAAATGATGAATGATGCAGTTCTAGAATATTTTAATGTGTCTAAATTTGATTCTGATTATGTTTTTGATACTTTGAATTTGGCTGGTCAAGGAACAGTCCGTTTAAAGCAAGCGAAAGAGCAAAAGCAATATGCATAGAAATATATGGGTTATGACTTCACGCAAAAACAGTGTATTAGAGCATTACTTAAAATAGGATTTACAGATGCTAGTAAAAGAAGGGCTAAACATTTTAAATATAAACTACCCGAGAAATGTAAACTAAATTTTGAAGGAAACACAAAACCATTCATAACAGTGCCTAAACATAAATTTTTTTGCCAAGACGCTATTGTAAATGAAATAAATAAACTATGTGGCGAAGAAATGAAACAAAATTTTTTAAACAACTTATAAAACAATCCTAAAGAAAAATTCAACAATGATTTTCAAGATATAACAGAATTGTTCTATTAATTTTTTAGTAAAAAGAAAAGACCTATTTGACAAGTGAATAGGTCTTTTTTAGAAGTGCCCCTGATCGATCCAGATTCGGTGGCTTGGGAGGATTTACTTTTTATCCTAAATTAGGGAAAAGTGAAGAACCAAAAGGAATCCGGATAAAAGGTAAGAACATTAGCCAAAAAATTAAATCGCCAAAAGTGCGATTTTTTACTATAATTAAGAAGATATACTGTTATCATGAACATCCTCTTAAACATTATAATTTTTCTTTTTTCCTTGTCAGTGATCTGGTTTTTGGCTGGTATTCTTATTGAAGCAACTGACAATATAGCTAAAAGGTTTAATCGTACTGGTTTTGCTATCGCTTTTTTGTTGTTGGGCATTTTAACTTCCATCAGTGAATTATCAGTGGCAATTAATGCCATTATGGAAAAAGTGCCGCAAATTTCTGCCGGCAATCTTATGGGTGCTTCCATTGTTATTTTTTTATTTATTATTCCGATTTTGGCTATCTTCGGCAATGGCATCCAGCTAAAGCATCTTTTTAGCCGCCGGGATTTTGCCTTATCTCTTTTTGTGGTTACTGTGCCGGCGCTATTGGCTTTGGATGGTGAGTTAAATCGTTATGAAGGAATATTAATGATCGCTTTGTACGTTATTTTGTTGTATTTCATCCAAAGAAAAAAAGATGTTAAAGACAATATAGAAGAGTTAAAAGAGAAAATTTTTCCTGTTAAAAAACATTATCTTGATTTAGGAAAAATAGTCGGCGGAGCAGTAATAATCTTTTTTATGAGTAGACTGCTTATAGATGAAGCTATTTATTTTGCTGATTTGTTGAAAATCCCTCTTTCCCTTATTGGTCTGTTGATTTTATCCATTGGTACTAATGTACCTGAATTGGTTATAGCAGTAAGAGCAATAGTGAAAAAGCATAAAGAAATAGCTTTCGGCGATTATCTTGGTTCAGCTACTTTTAATACTTTGATTTTCGGCTTGTTGATTATCATCAACGGCCCTTTTAAAATAGAAAAGATTGAAATTGTTTTAACTTTTATTTTCCTTTATCTTGGTTTAACAATTTTTTATATTTTCTCTAGATCAAAAAATGATATTTCCAAATATGAAGGCATGGTCCTTGCTCTTATTTATTTTCTCTTTATTATTACGCAGATTTTTAATGTTTAAAAAAGTTCATTTGACAAGCATAAACTGGAGTGATAATATAAGATAATTTCGTTTATTAATTAGCTAAAACAACTGATAAATTTAATAAATAAACTAATAATTCTATGAAAAAAGTTTTTGTAATTTTAACTATCCTTTCCTTAATTTTGGGAGCAAACGTGGCTTGGGCATTAAGTCCGGCTGAAGTTAATGACTCCCCGACGGTCAAAGAAAGTGAGGATTCTTCTGGAAGACCACATAACCATGGTTTAGCAACCTCTTTAGGAGATTATGCCGGTATTCATACTTTCTTTAAGGGCACTAATAATGCCGAACTTTTGTACTATGATTTGACAGGCGGCAGAAGAGGTGATGTTACGGTAGAAAGCATTAAGTTCGCCGGTTATGTTGATGGTGACGGCGCTGGAAATTTTTTGTATTTTACTCATGATCCCAATGAAAATGTTTATATTCAAGATATAGTTACCAGTTTAAAACTTTTTGTAAAGGAAGGAGAGCAATATACGCAAATCGGCAATGTTCAGACTTTCCATTCTTCCGGTTTTGTTACCTTTAATAATTTGAATTATACGATTCCCGCCGGACAGACAAAAACCTTGGTCTTGAAAGGGGATATCAGTTCTGCGTTATCATCTCCTGCGCGTTTGGCTTTTGATATCTTTAATACCCATGGCAGGGATTATAATATCGTTGCTTATCAAAATGGACGTTTGATTCGTCATATTGCTGCTCAAAAGAATGGTTCTAGAGGTAACACTAACAGGGTTTTGGCAAATCGGTTCTTAACTTTGATTTCCGTTATTATTACCGGTGGCAATATTTATGCCGCTGATAATAACAGTCCAGTTGCAGGGCCGGTAGTTGCCGGTACAGCTGATGTTCCGGTTTTAAATTTGCGTTTTAGTGCTACTGACGAATCATTTAGGATTACTCATCTTAGAATCAAACAAATTAATGATCAACTTTATAATCGTTCAGTTGATTCTGTTAAACTGTATTACACCAATGAGCAGGGTCAGACTGTTTCGGCAACCCAAATTTTACTTGCCGGTAATGCTGATTTTTATCTCGCTACTGATCCGATTTTTGTGCCGGCAGATATCAGCGTTGATGTGGCGGTGGTTAGCAATTTGAATCAGATTGCCGGTACCATCGGCGCTTATGCCGGTGATATTCTAAGATTTGCTTTTGATTATGATGATGGCTTTGAAGCGGTCAGCGATACTTATACCAAAAATCAGACTGATAATATGGGAGATATAGAAGGCAATACTTTGGTGGTTTATAAAACCTATCCGATATTTGCCAAGGTTGCTTTGGGTAATGACACTTTAATTCCCGGCTATAATACCATTTATAAGTTTTCCGTTACTGCTTCCGAAGGAACAGCAGTCACTCTTAAAAAAATCAATTTAAAAGCGGTTTTAAATGATAGTGCCGAAAGCGCCTCTTTTACTTTGGATAGAATTATGGTTAAGGAGAATGGCACTTATTTAACGCCTGGCGATACCGGAGTTAATTCTTATAGAGTGTATGACGGCTTAGTGAGTACCAGTACTCAACATCAGCTTAATCTGGGCGGTTGGGCGCAGTTAAACAGTCAAGTTTCTGGTTCTCAAAATATGTTCCTGGTTTTTAATGATGACAGAATGATTCCTGCTGCCACTACCAAGGTTTATACTATTATAGGAAACGTTAATGGTATTGATGAACCTGTAACAGCTTATAGTCTGCAAACTTATTTGGCAGAAGGTGACGTTGAATTAATAACCGATACTAAATATTTAACCGGTCATTGTAATGTTCACGCTCCTAATGGCGATAAGTCAAAATACTGTTTGGCGGAAAACGCCGATACCAGTGGCATGCAGCGAGCCGTCAATTACATTTGGTCAGATACTTCGGGAACAGACGGTAACGGTGTTCATGTTGATACCAACGGCACTATTGATAACAGTTCCAAAGATTGGTTTAATGCCTGGGGATTAAATACTTTAGGAATAAATACAGCATCAACTTTAGTTAAAGTTAACAACTAATTAACATTCATAAATAATATAAAATACCACGTCATTTGCTGACGTGGTATTTTATATTTCAAGAGAATTTTATTTAAATTTTCGCTTCTCGTTTAATGCCTAATGTTTCCAAATATAACAAAGTCAAATCAGATAAATAAGCAAGGGTTTTGATTTTTTCCAGCGGTAGAAAAATCTGCTGTTGGTGTTTTTGAGGTTCGTTATTTTTCACTTCGCCAGAGTAATGTAAAATTTCAAATAAATGGCTAGCGACCAAAACTTCATTGCCGTTTCGGTTATAAGTATAATTACGTACTGTTATTTCTTTGGATTTTTCTATATAAATATTACACTCTTCAAGAATTTCCTGCTTTAATCCTTCTTCAATACTTTGCCCGTTCTTAACTTTACCAACAGGAATTGTCCAAAAGCCGTATTTTGCGTGCTTCTGCATTAAAATTTCTCCTTGTTGATTTTTGATTACAGCCGCAACTCCATGATGACTGACAATGTCGTCGGAATTGTATTTTATATTATCCATAGGGCAGTGGGGGATTTGGGGAAGGGTTTATTAAATTATTTTATCCCTAATTGATCATCTAAAGGCGGGTGAGAGAAGTAAACCAAAACATTATAATCAGGGCTTTTAGCTTCTATCATTTCAAATTTTTCCCGTTCAATCAGCTTAAATCCTGGCTTATCCAGACTTTCTTTTTTAAATTGGTTGTAATTTTCCAGAGTAAAATCAGCATCGCCACATTCTGGCCTTAATTGATCGGGTTTGCGAATTTTAAGTAGTTTTAGATCGCCGGCAACGGTTGGTAGGGGAGGGATTTGAAACACCGGGCCGGTTTGCGTATCCTGCACGACTTTTCCATCCATATTTTTAGCAGCTTCAATTAGCTCATCATATTCCTCATTGCTTTGAGAAAAGACACAGGCATAATTAACAGGCGCCTCTTCATTAATCAATGTTTTTTTAAACTCATTCGCTTGAGTAACTATTTCTTGCGCTAATTTTATTAAATTTTCTTTATTCATTGAGTTTTTGGATAAGTTGACAGCCAAGCAGGCGATGTATTTTTATCTTAATCCTTATCTAGTAAGGATATTCTATCTTTAATTTGTTCATTATTTAAGAATAATATTGTGTTTATTCCGAGCGTTTTAGGATATTCAAGATACTTTTTTTTATTATCAACGAAAGCCAGTTCAGTGGGCTTAAAATCGATTTTCGATAAAACTTTTTCCCAGATTTTATTTTGAGTTTTACTTAATTTTAGCTTATGTGATAAGAATAATTTGTCAAAATATTTACGAAAATCGATTTCCTTTTCATAATTCGGGAAAATTGAGCCGAAGTTATTTGAAAGCAAATATATTTGGTAATGTGATTTTAAACTTAAAATGAAATCCAATAATTCGTAATTAATTTTCGGAATTGTTTTAAATAGATAATAAAAATCATCAGGATTTTTTGTTTTATCAAGAGAGTTTAAAAAAGTTTTTAAAAAGTCTTCCGGTGTTAATTTTGTTCTGGCAAAGGGCTGTATTAATTTTTTAAATTCTGATCGGATAATTTTTTCGTCAATATTTAGTCTTTGTTTAAGTTCTCTTGCCAAACAATCGGCCCAATTTTCTTTGGTGCAAACTCCAAACCAATCAAATATTATTGCTTTTATCATAGTATAGTAATTTAAGATGCCAGATGGTATATAACAGACGTGCGTATTAGAAGTTGACTATTTTACTTTTTTCTTTCCCTGTTATCTATATAGTTATTTAAAGCCCTCTTAGAGCTTAACCAATTACGCCCATCTTTATAGGCCTCTAATTTTCCTTGTCTAGCTAGAAGATTTAGATATTTAGCGGAATATTTTGATCCTTTTGCTAATTCAGATAATGATAAAAGTTTTTCTTTATTTTTCTTCTGTGATAATGTTTTTAAATATATATCAAAAGATTTTTCTATTGTTTGGGCAATAAAATTTATAAGCGGAGCATAATCTTTTTTATCAGCTTTAGCTAAAACATTATAATATTTTCTACGGTCATTTTTAAAGATAATAGCCAAAGGATAGCCAGCTTGTATTAAAAGTAGATTCATTGTAAGTCGTGCTGTTCGGCCATTGCCGTCAAAAAACGGATGAATATGTACGAGCTTGTGATGAAATAGAGCAGTTAATTCAACAATGTCCATTTTTTTATTTTGACTCAACCATTTTATAAGTTGATTCATTAACCGAGGCACTTCAAAAGCATTTGGCGGCGTATGTTTGGAACCGGCAATATAGACATTGGCACTTCTGTATTTTCCAGCTTGTTCTTTTTCAGTTTCTTGGACGATTATTTCATGAATTGATCTGATTAGTTTTTCAGAGATGGTATGTTGTTTATTTTTATCAACTAGATCATACAGATATTTTATAGCCGAATAATGATCTTTAGCTTCCAGATGATCTTTTAGGGGTTTATTTTTTACAGTAATTCCTTCATTTATTACTAAAAAAGTTTCTTTAAGGGTTAAACTGTTTCCTTCAATAGCATTGGAGTTATAAGTCATTTCTAAACTAAATTTTTCCTGCAGTTTTTTGACAGCAGAGGCAGGTAGTGGCCTTAATTTATCTAAGGCTTTTTTCTTCTCTTTTAAGCGAGAAGCTATAGCTTTATTTAGGTATTTCATAATTATAGCTTAATATGGTTTAGTTAATTATTTACATTATACCATATTAAGGAATGTGGTCAAATATCATATCGCAGATTGCCGAAGTTACGAAAGTTCCTTCATTGTGCGATGAGGTGGTAAACTCGGCTAACTCAGCTGTCCCACCATCAAACAAACGAGTAATTTAGGTGAATAATAAACTAAATAAAATTATTTTTAAAAAATAATATTTCCTATATAATAGTTTTTTGATTCATTATTATAGATTTCATTTTGATATTTATGCACTAAATCTAATTGCGAAACGGATAGGTCATTCCCTTTTTCTATGCTTGATACAATGTATTCCAGGGTATCAATGTAATTGCTTATAGATAATTTAAGAGCTTCACCGTCTTCTACAATTTTACTTAGGTTTGATAAATTTATATCAGCATTATGATATTCTGAAACTAAATCAGCATATTCTTCCGCAGACAATATACCGTTCAGATAATCACTACGAGCAGTTGCCATTCTATTGTTCAAATTTTTCCATTCATTATAATAATCAGTCAATTGATTTGATAATTTAGTAAAATTTGTATGTGTAGCAGTACCTAAATTATAAGCCAAAAGCAATTTATCTTGATATTCCAATAATAGTTCAGCATCTATGATAACTGGCGGATCCTCAATTACAGGTTCAGCTGCAGGTTTGGTAATTTCTTCTTCTACCTCTAAAGCTTTATCTTTATCGTCATTAATTTCTGTGGAAGCGCTATTTTGTTCAGCTTTTGGCTTAATGTTAGTTTGAGTATTTGTATTTGGTATAACCGGTGAAATAGCTTTCGATGTTTCTTTGGTACTATTTAATTTATCTAACTCACTTTGTTCATTAAGTGCGCTGATTTGTTCTGTAGTTGAACTCAGTTGTGAGGTTAAATAATCAATTTTTTCTTGCTGTTCTTTAACTGCTTTACTATTAGTACAACCTGTATTCAGTAAGATTATAAATAATAATGTACAGATGATTTTAATTTTTGTCATATCGTTTATTAAAAATAATTTTATTTAGTTTATGAACCGGCAATCCGCTGTTAGGCGATGTGCTGGCCGCACGGATAGAGGATCGTAATTATGTTACCTGGACATAACTACAATTTCTATTCTATCAGCTATAATTATAGCTTTACTCCTCAATAGCTAACTGCTTAAAGTCTAGAATCAACCCAGGCATCTATCTAGCTGATTTAATAGTTAATACTATGAAGACATGCGACCCTCAAAAATTGTGACATAAAAGTGTAAATTAATTTTTAAGAGCCGTTCATGCGGCCAGCATTTCGTCTAACGTTTGCGTGTTTGCGATGTTGGCGGTGAGTTGAGGTGGTGAAATATCAGCGGAGCTGACCACCGAAACGAGCCGACAATATAGGCGTAGCTTACACCAAACTAAACGTCAATAAACTAAAAAATGCCTAAAGTAATTTAAGCATTTTTAGTGTTAAAAATCAAACGGTGTTTAACGAGGTGTAAGCGGAGCCGCAAACACGCTGTTAGCCGATGTAATTTTTGCTTTCTTTTCCTGTTTTTTATCAAATTCTATTTTAGTTTGGCTTTGGAAAATTTTGATTCTATCTTCAGCTAGTTTTACATATTCTTCGCTTATATCATAACCAACGTATTTTCTATCATTTTTTAAAGCTACTAAAGCTGTGGTTCCGCTACCAATAAAAGGATCCAATATAATATCATCTTTAAATGAGTATAATTGTATCAATCTAAGTGGTAATTCTTCAGGAAATGGCGCAGGGTGGCCAATCCTTCTAGCTGATTCTGCATTCATAGTCCAAATTGATTTTGTCCATTCCATAAATTGCTCTTTGGTAATAGTATTTTCCTTATCGCCAGCATTTCTTCTGTAATCACCTTTTGTAAAGACTAAAATATATTCATGGACATCGCGAAGTATCGGATTTGAGGCCGATTTATAACTACCCCAAGCCATTGATGGGCTGGCACTCCCAGCTTTATTCCAAATTATTTCTCCTCGCATATTATAACCAATATCTTTCATCATCTTTGAAATAAGATCAGAAAGCGGTATATAAGGTTTTCTACCAAGATTCGCTACATTAATACAGGCTCTACCGCCATTAACTAAAACCCTGTAAGTTTCAGCAAAAGATTTTTTCAGCAAGGTTAGATATTCGTCCAATGACAAATCTTGATCATATTCCTTCGTTACATTGTATGGAGGCGATGTGATCATTAAATGAACGGAATTATCAGGCAACTCTTTCATATTTTGAGCATCGCCCAAAATTATTTTGTTGATAAATTTTTCAGGTATGGCATTTTCTTTATCATCAACTACTGTATTGTTCGATAATGTAGAATATAATTTTGAATTATAAAATTTACTGGAATCATGATTGAATCTTCCATTTGTTCCAAAAGAGCTAGTTTTTGTACCGTTATCCTGCATGTTATTTTTGTATTAAAGATAAGAATTTTTCTGCTCTCAAAATATCAGTTTTTTCTTCACTTGCCAGGGCTATAATTTTGCCAAGGTCATTTTTAGAAATCATAGAGGAGAAATAATTCATCCCATTATTTATCAGTTGCTCTATTAAGTTAAATAAAGTATCCAAATCAAATATCGTTTGAAAACCACTCTTATCTGTCTGTTTAATAAAGTCGCTTGTAGTTGGGCTTGGATTAAGCGACCAAAATCCTTGTATCACTCCCGATGTTTTTAGAAAATCTACTTTTGATTTGTAGTTTGTCGTTATGGGGCTGTTGCCGAGGATTATAATCGGAATTTTAGTTGAAGCAAGCCCCGATACTCTGATATTGATTGATTTCCCTATAGCTTTTAGCATAGAATCCGAACGTAATAATGAAGGATTGCCTTTATGGTTTTTGTAATCACCGACAAAATCAATTTGGTTGTTAGTTTTGGTGTAATGGTAGTTTGAGATTATACTCATTTTAACTTCAAATATCAGTTTAATATCGTGAGCATTTTGGATTAAAGAATCTTTTG
>JAHITV010000054.1 GCA_018817315.1 Patescibacteria group bacterium
AAGAGTCACGCCGAATGTACTCGAAGCCCTTAACATGGAGATAGTCAACAGTCTTACCGTCCTCCCAGACCACATGCCCGGCATACCTTTTCTTGACCCCTTTGAACAGGAGGTGATCGAAATGTCTATCAACTTTCAGTTTGAGTTCACGGTTGATGCCATGTTGCTCACACCAGCCTGCCATAGCGTTGTTGAGATCATGGACAAGATCCTCAACCTCGTCAAGCCCGATTTCAACGAATAGACCATCCGTGTCATAATACGGGACTTTGTACCCTAGGTCGTTACAGGTCTTCTCGGCGAAGAGGAGACCCTCCTGCCCAGGGCGGGTAACACCCTCAAACACCACCGGGTCGTAGAGCCGGCTCCTCGTCGAGCCAAAGTAGCCAATCACGGCTTCCCCAATATATTTCACCGAGTCCCTTTGGCCTTTGATAACCTTGTACTCGGGTGTATCCGGGTCATGTTTGACGAGAAGTTCATCATAGTGATCTCGTTCTCTCAACAGGTCTTCGCAGAGTTCGATGAGGGGCTTCATCCAATCCTTGCCCATCGCAGAGAGGGTTCCGATCATCAGGTTCGAATAATATCGACTGAAGTCAACGATAGCCACCCAATCCAACAAGGCTCTCGGGGGCTGCTTAACCAAGGCCCCGAGGAGCTTGCTTGCCTCGACCTTTCCCTTCGGCTTCGAAGGCAACATGTACTTACCGTGATACTGCCGTAGCAACCGTGTATCGACGAGCACGCCGTGATAAGTGGTTCCCTGCAGATCCTCTAAGCCCGCCGTGTTCTTCAGATTCCAGAAAAACTGAATCATATTTCCCTTTTTTTCGTTGAGTTCCACCATCCATTCTACATCATGCATGTTTTTCATCACAAGGGTCATACGTTCATTGTCCCAGAGGCCGGCGAAATCCACCTCTGGTGGAATGTAATCGATTATTCCCTCGTCGAATGCCACATCCTTCAGCCTGTTGCTGCCTTTTTTGTAGAGCTTCTTATAGGCCGGAATCATGTCGAAGACGCAGAATGACCTGAACACATATGTCTTGATTTTTTGGTATTTGGCCCTCGGCGGGAAGTATTCGCGATCAAGTTTACCCCACTCAACTAAAACATCAGGCTGGAGTTTACCTAGAAACTGAACGGCCGTACTAAGGAGCTTTTTCTCTTCCGGGATATGATATATCGTATGCTCAGGTGAAACCTCTGTTTTCTTCTTAATGTCATCAAGGAGAAGGGTGTAGTAGTGCTTGTTGACTGTGTCCCAGAAGGTGATGCAGGTTATTGCTTGGTCCGGTTTGCTCGGGTCGGGTATCCGGGTTCGGCTGTATGTCTCGATGTCCCAGTAGCAAACTAGAGGAGGTAGACTGAAGTCGACGGGCTTTATGTCTTCATAGTGGATAATTTTCCCCTTGGGTGTCTTGAAGCCGCTTTTTATTCCTGTGTCAATCATTGCCCTCCTGACAAAACGGATATCATCCTCCCAACGGTCTGGGAAGGCCTCCCTGAAATCGGGAACAACTTTAGGATTGGTATAAACCAAGCCCTTTAAGCGCTCGCCATAAATTCCAGGAGGTACATCCTTAACGCCGACTATTCTGGGATCGCTGGGTACTCTGGCTTCGTCTAGAATCCCGCTATAGGGTTCGAAGCCCGTTATGTTGAAGGTTTGACGTTTATAGTTTGAGTCACGGGCATATACAAGAATGCTGCCATCGCTCTGATAGCTTCCGGTTACAAGTTGACAATTGCTCATTGAATCACCCTATACAGCAAGCCTCTGGGATGCCGAGTTGCCTCAGCTTTTTACAGCCATACGGCTTAAGGCGCCTACAGCTCTCGATCTGCTTCATGGTTTCATCAGGATCCCAGTCAGTCCATCCGAGCGCCCGGTACATCTCCACTATTTTCGCCGGCTCAAAGAACTGTAGCAAATCTACCGTGGATGCAACCCTGACGGCATGCCCCGGGTGATCCGACATCATGTGACGATACAGACAGGGCCGCAGCAGTTTCTTCAGGAACGTGTTATCATTTATTGGGCGCGCCGGCTCGATGACTTCAATTTCCTTCCATTTCATTATCTCAGCCGGAGGATCAGGGAAATCATCGAGCGTAGGAAAAGAACCATCGAGGTCATAATCATATTTTATAGGCGATTTCATTTGGCCTATAAGTTCGGCGGTGGTCATCTTGACCCAGTCCGGTGGAAGATAGGTGCACCAAGTCAGGTTCAAGGGTGGTCTGAGAGTGTTTGGTATCCTGCTGATGCGACGTATATCGCCGATGATATGCGGATCGACCGTGGCCGTCTTTATAACTCCGTCATCGCTGTAACCGAAGCATTCAGAAAGGACTGATAACGTGGCTCGTGTCAGGCGACTCTTAGCGTTGTCATATTGCTTCGGCTGTAGCAAAAGGTAAAAATGGAAGCCTTTTTTTCCAGAAAGGATGGGTATGACATTAAAGCCTCTCGACAGAAGAAAGGTGTAAAGCCGCCTACTTTCATCAAGAGCACCTGTGACACCATTCTGGCTGTCGATATCGAAGAAGATTTTGTCCACGGTTCCGTCGGCTGGGTAGATTGAAGAGTAGCAGTCGGATGCTCCATTATTCTGCTCGATGAATTTGATAAAATCATTTTCAGTGTGTATCCTCCATCGTCGCGGGTTGCCTACCTCCCTATCGAAAGGTGAAAAAAGCATTTCCGTAGTCGGATCCAGCTTCATTTCATCACCTGAGAAGCCCCTAAAGGGCTCCGAGCATGTAGGTCAACATGCAGCTGTCCTTCTTCTGCGAGAACACCGCCGCGTCTTCGTTCAGGCTGATCCAGACCTCTCCGCTGAACTGGCTGGAAACTTTTCCATAGTATGCTGCATTGAACTTGACTTCAAGTTCACCCATTGACCTCTCGATGTTCGGCACTATCGTTTTGGTGTATTTTCCAACATCTTCTACGATGACCTCCAGCTTCGTCCCATCGCATCGGAAAAGGTATTCCTCGGCCTTGGGCAGGTTCGTCAGAGCCTCGGCATCAGTCTCAATCTGGACTGTTGCATTTAGATTTTTGGGGACGAGACCAAGAATGTCATCCTCGATGAACTCGATGGGGAAGTCGGCTGGAGCAACTTCTATGAGGTTCTCCTCGTAGTGTTCGGTTTCACCCTCGAGGTGGATCTTCTCATCCGCCGTGTAAACCGACATAAACTTGCCTGTACCGAATCCTCTTTTCATTTGCTCTAGGATGCTCTTTGAAAGAGGGATCTGCTCCCCAGTTGCATAGTAGTCTATGAAGAACTCCCGGTTGTAGACAGCATATATGCTCATGATCTCGAGGCTGACATCTCTAAACTCTACCCGGCTCGGAGTGAAATTCCCGACGTTGGTGTCAAGCTCCACATCGCCATGGAAGATCAGGACATTATTCAGCATCCTGCGGAAGTAGCTTGGATCAACCGTGATTTTCATATCAGCCAAACCCCCGTAACTCCTCCCACGATACCTCACCCGAGCCGATTAGGTCGCTCAAAGCTCGGTTCTTAGCCCTCGTATGACTGACACAGAAGACGTCATGCTCAATGTGTGCAAAGTCGCGTTCCTTAGAACTGCAACCACCTACACCTACAACACTGCGACCATTAGGTGCCCAAGCCCTAACCCAGTGTCGCCACTCGAAGTCGTCGCCCTTTTCCTCCTTCTGCTGCTTGAGTATTTCGTCGCTTATGTTGAAGACGAGCGCCATCTTCCTCCAGCCGCTTCGTTTGACATAGGGCTTCCCTTGGATGGTGGCAATATCCTTGTTTTTGTCTAGTATACTCGCCTTCAGATCTTGGAAAAGTTTCATTTGCTCTCTCATGGCATTCGCGCTAATGGCGGGGATTACAATCGGCGAACTCTTGACGCGTATGAGGGCGGCCCTATCTGCACCGATCTCGGACGGTGTCTCTGCGTGAGGCTGCTCTCCGCCGGCAGGTTCGAAAAATTCGTCATCAACCTCGATGAGTGTCTCTTTCGCCGGAACCTCTGCCGGAGCCTCCTCAGCTGCCTCTACTTCGACGGACTTATCCTCAGTTGGCTTATCACTAGAAGGCGTCTCCTTGGCGGGCACAAACAAATCTTCATCCGCCTCAGCGGTGGCCCCTGATGCTGGAGCCTCCTCGACCAGAGTCTCACCAGCTGCCTTTTCTTCGATGTCCTCCTCCACGGCCGGCTTATTCTCAATAGGCTCCTCCTTGAAAGGTTCGAAAAAGTCATCAGCATCATCTTCTTTCGATGAACCTGGAGCCTCTTCCTCGGCCTCATCTCTGGTTTCATCTTCGCCCTCAGGGGTCGGAACGGATTCGTTCTCGGTGGCGGCAGAGGGTTCTTTCGTCTCTTCTTTCGCCTCTGGGGCTGTCTTATTTTCCTTCTCTTCTTCGATGAAAGAATCAAAAACGTCGTCGATGCTCAAATTTGATGACCTCCTCGGGTGTGAACTGGCAGAATCAGCAGGCCGTTCATTTGTGCTTCGCCGTCTTTGTTGATGTTGACGGGTCCGTAGGCGTCAACCTCGTCCTCAACATCGTAGACCATATGCGCTTGGTCTAACCAGACCGTGAAGCCCGGCTGGAGGATTGTGCCGTCGTCGAGAACGGTAGGCTCGCCCTCAACCGTATGATCTGAAAGGGTGTAGCAGCCGTACTGGGTTCCGTCTTCTCGTTCACCACGGTAAGATCTACAGATCACGCCGCGTAGGCACCGCCAATCCGATCTGTCTGTGTAGGTCCGCCCCTTGCGCTCCCCCTTACGCTGCGCCGACGGAAATTTCGGTGCCTCCGCGATCGAAATCCGTTTGACTCCGATCTTCTCCATCATTCGGGTGGGCTCGATTTTTAGTTTGACTGGATTATCGAATTTCGAACGGTTGTCAGCGATGAGATCGCCGCCGTCCTTGAATTCCCCGAGCTTGACCTCATATTGGTTGAACAGGTTGATAGATCGGTACATTTCAGAGAGTTCGCCCCGACAGATCACCCGTTTGATCTTCTTGCTACCCTTGACGACCACGGAGATTGTGCAGTTAGGCTGCCCTGAGCTTCTTGCGATTCTTTTACCCGTATATCCGACCGGGATAAGTTTGAACATCTTCATTGGGGGCCTAGAAACGTATCTGGAATGCAAAACGGCGACAGAATAAGTGTGTCTTTCCTCATCAGACTGGAATTGAGGGTCATTTTGGATAAACGGGTCATTAAAAAGCTCTAAATAGTCGTTGTAGACCTCATCCCGAGGAACCTCTGAGGTTTTGCAAATAGCATGCAGCCCTTCTTCTACGAACGGCGGGAGGCTACTCATGAAGAGATCCCTCCGTCATCCGTCAGCGCCTCCGCTAGAAGATGGTAGTGACGAGAGCAAACATCGCCGACACCACGGATATAGCAGCGGCCCTCCTGCACCTCATCTCTGATCCCCATCTCGGTGGCCACCCGGCATACAACACAAGGGGCATATCTGTATCCGTCTCTTGTCATAGTCATCAGAGACCAACTCCCTGACGGTGTATGCGTAAGGCCTCCGTAGAAGCCGGGATTCTTGCTTGATTGGCTGCGAAAAGCCCTAGAATGGTCGGAAAGCTTAAAAGACGCGTAAATCTAACCATTCACGGGGCCTCCGTTGCCACTACGATGTGCTCGGGGTTCCGGAGAGCGGGGACCCGCCAAGGTATAGCCCGCTCTCCAAAGTTTTTATTCATAGTTCAGTTACCTCTTTTTGTTTCTTCAGCCTCGGTAGCTGCTCTTTTTGGAGACTATCCCACTCCTGATTTAGGCGGTCTCTCACTGCCACACGAATGAATTCAGATTTAGTTTTGTATGAATCGACATCTATGTAATGGTCAAGCCGATTATTGAGGTGCGGAGTTACTTCAACCACCCAAACGGTTCGTTTGCTCATTTCAATACAGTTTATATAGAGAAATGCTATAGCTTCTACCAATCTATGCGTGATGTATAGTATGGAGTTCAAAGTAGATAGATATCGGGAGGGAAGACCACATCCAGATCATATTAACGACATCATGCATCGGGTAATTAGGAGGCACTTATCTGAGAAGCGGAGGAACCCTCGGAGTATTATCCCCTTATATCAGGTGAAGCTTGAAAAAGAAATCGGAACCACTCGGGTCTCTCTCGACAAAGGGTTTCAGCAATATGTAGGCAAAGACCTTAAAGTGCTAGACCCGACCTTTGAGGGTCTAAAAATAGTCAAAACACCCACCGTTTATGTTTTGGATGATGATTTTGGAGAACTCCTATTATATTCATACGGGATAGGTGGGGAAGAGATTGCCGTGGGTTTGTGTACCTCATGTGGGAAATGGACACAAACATCTATCCCAGTGCCTGAGAAGATTGCCTGCGATAGTTGCGGTTTGGTCTATACACGGGCAGACAACAAGAACTTAAATTTAAATAGTGAGTGTGAAACAAAGCAGAAGTATGGGGCATCGGATATAGTGTGCCTGATAGATATCTTGGAAAACGATAAAATGGATCATGAAACTAGGTTATCCGCAGGAATTAAAATACGTGGATGCTGTTCATCGGAAAGTGAGATAATGGGTGGAAAAAACGATCTTAGGCCTTTCTTAATCAGTATCCTAGATAATTTTGAGTCAATTAATTTTGAGTCAAACAAAGGCATAGTGTTCACCCAAACAAAATGGGCGCTATGGGAGTATGTGGCTTTTCAGTTACAGAGTGAAGAGGATATTCAATGGATGAGAGAATCATGTTACCCTAGACTAGAAAATCTTTTTGAAAAGATTAGTAGTATCAAAGGAAGGAACTGCATATTGAGGATACTTTCACAAATATATAGAACTAGTGCCCTCGATATGGAACAGTGCAAGTTAACAACGCTGCTACGAAAGAAGTTCTTCGATCCTAAAGAAGACGGTAGCATAGCTATCGACTGCTGGAGCATATTATTGGGTCAGGCGGATGATGAACTGAAGGCAGCGCTTAAAGCTGTGGCTTTTAGTTTGGCAAAGTCTTGGGAAACATTCTGTAGTCTGGTGGGATTAGTAAACGGCGAATTAGTTATAGATGAAAGTGAACAAACAGAAGCTCTCCCAGGAAAGGTTCTCTTTGATGAGTTGAAGGAGATGCTTGAAGATATGGTTTCTAATATTACGTCATCTGAGAAAGAGATACTTGAAAAAAGAGGGTTAGAAGTCATGAAAAAATTCTATAACTTTTGAAGATTTTCATCCTAATTGCTCTTCTTCTCTCGGCTCCCCAGCTTACCTTTCTTCATAAGGCTGGTGAGCCGTGCCTGTTCCTCTAGATCTTGAAGATCTGTTTCTTCTGTTTCATCTAGAGCGCTCTCCATCGCCGCTCTTTCATTTTCAGTCATGATGTAGTTTGCCATTACATTAACCTTTTTATTAATATCTATATACATTTGCTGTATTACCGCGTTCCTAGTTTTCATCGATATTATTTCTTTTTCCTGGTACCCTATTGTCATTCTCATTCCCTCGACTTCTTTATTTAACTCATCTAACCCCTCAACCTTCGCCTTGAATTTCCAGCTGTTCACACTTAGCTCATCGTAGATAATTCTATAGTGATCGATAATGGTTTGATCTGATACGTAGTATTCCCCCCTAGACCCTGCGGGCTTATGGCCCATGAGCAGGTCTGCGATCTCCTGTTTTATCTCTTTTTTAGATTTGATTACATTGTTGTAGAAGTCTCGAAGGTCTGTAAACGTTATTTCTTTTGCCCTTTTCGGGCCTAAAGCTTTTACTGCGCTCTCGTTGAACCAGTCGTTCATAACGTAAGCCTTTAGTTTATTGCCTCTATAATTCAGCACATAGCCGGAGTTTGGCTTATCGTTTTGCAGCCACAGCTGCTTTAAATTGTAGAGCATATCCGGACCCAAGACCATCTTACCCGATACGTCAGTCTTGACTCGTTTGTGATCGACCACGTAGAAATCGGTATAGAAATCTACGCCATCCCAATTCAGGTTTAACTTGTCCCAAGTTATTTTTACTGTATCAGAGTTTGTCAACCCGTTTTGACAGCCTAACAATATCGCAATTTTTCCCCTTTGATCGCTGGCATGATATATAGATTTTATCTCCTCTAGCAGGGGATACCTTTTCGTTTCCTTATGATCTCGGACATATTCACTTACTCGAACATCCCAGAAACCTTTAGGGAGAGTTAAACCCAACCCGATTTTATCGAAGAACCCTGTAACCACTTTAAGATATCCCTTTATCGTTTGGTCTCTGTAATGTAGGTCAACCAAGTAATCTTTGTAATTTTTTATTTTCGTTTCATAGTGCTCCCTGATTATGGGGTCATTATCCGAAACCTGTTTCTTCTTTCTCTCGAAAACCTGGTCAGGCTCCTCGTCGATGTAAGAGAAAAACTTGATCCCATACTCATCATAGACTGTGCGATTACGATCGGAGTTCAACTTGGACTTGACGAACTCCCAATACTTGTTTTCCGTCCAATCGGGATGGGCCTTCCCCCATTCCCGATATTTACTCATGAACCCTCTCCGAAGCACCCCTATCTCCTCTTCCGTCACCATTTCCAAACACCTAACCCATAAAAACACACAAATTATAAAAGAGTTATGGTCTTTACCCCCTATCACATGTACGTGTATAGGGGTAGAGGGGTATTATTAGATGTGTTTTATGGGGTGGTGGTTCCAATTTAACCAAAATGACGGGATTTTCCATATAATCAGAGTTAAGGTCATTAATTTATCAGCTGAGGGTTGATCCTTGTGTCGTGGGTTTGGATCCCACAGAGAAAATTAACGGATTATAGGTGAGTTTCGTCGATGGGTTCATGTTTCTTCCTGTAATCTTCTTTCCATTTAATAATATGCTTTAGGTCACTTACCTTCTGCTCCGCCTCAGAGATCATCCTGATCACCGCTTTATCTTCTCGGAGCTCTGGGTTTTCATCCATCATGTCCCGCCAGGAGTCAAGTTCATGTTCAGCATCTTCCAACCGGCTTCTTGGAATGTCTTTACGCGAGTGTATCGGCCCTTTGTATTTTTTACCCCAATCGCTTGGTTTGTTCTTGAGATCGTTCCAGTCGAAGGAGTTCTTTCATGCACAGAAACAATCACCATTCGAAAATCAGAAACACAATAGTAGTTTGTTTGATCCTCTGTGTTTTCTGTTTGGTTATAGTCATCACCGGAT
>JAHITV010000044.1 GCA_018817315.1 Patescibacteria group bacterium
CCTGCCAAAAACAATTTTCCTTAAAAGCTTCTTGATTTTAGTCTCTGAAGGTATTTGGTTTAGAAGAGCAATCATAGTTGAACAAGGTTAATAATTAAGCTCATTTATTCTAACCTTGTTCCAACTCCTTTAGTATACCCAGTAAAAAACAATTAATTTTACGTGTTTTTAGTTGATTTTGTTTAATAACCATTATATTATATGATTACTTTGTGTCTACGCCAATTGAAGAAATTAAACATAAATAGTTTATGGAAAAATTAAATAATTTTGCTTATATTGATGGCAACAATTTATATCGCGGAGTTAATAATTCCGGGTGGAAAATTGATTTTTTTAGATTTAGACGATGGTTGACTGACAAATATCATATTAATCGTGCGTATTACTTTATTGGTTTAATTCCCAAGGAAAAAAATTTATATACTGCATTGCAAGAAGCAGGATTTACTTTAGTTTTTAAAGAAGTTGTTTATAATGGGCAGAGCGAAGCTAAAAGAAACTGTGATGCGGATTTAGTTTTACAGGCGGCAAAAGATGTTTATGAGAATAGTTGTGATAAACTAGTTTTGGTTACCAGTGATGGCGATTATGCTTGTTTAGTGAAGTTTTTACAATCAAAAAATAAGATCCAGGTTATTTTGTCCCCAGGTATTCAGGAGAAATGTTCAATTCTTCTTAAAAGAACAAGTGTTCCTATAACCTATCTTAATGATGTAAAAAATAAGATTAGTTTAAAAGTAATAGAAAAAGCCCCCATTAAGGACGGGCCTTAACAGGGTCTTTTTCGTAGTGATATTATCACTATATCATATATCATAAATAAGTCAACCTTTCTAAGAAATATTATATTTTATGTCTACGCCAATTGAAGAAATTAAACAACGTTTAGATTTAGCCGAATTGATTCAGGAATATATTCGGCTTTTACCAGCCGGCGGTAATTTTAAGGCGCTTTGTCCTTTCCATAATGAAAAAACGCCTTCTTTTATGGTTTCTCCGGAAAAACAGATTTGGCATTGTTTTGGCTGTAGTAGCGGAGGTGATCATTTTGAATTTATCAAACGTATTGAAGGCGTAGAATTTCCAGAAGCTTTAAGAATTTTAGCTAAACGTGCCAATGTTAAGCTGGAATATGTTAATCCTGAATGGCATGACCAAAAAACCAGACTTTTGGATCTAACCAAAGTACTGGCAGAACATTGGCATCAGCTTTTACTCAATGATCCCGAAGCACAAAGGATAAGAGAATATTTAATTAAGAGAAAAGTCAATGAACAGACAATCAAGACTTTTCAATTGGGTTATGCCAAAGACTCTTATGATGAAGCAATTAAATTTCTGCAGGGACAAAAATATTCTTTAAGGGAAATCGCTTTAGCAGGAGTTAGTGCAATGGGCGAGAGAGGAAAACCTTATGATCGTTTTCGCCATCGCTTAATGTTTCCTATCAGGGATATTCATGGCAATGTAGTTGGTTTTACCGGACGGATTATGGCAGAAGACAAAGCTGTGGCAAAATATATTAATTCACCGCAGTCTGTTATTTATAACAAAAGTCAGCTTCTTTATAATTTAGATCTTGCCAAAAGCGACATCAGAAAAAATGATTATGCCATTTTAGTGGAAGGCAATATGGATGCTTTAGCTGCCTGGCAAGCTAAAACCAAAAATGTGGTGGCAGTTTCGGGAACGGCTTTAACTACAGATCAAGTCAGCTTGCTTAAAAGATTTACGCAAAATGTGATGATTGCCTTTGATGCTGATGTGGCAGGACTGACTGCTAATTTAAGAGGCATTGATTTGGCTTGGCAAGCCGGCTTTAATGTTAAGGTGGTTAATTTGCCGGCAGGTACAGACCCGGATGATTTGATTAAAAAAGATCCGGCAGAATGGAAAGAAGCTTTACGGAAAGCTCATAATTTTATGGATTATGTTTTTGAAGTAACCTTAAAGGACCTTGATTTAAGCCGGGTTGATCATAAAAAAAAGGCCGCGAAAAAATTATTAACTTTTATTGCTAAGTTAGGGGATACTGTTGAGCAGTCACACTATTTACGTGAACTGGCTGTTGCTTTAGATGTGGCAGAAGAAGCCTTAGCTAAAACTTTAAAACAACAAAAAGAAGAAAAGAAAATCAGACCACAGTCAGAAGAGATAGAAGAAAAGATTCACAAACCAAACCAAACTCAAATAATTGCCGAAAGACTTTTAGCGCTTTTGGTGAAATCTCCAGAATTTTTAAAAGAGGTCAGTCAACGTTTAATACCAGAGGCAATAGATTATCTACCAGCCCAAAATCTTTACAAACAGCTGATTATCCACTATAATAAAGAGGAAAACCTTGAAGAAAAGAAGCTTTTAGAGTCTTTAGATAAAGATTCTCAATTTTATTTTAACCAACTTTCGCTTTTAGTTGACATTGATTCTTTAGAAGACGAAGCAGATGAAGCAAAGGCAGTTCAATATGAAGTGATTCAGTTGGTTAATCGTTTACAAAAGAATTATTTGCAAAAAAAGTTGCAACAGATAGAAAAGGATTTAAAAGTTGCTGAACAGCACAAAGATCAACAGAAGGTTAATTTATTAAGTAAAGAATTTTCCAGCTTGATTGAGCAATTACAAAAGTTATAAAAACCTAAATCAAACTTCTTTCTTGTTAAGAAAGGGGGCGTTTTAATATGTCTATTCAAAAAAAGAAGAAAAAAATCAGCAAAAAAAAGACTACTAAACCTAAGAGTCCTAAAAAGAAAGCACCGGCTAAAAAAGTCAAAAAAGCCGGCAAAGTAAAAGTTTTTAAAAAAAAGGCTGTAAAAAAAGTCAGTAAAAAAGTTGCTTTTAAAAAGAAGGTTGCTACGAAATTAAAGAAGATTAAAGCCCGGGTCAAAAAAGAAGGGCTTCCCCCAAAAGCTGTTCCTAATGAAAAGCAAATCACTACTTTGCTCAATAAGGTAAAGTTTAGGGGTTTTGTGACTGAAGAAGAGTTGCTTTATACTTTTAGCGAGGTAGAAGATTACCTGGAAAGTTTTGAGCAATTTTTGGATGAGATAGATATCTTGGGAGTGCAAATTGTTGCCCAAGAAGGCGGTTATTTAGGGGAGTTGGGTGAGTTGGATTCAGGAGATAAGGAAAAAGAGCGGGAAAGAGCAGAAAGTGAATTAAAAAAGATGGATCTGTCGGATATTTCTTCTGATTCCATTCAAATGTATTTAAGAGAGATTGGCAAAGTTCCTTTACTGACCAGTGATGAAGAAATTCGTTTGTCTAAAAGAAGGGAAAAGGGCGATATGGAAGCGCGCCGAAAATTAATTGAATCTAACTTACGTTTAGTTGTCAGTATTGCTAAAAAGTTTACTGGCAGATCATTGACGCTTTTGGATTTAATTCAGGAAGGTAACATTGGCTTATTTAGAGCCGTGGAAAAGTTTGATTACCGTAAAGGTTATAAGTTTTCTACTTATGCTACTTGGTGGATTAGGCAGGCAATTACCAGAGCGTTAGCCGATCAGTCACGGACGATCAGAATTCCTGTTCATATGGTAGAAACAATTAATCGTTTTCAGCAGGTAGAACGTCGCTTAATTCAGGATTTAGGCAGAGAACCTTTGCCAGAAGAAATTGCCGCAGAAATGGGCGAAGACCTTGACAAAGTCAGAAATATCATTAAAATATCCCAAGAAACGGTTTCTTTAGAAACTTCAGTGGGGGAAGACAGCGAAGATTCCACCTTAGGTGATTTTATTGAAGATGAAAAGACCATTACTCCTGATCGGGTAGCTGCTTTGCAGCTTTTAAGAGATCATGTTAAGGAAATTATTTCTGAACTTACACCCAGAGAGCAGAAGATTTTGGAAATGCGTTTTGGTTTACTGGACGGAGTTTCACATACTTTGGAAGAAGTAGGGCAGGAATTTGGGGTAACAAGAGAACGTATTCGTCAAATAGAAGCCAAAGCTTTGGAAAGAATTGCAGTACATAAAGGAATGAAACGGTTGAGGGATTATTAATTAGTAATCAGTAACTAGTAATTAGTAATCAGGTACTATTAATTAGTGCTGTTGAAAATAGATATCATTATCTTTAAAAATATTCCGGGGTAGCTCAGTGGTAGAGCAGTTGACTGTTAATCAATTGGTCGCAGGTTCGAATCCTGTCCCCGGAGCCAATCTGTGAAAACAGGGTCATAAGCCCTGTTTTTGCTTATATTCATTGGCTTTCCTGCCGTTATAGTAGCTCTATGTTTGTTCTTGAATTGAATTAGCTTATCTGTTTCTTTTTCGTAAGAAACCTGCAGTATTTTGTTATTTAATACTGGGTTATAGCAGATAAACTGAAAAGCCTCTTTTTTCTTCTGCGGAGTGGCCTTTTTGAATTTTTTGGCAAGGTTATGGGCGAAGTTCATATAGTTTATAACATTGTCATACCAGTTTTGTGTTCGGTTGTCGTTGTCTTCCAGTCGTTCCTTGATTAAGGATTTCTCGCACATTATTTCTTTTTTCTGGCTCAAAAATTCCTCGTCGCTTAACAGCGAGCCGTCAGAGTTTTCTGGCGAAATTTTCAGCTTAATAAGATTGTCCATTTTTTTCTGGCATTTGGTCAGGGCGATTTCCTCGTTCTTTTTAATTGAATCTCTCTTTTTTACCTCTTTGTCGTTTTCTTTGTTTATTTCCTCTACAGCCAGCTTAAGAAAAATATCCTTTACGCTTATGTCTTCAGCGATATTACTGATTTGGCTTTCTAAATTAGTTTCATTGATATAGGGCAGGTTCGTGCATTTGGCACAGCGATAATAGGTAATACCTTTTACAACCAAGCCAGAAATTCTACCACCGCAGGAAGGACATTTTATATAACAGGAATAAGAATAATAGCGGTGGCTGTTTTTTGGTCGGCTTTTGTTTTTCAGTTCTTCCTGAACTTTATTGAAAAGCTCTCTTGATATTAGCGGGTCGTGCTTGGTTTCTTCGGGTAGTTCTTCGGGTTCTATTATTTTTTTATTAAATCTTATGGCTCCATAATAAAAGGGGTTCATTAAAATACTTCTTAAAACTTCTTTGCGGAGCTTGTTGTTTCGTTCCGCACCAGTCAAGCCCAGCTTATAGCTGATTTCAACAAGTTCCTTAAGGCTATAACTTCCTTTGGACGCTTCTTCAAAAATTTTTATAACCTTATCGGACAGTAGCGGGTCTTTTTCCACCCGTTTTAATTTTCTGTTTAATAAAGCAAGTAATTCCTGCTTTTCAAAAGTGTAGCGTTTGCCTGCGATTCTGCCTTCGGTATCAATGTTCAAATAGCCCAGTGGCGTTCGGCCTGGGTATTCGCCTTTGGCAAGTTTCGTTTCAATATCCCTTTTAACAAAATCACTGGTATCGTCGGAGCTTTTTTTGGACATAGCAAAATGAATCTGCATTAAGAATTTATCATTTGTCGTATTGGTAAATATGCCGTCTGGGGTTCTAATTTCCTTGAGCAGGCCTTCATCCATAAGGTAGATGATTTCGCCTCCGTCTTTGCTATTTCTGGCCAGCCTAGTTAAATGCCAAGTTAAAATAGCGTTGGCTTTGCCAGCTTTTATCAGCTCAATCATTTCGCTGAATTTTTCCCGACCTATCTTATAGGCGGTTTTTGATTCCGACAAAAAGCATTTAATTGGCAGATTGTCTTTTTCGGCAGTTTTTTTCAGTTCTCTGCTTTGCGATTCAATACTTAAAACCTGCCTGTCCTCTCGGTCGGTTGATTTTCTGGAGTAAGCTATGTATTTTAGATTGGTTTCTTTCATAGTTTTATAAATCAAACGGGCAACCAACGCTTTTGCATAAATACACCGATAGAACAAGTCTTGTCGGAATACTTTGGTTGGTTGCCCATTTTATTAGACAAAAAACCTGTTCTATTATCTGATGTATTTATGCATTTATATTTTAGCATAATCGTTTAATTATTGGTAGCTTCATTATTTGTTTTTTCAGGCCTGCTGTAGGCAATCTTAACCAGATTGATTAGCTTGGAAAACATATTAAAAGCCTCCTGCCGTGTGAGCCTGACGGAGTATTCTTGTTCGTATGCTTTAATAAATTTTTGCAGTCCTTCCTCGCTAATCATTTTGTTTTAGTATTACACTGTTTAATGTCTATATTTTTAGACAGTTGGTTGTTAAAAATTAAGCCTAGTTCATTTTGGGCGGATGTGCTGATTCCGAACTGGCTTAGCACATAGCTGTGAATTTGGACATTGGACAAATTTTCCAAAGCCTTAATATCAAAGTTTTCCTGTAGCTTTTTTAGTCGCTTCAGGTAGTTATACCAAGTTTGTCTGCTTTTATATCTTCTTAAATATCTGGCTCTGGTTTCGGCCAGCCCATAGGCTTGCAAAGTGGCTAAAATGCCTTTTACGGTGTCTTTGGTTTGAATATGGCTGTAATTCTCGTCTAGGAATTTATCTATGAACGGCTGGCTTTCCAGCGACAGAAACAGAATTTTTTGCAAGGGGTGGTTAAAGACCGATTCTACCTCGTCCTTGAGTAGTCTTTCCCAGATTGATTGCTTAAAGATATTTTCAAAGGTTGGTGTCTTTTTCCCCAAATAAGGCCTGAATCTTTGTTTTATTTTCCGCCCTGTTTTAAGGGTCAGCTCAATCCGTAAAATTTCATCAGGGCTGTTTTTAAGTTTTTCGGCAAGCTCTTTTTCTTCTTTGGTCTTGGCCGTGTTCAGGGTTTCACGCTTTTTGTCGTAGGCTTTGATTGTTTCGTGGGTTTGGCTGAAGATTATTTCCTTGCCTTGGTTTTTATAGTCGGAAAAATCAACTACCCTGTATTTTGAGCTTGGCTTATAGTCAAAAGGCTTTAGGGCTTTTAAGGCCAAATTACAGGAACAATTTTTTTCCAGAATTATGTTTTTACCGATAGCCAGAAGCGTTGGAACAACCTCTTTGATTTGGTAAGAGTAAATAAAAATGCCTATGCTGTTAAAAAATGTGCAAATTGTTTTAACGACCTCATCAAATTGATATTCATAAATAACGGAATGGTTATGGCCGTTTAACAGTTTCGGGAGCGAGGCTTCAAAACAGATATAAGTTTTGTCAGGATTCTTAAAATCTTGCTCAATCCAGTATTTGGGAATATAAAAACCTTGGTCTTGCTTTTGCTTCCGCCAAGCATTGTTAGTCCAGATATACCTGTTGCCAGAAAAGTAAAACAGGTTTAATTCTTTTTGATGTATCTTTTCCTTAAAGTAGAAATTATCTGGTTTATGCCACTTAAATTTTAGTCTTATGGTATCTATTGAAATCATACTTGGAGGGTTTATATCCTCTAGCCACCGCTCTAAACTCGGCTAAACCCTCCAAAGTAAAACCGAGAGTAGGGCGGTGAATGGAAGTTATAAATTTGTAAAAGGTATCTTAATTTTATAGAAGAATGGCTAGTCCAGAAATTCAGTTTTTGGTCTGTGTTTGGTCAGTGGTCGCAATAAAAAAATTGGCTTATTTAAGCCAATTCTTAAAGTTATTAACAGCCGAAGCAAACACCTATATGCTTTTGTCCCACTTATATTGATTTAATTCATTGTTTTTATCGTCATTTTTGGGTTTTTGTATTATGATTTCGTTTATAAGATTTTTAGTATTTCCCTGAACCCTTTCGTTTATTTCCTTAATTCTTTTGGCAAAGTCGCTGGAGCTAATATCCTTTTCAAATTTGTAATAGGCGTTAAAATCGTGATAGCCTTTGTAGTCATTTTTGTATTTAGAAGAAGTATAGAAGAAATTTATTATCAAAGCTGGGTTTCTTTCAAATTCCATTTCGGGAAATTCGCCGATTGTAAGATAGTATTTGTTGCCATTTTCATTAAAGGAGTGTTTTATTTGGCTTTCTTTTTTTGGTTTTTCTTTAATCATCTCTTGTATTCTGGGGAGCTCTGCCTGAATTTTATAATAGGTTTCATCTATCTTTAAGTCATAGTATTTGCTATTTAGCTTGCTGGCAAAATTTCTAAAATCATCAAGTTTTTGCTTGCTATCAAATCTGATTGTATAGGCGTCGTTTTTGCCTCTTTCCTTACAGGATAGAAGCCTGAAATCCCTATCAAGCATAACTATGAGTCTGTATATTTGTGCTTTTTCTACTTTTCTAATCCTGCTTATTTCAAAAAAGTCTTCTCTAAAAGGTGGTCTATCTTTGGAATGGAAACAAACATCAATGGCTTCAACTATATGTTTTAGGTCTATAATATCTTCGTCTGGTAGTGATTTCAGTTTTTGTTCAATCTCTGGGTTAAGTTCTTCTATCTTTTCCAGTTCGTCAATAATAAAGTTATGCGTTCTGGTAATATAGCCGTTATATTTGCTTCTTTCATAAATAAGTGGCTCAAAATCGGTTTTAATTTTATATGGTTCCTCGTGTTGTTCCCTAATTTCGTTTAATTCACCGACGACCAAAGAGAAACCCCATAAGTCCATTATTTTTCTTTCGTCTTTTTGTAGTTCTTCCAGAGATTCATTCTTTTTATAAATAGCTAAATATGGAAGTTCAAGATTTGTCCAGTGTCCCCAGTAGGCAGTTGATTTTTTTTCTTCAAATTCCTTGCTCGCTTTGTAATACTTTTCCATTGACGGAGCAAAGACAAATTTTTCTATATTGTTGTCGGGCATTGTTGGTTTATGAATACCAGATGTTTCCCCGTCAGTTATTTTTACAGTTCCTTTGTATAAAGGTTCGTCTCTTTCAATGATGTAATTTTTAACCAGTTCCTTGTGGCCGTTTTCATAAAGGCTCCTGATTATGTTTTCCAAAGCGTTGTTTAATTCTTCCGTATGGGTGAGATTAGAGCTTCTGACTCCAGTTTCATATTCATTATAAATTTTAATAACTTTATTAAGGTCAACGCTATCAAAAGACAGTTTGTTTTTGGTTATGGCAATATACAGCTCGTCTTTGGTTTTGGTAATTTCCTCGTCGGCTTGGTCTCTTATTTTTTGGAGCTTTTCCTGCTCCTCGTTGTATTCGGAAAGTATTTTGTCTTCCACAATTTGATAAATTTCAGGGGTTTCCTTGATGTATTTAATATAGTCTGCAATGTTCAAATAAAAATCCCAGTCAGATTCCTGACCTATTATTGACTTATACTTCCTATCAAGTGAATTTATTAGTTTTTGGCTCATTTTGGAGGGTTTAATTAAGGGTTATCTTATTTTTAAGATATTTGATATAATAATATAAAATATGGCATAATTTAGCAATTTTTCAACAAGGCAATGTAAATAACATATTATATAAAAACGCCTAACCCTTTTTAAGGTATGGCATTAAATCCACAACGACAGTAATGGTCTTCCGACCAGCACTTCGTCGTTGTGGTCTATGTTTCCGAAAGGGCATAGGGTAGTTTCCGAAAGGGGCTATCGCTGGCACGGGAGACTTTTTCTGTTCTCTGGCCAGATAAAAACCACAACGACACTATGAATCAAAATGAAATAAATCAGTCAGTTTTTGAGCGTAATATCAAAAAAGGTTTAGAGGCTGGCGTAATAAGTTTTAATGAAAACGAATCAAGGATAACTTATAATTGTTCAAACGATTTTAAGACATCTTTTCAGAATCCCGAAGAAAAAGTTCGGGCTTCTTATTTTTCAGAGCTGGTTTTGGATTACGGCTATCAGCCAGATAAAATCGGCGTGGAAATAACAGTTCCCAGACGAACTCCAAAAGACAGAGCAGATATTATTGTCTATGAAGATGACGAACTCAAAAAGCCATATTTGGTGGTTGAATGTAAAAAGGACGGCATAACCGACGCTGAATACAAACAGGCCATTGAGCAGGCCTTTGGTAATGCCAATAGCGTCAGGGCAAAATTTGCTTCTGTGGTAGCTGGCAATACTAAAACAGCTTTTGATGTTTCTGGTTTTAAGCCGAGCGAGCGAACAAAGAATGTTATTTCGGATATACCCGTAAAATACGGCAAGGCTCCGAAATACAGGTTTATTAAAGGCGAAGAAAATAAGGATTTAGAGGAAGTGTCCAGAGATGAACTTATCAGGGCTTTGGAAAAAGCCCACGATACTGTCTGGCAGGGCGGAAAATTGGCACCCACTACGGCCTTTGACGAAGTTTCTAAACTTTTATTTTGTAAACTGAAAGACGAAAAGATTACAACCAAAGGTAAGCCATATTTATTTCAAATTGGCACTCACGAGTCGCCAGAAGAAGTGTATAAGCGGGTTGATTCAATTTACCAGAAAGCTAAAAAAGAAGATTCAGAAGTTTTCAAGGAAGATATAAGATTAGACCCTAAGATTGTTTATAATGTTGTGGAACATTTGCAGTCTTTGGCAATCGGTAAAATTGATTTAGACACCAAGGGCGTGGCCTTTGAGCGATTTATGGAAGATTTCTTCCGAGGCAAAATGGGACAGTTTTTTACCCCCAGACAAATCATTGAGTTCTGTATTAAAATGTTAAACCCAGAAAGGGGCGATACTGTTTTAGACCCAGCTTGCGGAAGCGGTGGCTTTTTACTTAACGCTATGGATTCAGTCAGAAAGTATGCTGAAGAAAATTACGACGACAGAGAGGCTTGGGAGCATTGGCATAAGTTTGCCGAAAATAATCTTTATGGCATTGAGATAAACGACCAGATAGCCAGAGTTTGCAAAATGAATATGATAATCCACGACGACGGCCACACTAATGTTATTAGCACAGACGCCTTGGCTGATTATTCGGATATTAAGAAAATTCATCAAAGGTTCAAAAAAGACCATTTTGATATTATCTTAACCAATCCGCCGTTTGGTGCCGTTGTTAAATCAACCGAAAAGGATTATTTGAAAAGTTATGAATTAGGCAAAGACAGAAATAATCAAAAGACCGAGATTTTGTTTATTGAGCGTTGCATTGATTTTGTGAAGCCTAAAACTGGCCGTATAGCTATAGTTTTGCCAGACGGCATATTAACAAATTCGTCTTTGCAGTATGTCAGGGATTATTTAATGGAGCGTTGTGAGATTCTGGCTGTTGTTTCTATACCGCAATTTGCTTTTACTCATTTCGGTGCAGGCGTTAAGTCATCTTTGGTCTTTTTAAGGCGTAAAGCTGAAAATGAAAAACTGAAAGAATATCCGATTTTTATGGGCATTGCCGAACATATAGGTTATGACGCTACTGGCAGAAAAGACCTCAAAAATGATTTAGAAATTATCTTAAGGGAATATAAAAAATTCCAAAAAAAACCAAAAGAATATGACGGATGTTAAAGTAAAAAATAAATGCTTTTCGGTTTGGAATAGTAAATTAGAGGGCAGGATTGACCCGCATTATTATAAACCTGAATTTATTAGCTTTATTAAATCTTTTGACGATAGCCCATTTGAAGTAAGGGATTTATTTGAAATTGCAGAAAAAATCACCAGTGGAGCGACTCCAAAATCTGGTGGTTCTGCATATACAAAAGACTATTCTACAGGTGTGCCTTTTATTAGGAGTGGCGAAATTTCGGAAGATGAAAAGATTGATTTTGAAGATGTTTTATTTATCAAAAAAGATGTTCATAATAATAAATTAAAAAGTTCAAAATTAAAACGAGGTGATATTTTAATAGCGATAGTAGGAGCAACTATTGGTCAAGTGTCGTTGTATAACTTTGACAGAGAAGCAAATATAAATCAGGCCATAGCTTTAGTTAGAAGTGAAAATATAAATCCAAGTTATATAAAAGCATTTTTATTATCAGGCGTAGGTCAAAAACAATTAGAAAGGATGAAAAGACCTGTCGCCAGAGCAAATATCAACCTAGATGAAATTGGTAAAATAAAAATTATTTTACCCTCAATAGAAATTCAAAATAAGGTGGTTAAAATAATGGAGTCCGCCTATAAAGCAAAAGCTGAAAAGGAAAAACAAGCAGATGAAATTTTTAGTTCCATTGATGACTATGTTTTAGATGAACTAGGCATTAAAGTGCCAAAACTGGAAGACAAAATGTGTTATGCCGTTAATGCAGGTAATTGCGAGGATAGTCGTGTAGATAGTTATTATTATCAACCTAAATTTAAGATAGCGGAACAGGCTATTAGTAAAGGGAAATATAAAATTGAAAAGCTATCAAATTATATAGAAAATATCCATTATGGGGCTTCATTAAAAAATGATTATGTTGATAGCGGAATTAGATTGTTAAGGATATTAAATCTTAAGCCTAATAAAATTGATTTAAGTAATGTAATTTTTTTGCCCGAAGACAAACGGAAAGAATTGGGAAATTGTTTTGTTAAAGAGGGTGATTTACTTATTTCAAGGAGTGGGACTGTAGGTGTTGTTTCTGTAATTCCAAAGGAGGCTAATGGATTTGCCTTTGGTTCTTTTATGATTAAGTTTGTTCTAAATGAAAAAATAAACAAACATTATGTTTCTATTTGGTTAAATAATAAGTTAGCACGGCTATTTACTTTAAGAGAAAAAATTGGAGCAATACAAGGGAATATCACTATATCAACAATTGAAAATTTTCAAATACCAACTCCTGCCTTAAATATACAAAATAAAATAGTAGAAAATTTTAATAAAAAATATCTTGAAGTAGAAAAATTAAGAAATGAAGCAATAAATATAGTTAAGGAAGCTAAAAGCCAAGTTGAAAAAATAATTTTAGGATAAATTTATGCCGTTATTTCAATTACAAAACAATAAGGTATCACAGTTGCCTTTTAATCCAGAACATTTTAATAATGAAGCCTCTTTAAGGGACTTCTTTGCAGAAAATTTGGAAGCCCTTTTAGGACTTCGTTTTTTAGATAATGAGTATCCAACTAAAGACGGCAGAATTGATACACTGGCCATTGATGAAACTAACACGCCAGTTATTATTGAATACAAGTGGTCTGAAAAGGATAATATCCTGTCGCAAGGATTATTTTATATGGATTGGCTCAAGGAAAACAAGCGTCAGTTTAATTTATTGGTGGAAAGCAAACTAGGCAGAGATATAGCAGTGAATTGGTCTAGCCCTAGATTATTGCTCATTGCTCAAGGTTTTGACCGCTATACTTTATCTGCAGTAAAGCAGGTTAAAAATACAGTGGAACTGATTAAATACGCCCCTTACAGCTCCGAAGTATTATTTTTAGAAACAGTTTACGGCGACGGCTCACAAAGTCCAAAGAATGAAGTTATGGAAAAGAAAGCTAAAGGCGATTATAGCGTTGAGTATCATTTAAGTAAGGTCAATAAAGAAATAAAGGATATTTTTTACACTATGCAGGAAGAAATTACTAAATGGGCGAATGTTGAAGAAAAAGCTGAACAGAAAACTGGCATTACCTATAAAACAACTAAAAGTTTTGTTCGTTTTGAGTTTGGGAAAAGTTATATTGATATTTTGGTTCGTGATTCCCGCTATGGTATTAAACTTGACCCAAAGCAAATGGTTAAGGATATAACTTCGCTGGGCTGGGGCTATAATGGCAGAATTAAAATCAAGTCAAAAAATGATGTTTTGTATGTCTTAGATTTAATTAGACAGTCATACGAATCTACTCTATAATATAAGGCAAATAACCCGTTTAGCTTGACAAAATGGCTAAAACACCTAAAATTGCCAAAGAACATATTTTACCTTGCATTAGTTTTTTGTCTTTATTTTTATTGATTTTTATACCTATTGTTATTATTTCTCCTAATTTTGCAATGGGTTTATTCTCAATAGTAGCTTTTATTTTTACTGTTTTATTTGTTTGGGTAGAAGGGCTACGAAAGTATTTAATGGATAAATGGGATAAAGCTAATAAACTTATACATTGGGGTATCATATCTGTTTTTTCTTTATTTTCATTAAGTTTAATCTATTCACTTATTAAAGATTTTAGATTTGAGTTTAAGGTAATTCCTAAAGAAAATGATAAATAATAATATAAAACCAATCATTCAATTTACTGTTATTTTACTTATTGGCTCAGGGATTGTTCTAGGAACAACTTCCATTGTTAATTTAATTAGAGAGCCAGAAGTTAAAGTTTCTGAAAAAGTTGTAGAGGTAGAGAAAATAATAAACGCCCCAGAGTGTGGTAAGTCTTTTAGTGATTACGAATCATTAGTAGCAAAAGGTCAGTTTTTAACTTTGGCAGAGAACAGAAATACTTATGCTTCAAATGGCCAATTTATAAATGCTTTTAATGTAAATGTAAATCGTTCAGGCGACGGTAAAATAGCCTGCGGGTTTTTATATGTTAAAGCGAGAATTAACGGTAAAGAATTAGATAAAAATTACGATAGTGTTTATATCAACCCAAATGGATTTGGCGGACATATACTAAGAACAAAATCGCTGTATATTCAGAATAAAGAAGAAAATAAAACCGAGGTTCTTTTGCCTTTAAGTTCTATATCCTACTTACCAAATAAACCTTATAATTCAAACGCTCAAAATTATCAAATTGCAAACTGGGTTAATTTATTAAATACTGGCAGTCAAGTTAATTTTCAAATAGGGCTATCTGCTTTAGATACAAGAGGTTATATAGACGAGATTAAAATTGTCTATAAGTGTTGGGATTCAAAGACTGGTGAAGAAACACAGGATTGTCAGTTAAGTTTAGACCAATAATCAATATCCACAGGCTACTTGCTTTTTTTAATGATTTAGTGTATATTACCAGTGTGCTTGTGGGGCGTCAGCCCTATTCGGCTAATTCATAAGCTGAAGGCAAGCATACAAAAAAACCGCTAGTTAGCGGTGTTTTTGTTTATTTAAGTGTAATTTTAATCTTCCTCTGGGTTGCCTTTCATTGTTGTGTAAAACTTAATATCTCGGTATTTATTGGTTGTCCAAGCTGGAACAATGCTCCAAAAGTGCAGTTTGCCGTTTTCGCCGATTTTTCTTAAAATAACTTTTATCTTACGGCCGTCAATAATTGCTATTATACCCCAGTATTTTACAGGCTGGGATTTGTTTACTTTTTTCTTATGTCTTTTAACTGTAAATTCCTTAAGCGTTTCTTCGTATTCCTGATAAGTGGTTGAAACCTCTACAAGTTTGCGGGCTAGCCGTAATAACTTAAATCTTAAAATTTGCGACGGCCTTTCTCTTTCGGTGCGTGCGGTTTTGTAAACAATATGGTTAAAGCCCTCGGCATTAAAACCGACATCCTCGTTAAAAACTGGGGAGCGGACTTTACCAATGCTGTTGTAATAGTTATTGGCGTCTTCTTTTAATTTTTCATAGTTGGATAAATCTTCCATATAAATTTAGTTTAATCTTTTTTAAGATAAAATCAAGCGTAGTCTTCCATTTTAGGAATGTAAATATACTCTTTTTTGTTTTTGAAAATGGTTATAATATCATTAACTAAGCGGAGCCACGTCCGTAGTTTGGCTTCAGGTTCCTTTTTTTGACTTTGTCGAAAAATTTCACCTTTCGCCAAACTACTCCTTTCAAAAAATCACTTATCCCTTTGGGACCAAGTGATTTTTTGATTTTTAATAAACCCTTTTTGTTGTGGATAAATAATACTTGACACCGCGTCGCGGCAAGCCCCAATGCTTGGCATTGGGGAAGGATAGCGACCCGTAATCTTTCGCAAAAGCTCTCGTATGATATTATCTAGGCATGACAGCCATTATTCACTCCAGCCATGCCAGATACGA
>JAHITV010000045.1 GCA_018817315.1 Patescibacteria group bacterium
CAGGGCTATTTTGTTCGCTCTGTTGGCCCAGGTCTAACCAAAGAACAAGTCGAGAAATATATTGAGGAGCAATCCGAGGAAAGATAATTATTAGGTCAAGCTCCGATGCTTGGCATCGGAGTACTCAAAGGCGCTTGACACGCTTTCGCCTTTCATTCTCTATACTCATTCAAGGCTTCGGCGTGCGAGGAGTGTTTAATCAACGCGTTATAAAAATAGTCAAGCTCCGATAACAGGGCAATCGGAGTATACCTTCTTCACTTGACAAAATAATCTAAATGTTTTAATATATCTTGTTCGCTCATCACAAGTAAACTTTGGGAGAAGACATGAAAAACGTGCTTTTGGTACTTTTATTTTCAGTTTTGTCTGTTCTTGATGCTACGGCAGTCCAGAAACTTGAAGATAAGGCAGCGGTTTACTGGACCCAGCCGAGCCTAACTGAACAGCAAGCTGAAAGCTTGAAGGCGAATTACGGGCTATTGATTCTGGATTATGAAATTCCAGAAACTTCAGTAACAGCATTTGCTTTGCTTAAAACAGAATCACGTCCTTCTATGGTGTTCTACTGTAATCCTATGGAAATTTTTACTGAAGAACAACCTTATCATGGTCGTCCTTTACAAAGTAAATTGCAGCAGATTACCAGGGGTCATTCAGAGTATTTTTTGCAGGATACCCTAGGAGAGAGAATTGTTTCCTGGCAAGAGCCAGCAATGTGGCTTTTGAATGTCACCAGCAAATGTCCTGTTATTGAAGGCAAAACCTGGCTGGATCACTATGTGGATTTTCTGGAAACAGAAGTTGCTTGGCAAAGTTTTGCTGGAGTTTTTATTGATAACCTTTGGGATGATATTGATTGGAAAGGATTTCCTTTTGATGCCAATAACGACGGTATAGCTGATCCTAAAGATTCAATCAACACTTGGTTGCAGGAAGGTTATCAAACCTTTGTGACGGCTCTTAAGCAACGTCTTGGCACGTCATTTATTGTCATCGGCAATGAAATGAATCTGTTGTACGATGACAAAGACGGCGCAATGTCCGAAGGTTTTCCTAATGGTTTTTTTGACAGTTGGTGGGGAACCATGGAAAATTACCAAAAACTGGGAAGCTGGTCAGTTCTACAAACGACTGATTCAACTAAATTCAGTTTAGTGATGACTAGCGCTTTGCTTTTGGATGGTTATTTTGCTTTAGGCCAGAACCAGATTATTCTTCCGCCAGACATTGAACTTGGCAAACCTTTGCATCCTGTTCGCCGCCAAGCAAACAAATCATCGGCTTTTTCTGAGGTGTGGTATCATCAGTACAAAAAGGCGGTGGTAGTCGTCAATCCTTCAAGCAAGAACAGCCGAAAGTTTATTTACCGCAAGAAAGAGTATGAAATTGCTCCGGCAAGCGGTATAATTATTGAGAGAAAAACAGGTCGCAGATTGCTTTAATCTTGCGGCCTGTACCCTTTTTAAATGTTTATGTTAAAAATTATATACAAATTATTTATTATACTTTTGCTTTTATTTTTTCCTTTATCTTCTCTTTACAGTCAGGAAAAATATCCAAAGCTGGCTAATTATTATTTGTCTTGGGATATAACTGATGAGACTGCTAAGGATTTAGCTAAATGGGATTTGCTTATTTTAAGTCCGCAGGCAGTTGACCGTAACAGTGATTTATTGCACTTAATTAAAAAGTATAATCCGCAAATAAAAATATTAGCTTATTTTTTAACTCAAGAAATACATCAAAGATCTTTAGAAATTGATCCTTATGGCAGTTGGGGTGATATTTTTAGAAAAGTTAATGAGGAAGATTGGTGGCTTAAAGATTTGGCGCAGAATCGCTTAAATTTCTGGCCTGATACTTATTTAATAAACGTGGCGGATAAATCTGATGGTCAGTGGAATCATTGGCTGGGGGATTATATCAATGATAATTTTTTAAAAAAGAATCATTTGTGGGATGGCATCTTTTTTGATAACTGTTGGCCGACTATTAGTTGGCTTAATTTTAATTTAGATTTGAATAATGATGGTTATAAAGACAGCCAGAACCTAGTTGATCAGCAATGGTCAGCTGGCATGCAAGAGCTTTTAGAATATACCCGTAAGATCATAGGAGAAAATAAGATTGTGGTTTGTAATGGCGGTACAGAATATAAAAGTTATTATAATGGCAGAATGTTTGAAAGCTTTCCTGTACAAAATGAAGGTGGCTGGTCTAAGAATTTAAATGATTATCAATCAACCGGACCTTATTCCATCATTAACTCTAATACCAAAAATTCAGGAGATTATGATGATTCTCAAACAATGCGTTTTGGTCTGGTTAGCGCCTTATTAGGCAACGGTTATTTTTCTTTTGATTATGGCGATCAAAATCATGGTCAACTTTGGTGGTATGAAGAATATGATAATTCTTTAGGTCAGGCAGAGAACCAATCTTTTAATCTTTTTGATGAAAGAAACGATTATTTTTTTGACGGCAGTTGGCGCAGGGATTTTGAAAATGGCATTGTTTTGGTCAATTCTACTACCCAACCTAATAATATAAAACTTGAGGTAGAATACGAAAAGATAAGAAAAGAGCCAAGTGATAGAATGAACATTGTAAATTCTGTTGAGTTATCAGCGCAAGACGGCATCATTTTATTAAAACCTTTAAAAGAAATTATTGACGTAAATTTTAAGAACGGCACTTTTGCCAGAGTTTTTAACAAAGAAGGCCAAGCTGTTCGTAATGGCTTTTTTGCTTACCAAAAAGAATTTTTGGGCGGAGAGGAAATTTTAATTAAGGATATTAATAAAGATGGTAAAGCAGAAATTATCGTCGCCAGCGACCAACAGATTTTTATTTATCAAAATGATGGCAGTTTATTAAAGACCTTTTATCCTTATGGTGAAAATTATCATTATGGTTTAAATTTTTCTGTCGGTGATTTGGACGGTAATGGTCAGCCGGAAATAATTACTGCTCCTTTAAAAGGCGTGCCAGCGCATATTAAAACGTTTTCTATTGATGGACGGCTTTTAAATCCCGGTTTTTTTGCTTATCCTAAAGGATTTCGGATAGGAGCTGATATTGCTTTGGCTGATATTAATGGTGATGGTCGCAAGGAAATAATAACCGTTGCAGGCAAAGGCGGCGGTTCTCATGTCAGGATTTTTAATAAAGACGGCAAGTTATTAACGCCAGGTTTTTTCACTTTTGAAAAGAATTACAGAGGCGGATTAAATATTGCCACCGGTGATGTAGACGGAGACAGTAAAGATGAAATTGTTGTTAGCCGTAAGATAGGTGATAGTGAAATTAAAATTTTTAAGGCCAGCGGAGAATTATTAAATCAATGGTTAAGCTTTTCCCAGGGAACAAGAGGCGTGGATGTAACAGTAAGTGATATTGACGGAAATGGTATTTATGAAATAATAGCTTTAGGTGGTTATTATTAGTAATCGGTAATTAGTAACCAGTAATCGGTAACTAAGGAGTGATCAGTCATTAATCCCTGATTACTAATTACCGATTACCGATTACTGATACCTAATATATAAATTTATGATTGAAGAAGAAAATCAAGATAAAAGTGAGAAGGAAATAGAAGTTATTCAAGCCAAACCCATAGAGCAGGTTGCTAAAAAACAGCCCAGAATTGTTAATTTTATCAAAGTCGGCACTCTTAACATTTATAATCAGCTGCCGCCAAAACTTCAAAAACCTTTAAAAACAAGATACCAAAGATTTTATCAAAAAAATAAAGTTCATGTTTGGCTGGATGTATTATTTATTTTAATCATCCTTTTTTTATTGATTTTTAATTTGTTTTTTATCCTTAATAAAGATAGTTGTCGTCTGTCTGTGGATGTTGGCAATATCCAGCTGGTTAATATTGAAAAAGAGGATTTGTCGGCAAAGATAAATTTGAATTTAGAACAGGAATTAATTAATAATCCCCAAGCTATTATTAGTCAGGGTCAGGATTTTATTTTAAAGATAACTTATCAAAACAGCGGCAGTCAGGATTTGCAAAATTTGAATTTAATGACCAATATAGAAAGTCAGGATTTGCAATATCAGTTACTCTCTGGCAATTTAAAAAAGAATTACCTTCATTTAAATAGCGGAAAAAAACTGGAAAATGAGATAAAATTAAAATTTGTCAGTAGCAGTGAGAATGTAGTTAAGATACAAAGTGAATTAACTTTTGAAGCAAACAGAAAAAGCAAAAAAATCAGTTCAGAAGTTTTTTATCTAAAAGTTAATTCTGATTTAAAGTTTATAAGTTCCGCCCGTTATTTTACTAAAGAAGGGGATCAATTGGGAATTGGACCTTTGCCGCCAGAGGTAAACAAAAAGACCAGTTACTGGCTTTTTTGGCAGCTAGATAACAGTCTTAATGATTTAGCAGATGTTCAAGTAAGCGGTTTTTTGCCGGCTAATGTTAGTTACAGCGGAAAGTCCAGTGTGACCAGCGGTGAAGGCCTTAAATATGAAGCTAATGAAAGAAAGATTATTTGGCAGCTGGGAAAATTAGCCAAAGAGCAAAAAACTGTACAGGCAAGTTTTGAAGTAGAAATTATACCTACGCTAGCACAAATTAAAACAGCACCTTTATTGATGCGTGAGATAATGGTTAAAGCCAAGGATTCATACACTAATCAATTACTGGAGCTTTCCTCTAACAACATTACTACTTTCTTACTTTATGATGATTTTGCCAAAGATTTAGGCACTGTCATTCAGTAATTATTAAAATATAAAGTTAATGTTACGCCTTAGGGTAAGGGATGATCCCTCCCCTTCGGCTACGCTCAGGGTCGGGATAACGGTTTATAGAACTTTTATTTTAGAGTAATTATGATTTAGTTTACTTTGTTAAAACTTCAGTGAGGAGAAAAATTATAGTATAAACCGTTAGTTGACTTCAGAAGTCCTTTTATTTTTAAATTCTAGATAGTTATTGCCGTAAACTGTTTTATAATATAATAGGTCAGTTGCCTGAATAATTTTAGACCAAGAGTAATATTCCTTTACAAATTTACAAGCTTTAATTCCGATTTTTGCAAAAACTTCGGGTTTTTTTATAATAGCCAAAATTTCTTCTTCTAAATTTTTCAAATTAGTAAAAGTTAATACCAAGTCCTTTTTGATAAATTCTCTGTTTTCAGGAATACTTCTGACAATGGTCGGTAGTTTAAAAGATAAAGCTTCTAACAAGCTTAAGGAAAGCCCTTCATTTTTAGAAGGTAAAATAAAAGCCAAGGCATTTTGATAAAGCTGTTTTAATGTTTCCCCCTGCTGAATACCGGTAAAAATAATATTTTTATTAGGGCTGGCTAACTTTTTTAAAAACTCAACATAATCATCTGTAAAAAAGCCGCCACCGGTAATGACTAATTTATAATCAAGGTTCGGTAAACGGTTAAATACTTTAATGGCTTCCTCTAAATTTTTATGGGGAATTAACCGGCTGACCATGAGAAAATATTTTTTTGGTTCAAGCTTAAAAAGCTTCTTGATTTTATCAGAACCAGAAAATTTTTCTCCAACTTCAATACCGTTAGGTAAATAAACAGTTTCTCTTTTATAATTTTTTAAACAGTATTCTTGCAAGTTTTTAGAAACAACAATTGTTTGATGAGGAAAAAAGCAAGCTGCCAATTCACCTAGCTTTAAAGCTGTTCTAGCTAGCCAGTTCCACTTTTCATGTTTTCGGTCAAGACAATGAAAAGTTACTATAACTTTGGCAGAAGGTTTAAAAATTCTAGGGATAAAAGAAAGTAAAGCCGGACCTACGCCGTGATAATGAATGATGTCATAATGACTAAATAAACTGTGAAAGGTGGCAAAAAGGGTGTGAGTGATGGCATCCAAATGTTTAGTAAAAATTGAAGGCAGATTAATTAAACTGACATTTTTATAGGTTTTTAGTTTTGTAGGGGTGTAATGGGATCTGGTGTAAACAAAAATCTCATGACCATTTTCAGCCATTCTGGTTGCCAGTTCTTCTACATGTCTTTCTATACCGCCACTTATAGCAGGTATTCCTTTTTGTCCAAGATAAGCTATTTTCATGAGTTAAATCTCTTACTTTGTTTAAAACATATTATTTTAGCATAATAAGAAAATTTGTCAAGTTCCCTCGACAAGCTCGGGACAGGCTCAACCTAGATTCGATAAACTCACCTTGGTTTTCGATAAACTCAATTTATTTTGATTGGATAAAAAAAGATGCCCGTCTCCGTAAAAACAGAGAGGGGCATCAACTCGTTTGTGAAGCATTATCCGGTGAGAGTTACTTCATCAGAACAAGTTTTCTCGTAAATGTCGCGTTGACGCCGATGAGCTGAGCGATATAAATGCCGCTTGGTAAATCGGATCCGTCAAAGGTTACGCGATGAATGCCAGCTTCGGTGTGTTCGTTGACCAGGGTAGCCACTTTTTGTCCCACAATATTGTAGACCTGCAGCGACACTTTTCCTGGTTCCGTGACAGCGAATTCAATGGTCGTCGTCGGATTGAAGGGCTGAGGGTAGTTTTCCAAATAGCACGATGTTGGTAGCAGATCAGTATTCCCTTCTTCTTCTACTGACGAGGTGATGGTCGGCGAATCTGGATCATCCTGAGGACGTGAGATCGGCTGAACATCCACTGAGACAGGGAGCGAAAATTGTCTGGAGTCTTTTACTTGGACATATGTGTTTGCTCCGACGGGTACGATACAGTTTATCTCCGTGGTCCCTTCGGGTAGACGTCGCAATGTTTGAGTCTCGGTCCAGCTATCATCGGATAGATATACCCGTTGATTAATGGGCGCTAAGTCGTAATCTATCCTTCCTGTTAAGCAAGGCTCGCCGGTTAAGACAGAGTCATACTGTACTTCATAGAACCATGAATCTACTGGTTCTTGAGTGGGAATGACTCCATTCTCGGTGGTTACGATAGTGACATCAATTGGTCCTTGAGCGCCGATTATATTGGTTCTGAACCAGGTACAGCCTTCTGGGATAGAGCTACATTGCTGGGGATCAGGATTTTCTCCAAAACAGACATCAACCAGCTCCATCGGAGCATGAGCAGGATAGAGAACCATATCGCGCAAGCCTGATTCCGGACTGAAGTAATAGTCGGAAGTGTTCGGCGATGAAGTCCAATATACGCTGTTAGCGAACATTTCTTCAAGGGTTACTTTGTAGTCCCTTGTCCTTGTTCCGCGTACTCCGTCAACCAAAGTGGCGATATATTCATGCAGGAGATTCCATCCAGTTCCGTTCATCACATGGCGCATCATGACGTCCCATGTGCTGAACTCGAGACCACATCGCCACTCCAGGTCCGGGTTTCCGTCACGATCCTGACCATCCGATGGCATAAGGTATTCGCCGTTAGCTGTAGACCAGAAAAGAGCCAACTTTTCGGTGAATGCTGCTCTAAAAGCGTCTGCAAAGTCTTCGCTCCAGGAAGTTTGCAGAATGACCATTAATTCCGCACCACCTATAATGGCCTGGATATTCTCAATGAAATCATCCAGGTAATACTTGCTCCAGGTTCCAAATTGATTGCACTCTGCGGGATCAGAAGGATTGATGACAAAGTACAATCCGTTGGCATCCTCGCCTGTGAGTGCGCTGATGACAATGACAAGCGTATCTTGGTTAGTCAGCTCGTCAAGTCTGGGTATGTCTCGTGGGTCAAATCGTGGTGGATCATCTTCTTCGCGCCATTTACTGGGGGGCCCTGGATTATCTGGCCTCGCTTTTTCCTCGGAGATAACAATTCCGCTGGTGTCGACTTGAGAGAGAGACCCATGTTCACCAACCCAATCAATCCATTGATCGATGGTATCGTGGTGAGCAGGTAGGTATATGTTTCGCGGCGGAAAATGTTCAAACTCATTGTAGGGGAGGCATAGCCATTCGTCCTCAAACCAATATCGTCCACCACACCCAGCAAAATGGATGGAAAGTGTGGGGTGGAACATTGGACCCAGGAGTTTTCGAACTTCGGCAACAGTAGTGGAGTTTTTCACGTCCGACACCAGGAAATCAAGGTTTCCAGCAGGCGGTTGACGTAGTACATCTCCCGGAGCTGTCGTCAGTAGTGGGGCCTGGGGATCTTCTTCGGGGACAAAGTTGAAAATAAAGGTGTTAGCTCCGGCTGTTGGAGACAGTAACAGTGACAGTGACATTGCCACTATCATGAGTACAAGAAATTTTCTCTGCATTTTGTTTTTCCTCCAAAAAGTGTTATGAGGTTTACTTTTTTCTCCAACGAATGATTAACTATTGGCAGATTAGTGCTAATAGTTGCATCTCAACCCCCCCTCCTTTCGTTGGTTGAGATGCAGTTAACGCGTTAAACCGAATAAATTCGGTTGAAACGGGCCTATCGTACTAATTGAAGTCTTTTTACTGAATCATCCACCTTGACGAGAAAGAATCCGGAACCCAAAAATTTTGGTAATTCAATTTTTCTTCCTGTTCCCAAAAAGGTGAATTCAGCAACTTGCTGTCCCAGAATGTTATGGATGGTAATTTGATGTTCTCCATTGTTCAGACCTGAAATTCTAACCCACCCATTAGTAGGATTGGGAAACATCTCAAAGGTAGTAGTTGTTTGAACCTTTTCTTGTGGCCATCGTTCATCTGCAGATACAGGGGATTGATAATGGTACACTGTGACCGTGCTATTATCCCGGGCCAAGATCCAAAGATTTTGCAGGCTGCCTGACATAGCAAGGATACTACCTATCATAGGATCTTCTGATCCTATTGAATAGGTAAAACCGTGAGCGTCAGTTGGATACATAAATATCCCACGGTTAGTTCGGCTGGTATCACTCACTAGCCAGCCAGTAGAATCACGCAACAAGGCAAAGGGCCTGATCAGAAGCCCGCTATAACAAGCAGGCCAGAACAGCCATTCAGCCCACGTACTATCAGAGTAGGAACAGCGATAAACACCCCCTTCCATTGAAAATCCTCCATTCAAGTGGATGAAAAGAGTATCTTTATGGAATGCGAGAGCAGTGATACCGCCATTGGTACCCCACTTGATAGGAGAACCCGATTGATCATTTCCAAATATTCTGTTTGATTGCAGTAAGTCCCCGGTGATTTTGTCATACTGCTCCAGCCAATAAGTGTTGACAGTGTCGTCAACCATTTTGTTCACTACTACGAAGAGTCGGTTGTTCACAGCAATTGCTTTGCTTCCGGCAGAAACCTGGAAGCTACTACGACCATCCGATGAAGATACATGTCCTGAATTACTTAGTAACCACAGTATATTTTCTTCATCCAGTCTTTCTTCTGGTATTATGTTTTCTACTGACATGGAAATAACATCTGAAGGTACTGGAATTGGAGTTGGTGGTCCAAAATCGTCAAAGATTTGACCTTGCGCTTGGTAGGGGCAAACGACCACTACCATTAATAAGCAGATAAAATACAACATCTGGCGTTTCATGGGGTTACCCCCTTTCTCCAGTTTCCTGGCGTTTTTTCGGTTTTTCGGTGATTTTTCAGTGATTTACGAGTTTTTGATTGTTTATTGTAGATTATAGATTGTCAACGAGCTATTTAAATTAACAGAATATTATAGATAATACAGTTTATTTTGTCAAATCCGAAATTTTCTCTGTTGAGCTTATGCCAGTAAAAGATTTCTGTCAATAATTAGTTTTAATCCTTACATTATTAATATTAAACAAGTAAATTCAGAGTGTCAACCTTTCGAGGCTTCGACTGAGCTCAGCCGAAGTCCAAGCTCAAGGTTGAGTTCAATAGGATAATATAAAAATTAGAGTGATAATAATAAAAAAAGTCCCGCTAAGTCTGACTGGATAAGTCAAGGATACTTAGGGGACTCAATTCAATTTTGGAGAATAATTACCATACCCGCCGATATAAAATATGATGGCCACGTGTAAGAAACTCGCGCTTGATCCATCTAAACCATGATGTTGTCCATGGTTGTACAGATTTTGCGTCAAAGCAAGTGACTTTTTGATTACAGACAACAGGAGTTACTCCGAGTTTGTAAAGTATCAGGCATGCTCTGACGATCATTCTTTGGTGAGCCAATTCAATTGCTACTTGCCAGTTATATTGTCTCATGATCTTTACTGTCTGCTGTTTAACTGCCCAGGTATCAAAATATTCTTCTGGATCAGCAGGCGGCCAAAGACAGATGATTTTTTCCTTGTATTGTACATACCATTCATAATCAAGAGCAACTGCTACTTCCCACTGGGTAATCACTGGGAGATGATGTTTATCAACAAGTTTTTGGCAAATTCGAGCTAACTGGCGGTTTGGTTCACCAGGATCAAATCCTCGTTGCCTTAACTCAAGGATAGTAGCCCAGTCCTTTTGGTGTAATTCTTCAAAAAGCTTTCTTACTTCCTCTGCTAATTCACGATCTTGGAAAGCACCTCTGCCAAAAGCTTGGATGGCAATCACATCTGCCTTAGAGACATTGCCCAGCTTTTTAAGGCCAGGCCAGAAAAGAAAGTATAGAAGCCAGAGCTTCAACTTTTTCATGGCTAACCTCTTATAGCTGGTTTTAGATAAATTTTTAGATGAACAAAGAATAAATCATTTTAGCACTTTATTTGTTTTTGTCAACCCTTTGAGGCTTCGACTGAGTTCAGCCGAAGTCCAAGCTCAGGGTTGAGTTGACCCCGCTTTTCGATTGTCTTGATAAACTTGGAGAGAACAAGCTTATAATAGAATTGCCAAAAGTCACTCATTTGTTGTAATATATAATCAAAGTTAGTTATTCCCCTTCGCCCTTCGCTACGCTCAGGGCTTCGGGGAATGAAATAGATTAATTAAATATCTCGTCCACCCAGGGCGGACGAGGTGACAAATGTATTTCATTAGATTATCCTTTATTTTTTTATGATTGAACCAACAAAAAGGTTTATTTCTCTGCTAAAAAAATCCAATCTTAAAGATTATTATGCAGGTGATGATCTTTCCCGTATTCAAGTGGATGCTTTTATCAGTAAAATTGCTTTTATTTACGAAAAAGTCAGAAACACTATTGAATATAAGGAAGAACATTTGTTAAGAAAAAGTGCTATTGAAAGAATTGTCTGGCGCAGGATTAATATTGGCATTTCCAAAGAAAATATTGCCACTTCTTTGATTAAGGAATTAATCAGGGCAGGGTATTTGGAAAATAATCTTATTCCTACAGCTAAAGTTGAGGAAGTCAACGCCATTATTAATAAATATCTGGTACTGATGAATATGTGCGGAGCAAAAAAAACTAACTCCGAAGGCAACAAATTACTCCGCTGGCTAATATCACTGGCTGCCTGCGAAATTGAAGAAAGTTTAGTTCCGCCGATTCAACATTTTGCCTTAGTTCATTTTGCTTATCAGGTAATGGGCAGAGAAGTAAATTTAGTTGATAATGCTTTATCTGCTGAAGAAAAAAAACTACAGGTTGTTATTGCCATTAATAGAGTTTTAATTAAGTCAGATCCTGCCATGGTGCATTTTTTAATTTGGAAATATTACAATCCTAAATGGCGGCAAGTTGATAAAATGCAACTGCAGCAGATAGCCCAAAAAGTTAAAAATTTAAAGTTAGCCATTGAACGGCAGGCAAAGTATCATTTAAGCGAGAAGTTAATTCGTCTTTTTAAAAAATATGCTATTATCTTTCAGGTGTTAAGAGAGATTATTCTGGAAAATCCAGAAGAAGCAGAAAAAATCTTCAGCGACCCGCAGGAATTAGAATCTCATATTAAAAAAACCTGCGAAAAATTATATAAAAAAGCCAGAACTAAACTGCGCCGCGGGATTTTTAGAGTCACATTATATATTTTTATTACCAAGATGTTGTTGATTTTACTTTTGGAATTGCCTTATGAACGATATATTGCCGAAAGCGTAATTTATTTACCTTTAATAATCAATGCTTTATTCCCGCCGGCTTTAATGTTTTTAATCGGTATGATTATTAGAGTGCCTTCAAAGAAGAATACTCAAACCATTATTAAAGTGGCTAAAACTTTGGTTTATCAGGGCAGAGCCGGAGAGTTTACCGGTATTGGTGCGCCCTTAAAGCGCAGTCAGCTGAAATCTTTTGTTTTTGGCTTATTATATTTTATTCTTTTTGCCGCTTCTTTTGGTTTAATTATTTATATATTACTTAAATTATCCTTTACAGTTTTTAGCGTCTTTATCTTTTTATTGTTTTTAAGTGTAGTTAGTTTTTTTGGCATTACTATTCGTCAGGGAGTGAGAGAATTGGTTACTATGCAAAGAAAAGAAAATTTTTTTGGTTTTTTGTTAAATTTATTATCTTTGCCTTTTTTAAGAATGGGACATTGGATTTCGGTTAAGTTTTCTAAGATAAATATTTTTGTCTTTATTTTTGATTTTATTATAGAAGCTCCCTTTAAGATTTTTTTGGAAGTGGTAGAAGATTGGTTTGCTTTTTTAAGGGAAAAAAAGGAAGAACTGTATCATTAGTAAATTTTACTAGTCCTAAAACCTCTTTTTTAGTATAATTAAGTTATGAAGAAAAAATTTGATATCGTGACTATTGGCGGTGCTACTTTGGATATTATGTTTGCTTTAAAAAAAGTAAAACTTATTAAAAGTAAGGATAGTTTTAGTTCGCAACGTTGGTTGGTTTTTCCTTGGGGAAGTAAAATTGTCAGCCAGGATGTTGTTTATACTTGCGGCGGCGGAGCAGCTAATACGGCAGTCAGTTTTGCTAAACTTGGTTTAAAAACCGCTATGTTGTCTTCTATGGGAGATGATCACAGTGCGCAGATTATTTTAGAAAAGTTAAAGGAGAATAAAGTTGACATCTCACTAAAACAAAAGGTGGATAATTATACAGCTCTTTCTTTTATTGTGACTGGCGGCAGTAAAAAAGAACATGTGATTTTTTCTCATCGCTCGGCCAATGATCTTTTGGAGGTTTCCCAGAATAAATTAAAAAATATTAAAAGCAAGTGGTATTATCTTTCTTCTCTTTCTGGGAAAAAATGGAAAGGAAATTTAAATATAATCTTTGCGGCAGTTAAAACCCAAGGAATAAAGATTGCCTGGAATCCCGGTTCTATTCAACTGGAAGCAGGTTATAAAAATTTAAAAAAGTTTTTTCCGCTCTGCGATGTTTTATTATTAAATAAAAGTGAAGCTATTCAGCTGGTGGCAACTAGCGGCATTAAGGCCAAAAGCTTTAATGAATTATTCAAAATAATCCTTGGCTGGGGCTGTAAAATTGTGGCTATAACCCAAGGGGAAAAAGGAGCTTATGTTTGTTCAAAAGAAATTGCCTGTTTTAGAAAATCTTTGCCAATTAGAGGTATTAATACTACTGGGGCAGGTGATGCTTTTGGTTCAAGTTTGGTCGGTGGTTTAATGATTTATAAAAATGATCTAAAGAAAGCTTTGGATTTGGCTATTATTAGAAGCAGTTATGTAGTGAGAAAAATTGGTGCTCAAAAAGGCCTTTTGACTTTAGCAGAAATTAAAAAGTTAAAATATAAAATATGACTAAAGTTCCAGTAGAAATAACAGCCAGGCACATCCATTTATCTACTAAGGATATAAAAAAGTTATTTGGGGCAGATTACCATCTTAAATTTTTGAAGAAGATTTCCCAGCCCAGTGATTTTGCCTGCAAAGAAACTTTAAAAGTGATAGGACCGCGTGCCAGTTTAAATAAAGTAAGAGTGGTTGGCCCTCCCAGAAGCAAAACGCAAATAGAAATTACTGCAACCGAAGCAAGAATTTTAGGGATTAAGGCGCCATACAGTGTTTCTAGTCATTGGAAAAAAGCTGGGTCTGCCAGTTTAGTCGGTCCTAAAGGTAAAATAAAGTTAAAGAACGCTGTTATTATTCCTTTACGTCATCTGCATCTTAATACCAAAGAAGCTACTAAGTTAAAATTAAAGGAAGGTGATAAAGTTTCTGTCGCAGTAGGAACTATTCGTCGGGTAACTTTTCATCAGATAACAGTGAGAGTGGGCGATAAATACAGAATGGCAGTTCATCTTGATACTGATGAAGCTAATGCCGCTGGATTAAAAACGTGCACTTTAGGACAGTTAATTATCAAAAAATAATTAAAAGATACTAACAATGAAATACATTTTAGTTATTAATTCTGGTAGTGCTACTTTAAAGTGCAAAGTCTTTGAGGTAAAAAGCTTACAAGAAAAATTTAAAGTTATCGTAGAAAGAGTCGGGCTTAACCGCTCCTTTTTAGTTTACAGTTATAATCGTAAAGAATTCAAAATAAATTTTACCGCTGGCCTTAAAGATCATCGACGGGTTTTAAAAGAAGTTATTAAGATTTTACCTTATAAAATTTATAAAAATATCAGACTCATTGGTCACAGGGTAGTTCACGGAGGAAAAGAATTTATTCAACCAACCATTTTGAATAATTCAGTTATCAAAAAACTGCGCCAGTACCATGAGTTTGCGTCTCTGCATAATCCCATTAATTTTAGATGCATAGAAGCGGCTTTTAAAGAATTTCCTCAAGTTAGGCAAGTAGCGGTTTTTGACACTGGTTTTTTCAAAGATTTAGCGCCGCACGTCTTTCTTTATGCTTTGCCGATTAAATATTACCGTGCTGATAATATCAGAAAGTACGGTTTTCATGGACTTTCTCATGAGAATATGTATGAGCAGGCAGTTAAAAAAACAGGCAAAGCAAAACTTAATTTAATTACCTGCCATTTAGGCAGTGGCTCTAGTATTACTGCCATAAAAGCAGGGAAGGTTTTAGATACTTCCATGGGATTTTCTCCTTTGGCAGGCGTAGTCATGGGTAGCCGTTGCGGCGACATTGATCCTTATATTCCTTTGTATCTGGCTAAAAATTTAAAAATGACTGCTGAACAAATAAATCAGGAGTTAAATTTTAATTCTGGCTTTGTAGGATTATTCGGCACTCAAGATTTACGGGAGATATTAGCAGCCAGCGGTGTTAAAGTAACAGGCTATCGTTTGGAAAAGAAATATTCCAAAGTCAAAAAAAGAATGGCAAAGTTAACTTTGGATATTTTTATTTACAGTGTGCAAAAATACGTGGCAAGTTATGCCGGACTTTTAGGCAAGGTGGAAGCAGTAGTTTTTAGCGGCGGCATTGGCGAAAGAAGCGAATTTATTCGTAAGCAAATTTTACAAGGCGTAAATTTTCTTCATAAACCCAAAGTGTATCTGGTTAAAGCCAATGAAGAGGCAATCATCGCTAAAAAGATCAAGAAATTTGTGAGTTAAAGTTTACTAATGACTGTCAAGAAATCATTATCAGATCAACCGGTTAAAAAAAAGAGAGCTAAAGATAGTTTAAAAATTATTATTGGCGCTGTCTTGATTTTTAATAATGTGACGCGAAGCAATTTCGGGTTTATTCCTTTTGACGGCGGAAAATCTTTTAATTACACTTTATTGATGAATGCCTTAACAGTTTTAACTTATGCTTTGGGAATTTGGTTAATTAACTCAAACTTTAAGATTTACAAGAGAAGTAAATAAAATTCCTCATAGCTTTACTTTGAAGTATTAGCGGAATTTTCCAAAGCTATAAACCCTCCTTCGCTCTTAAGAGCTTCGGAGGGTTCTCTTCACCTTGCTTATTTTGCTGAAGCAGCCTCTCTAGCTGTGAAGGCTAGACATAACTCCGCTAATAGCGGAGGGTATTTGGCGAAGGAGAATAAAAAACTCGGCATTGCCAAAGGTATTACCTTATGGCGCTGCCAGGTTCCTGCGGAGAGACACAGGTTGGGTTGTTATTTCAGTAAATCATGTGTATCCATGTCGAGGGCATCGGCGATTTTTTTGAAAGTATCATATGTTATAGTTTCACCTGCTTCAGCTCGTGCAAGGGTGGATCGGGCAATTTGCGCCTTTTTAGCAAACTTTTCTTGCGATAGCTTCAGGGCATCTCGTGCTTCCCGGATTTTTTCGCCATCGTGGTTTGTAACAAAATAGCTGTTTGGTGATGTTCTGAAAGTTTGTTGAAGGGTTGCTAGATCTCCTGCATCTCCTTCGGGTGGCATAAGCTCTTTGGTAAGTTGTCTGATTCGTGGCATGATCGTACTTCTCTTATTTTGAGATTAAATGATTGGTAAGAACAATATCCGATTATATTATAAATTTTGATGTTTTGTCAAGGATAAATTTTGGTGATTTATACAGCCCCGCCCTTCGGTAAACTAAAGGCAGGGCTGGATTTATTGATTTGTCTAGATATTAAAAATCAGTTATCATTGTTTTATGAAGCAATGGATTATTAAGCCAAAAATCAGCCAAGATTTAATTAGCAAATTTCCGGAAATAAATCCGGTTATTTTACAATTATTAAGTGATAGGGGACTTAAGGAGCAGAAAAAAATTGATGAATTTTTGTATCCTGATTATTCGCAGGATGTTCATGATCCTTACCACTTTAGTCAGATGAAAAAAGCAGTGGACAGGGTTTATACAGCCAGAGATAAAAAGGAAAAAGTGGTTATTTACGGCGATTACGATGCTGACGGTGTTTGCGGTTCTGCCATCCTAGCCAGAGTACTTAAAAAACTTGGTTTAAATTTTGAGGTGTACATTCCTCACCGGGATACAGAAGGTTATGGTTTAAATGAAAAAGCCATAAATTTATTAAAAGACCAGTTGGTTAATTTGATTATCACTGTTGATTGCGGGGTAAGCAATGTTTCGGAAATCAATTTGGCAAAAGAATTGGGTATAGAAGTGATTATTACTGACCATCATCATGTGCCGGCTAAACTGCCAGCGGCTTTAGCTATTATTCATCCGCAAGTTGATGAAAAATATCCTTTTAAATATTTAGCCGGCGGCGGCGTGGCTTTTAAACTAGCGCAAGCAATTATTCATGATCCTCGCTCAAAAATTTCTCAAACCTCTAAAGAAGCTATGGAAAAATGGTTGTTGGATTTAGTAGCCATTAGTACCATAGCAGATATGGTGCCTTTACTTGGCGAAAATAGAACATTGGTCAGGCACGGTCTTATTGTTTTAGCAAGAACCAAAAATTTGGGTTTGCAAAAGTTAATTGAAGTGACAGGAATCAGTCATAAAAAAATAGACACTTATACTATTGGCTTTCAATTAGCACCCAGAATTAATGCTGCCGGCAGAATGGCACACGCTAATAATGCTTATCAGCTTTTAACCACCGAAAATATTGAAGAGGCCATTACTATTTCTCATCAGCTTAATAAAAGAAACAGCGAACGTCAGCAGTTAACCGATAAATTGATTGAAGAAGCCAGAAATCAACTGGGCGAAGTTAAGGATGACATTCCTCTTTTATTTGCTGAAGGTACTGGCTGGTCAGTTGGCGTTATCGGTTTGGTTTCCTCAAAATTAACTAATGAATATGCCCGTCCTTCCATTGTTTTAAGTTTTGACGGAGAAAAATACACTGCTTCTGGCAGGAGTATTGAAGAATTTGATTTAATAGAAGCTATTACCAACTTTGAAGAACTGTTAATTCGTTTTGGCGGGCATCCAGGAGCAGCCGGCTTTGTCATCGCTAAAGAAAATTTAGAGGAATTTAAAAGGAAAATAACAGATTATGCCAGAGAAAAATTGGCAGGCATAAAATTTTTGCCTAAGATTTTTATTGATTTAGAATTATTTCTTAAGGAGATTAATTGGGAATTGATAAAAGCGTTGAATCAGTTTGAACCTTTTGGCGAAGATAATTTTCGTCCGCATTTTTTAATTAAAAATTTACAGATTACCAGAGTAGAAAAAGTTGGGTTGGATGAAAAACATATTAGAATGATGGTTAAAGATAATGATCTAGAGCGCAAGGTTATTTGTTTTGGTTTTGGTGGAGATATTAGTAAGCTTAAAGTCAATGGCAGAATTGACATGGTAGTAGAAATCGGGGTTAATGAATGGAATGGCAATCAGGAAATCCAACTTTCCTTAATGGATTGGAAAGAGTCAGTATGAAAAAATTTAATGTCCAAAAATTAATTATATTTACAGATGGTGCGGCGCGAGGCAATCCTGGTCCGGCAGCCGCAGCCGCAGTTATCAAAAATGACCAAGGAACATTAGTCGCAAAAGTTGCAAAATATTTACAGATAGCTACCAATAATCAAGCAGAGTACCAGGCCGTACTTTTAGGTTTGGAAAAAGCCAAAGAACTTGGGGCAGAAGAAGTTGATTTTTATCTTGATAGTGAACTGGTAGTTAGTCAATTAAATCGGGAATATAAAGTAAAAGATCTGTCATTGCAAAGTTTTTTTGTTAAAATTTGGAATTTAAGTAATTCTTTTAAAAAAATTACTTATCATCATGTTCCTCGTGAAGAAAACAGGGAAGCTGATAAATTAGCAAATTTAAAATTAGACGAAGTTTTAAAGATTAAACCAAGCTCTAGTGAAGGATAAGATGGGTTGACCCCGCTTCGTCCTTCATTTGCATTCAGGACTTCGCGGGGCGAAACGGGTAATTATCATGAACAGATGAAATGAATAAGCTTAATATTTGGCATTGTGGTTATATATTTTTCCTTGACAATAAAGCGGTAAATTTATTATAATTTGTTTATCTATGAAAGAAAATTGGGGTATTATTGGGCACCAAAATATTGTTAATTATTTGGATAACAGTTTAAAGAAAGAAAAGGTGGTTCACACCTATCTTTTTTACGGAGTCAAGCATTTAGGCAAAACAACTGTTGCTAAAAAGTTTGCCGAAGAATTATTAGGCCAAAGTACTGGTAGCTCAAATCTAGATTTATTTGAGCTGAACCTTGAGAATCATCATAAAGAAATTAAAATTGATCAGGTGCGAGATTGGCGGCATTTTTTATCTTTAAAACCGTTTGGCAAAGGGTTTAAAGTCGGCATTATTCATCAATCCGAACATCTAAATATTGAATCAGCTAATGCTCTTTTAAAGACTATTGAAGAACCCCCGCCAAAAACTGTTATCATTTTAGTGACTTCGTCCTGGCAGCGACTTTTGCCTACTATAATTTCCAGAAGTCAGAAAATACATTTTTTGCCGGTAGCTTCTAAAATCATACAGGAAACAATCAAAGGAAAGGTCAGCGATCAAAAAGAAATTAAGGAAATGGTAAGTTATGCTTTAGGCAGGCCCGGTTTAGCGCTGAAATTCTGCCAGGATCAAGAATTCAAAGAAGATTATTTAAAGTTACATCAGCAAGTGGTAAAACTTTGGTCAGTACCAATTGCTCAACGTTTTAATTTTCTTAATGATTATTTGGGCAATAAGGAGCTAAAAGAAAATTTTAATTTAATTGATGATTTATTGCACCATTTTCAGTTTATTTTAAGGGAAAAACTTTTATCTTTATACCAACTGGGTGATAGTCAGACCATTAAATCTTCTGCTTTAATTAAACAGTTGAAAATAGTTTCAGACATTAAATCACTTTTAAAATTTAATATTCAGCCAAAATTACTTTTGGAAAATTTATTAATAAATTTATGAAAAAGATTATTATTTACACTTTGCTAACTTCGGTTATTTTTTTAGGCGGTTGTGTTGTCTCGGTTAAAACTACTCCTCATCAGACTGACGGCGGTCTTTTTATTTCCTTTGATAAGGGAGAAAACTGGGAGCAAAGAACCATAATTTATCAATTAGGTCAGGCAGCGGAAAATTTCAATACAGTGGATGTAGTCAGCATGGCAGTTGATCCCGGGGACAATAAAGCTATTTATGTCGGTACAGTCAGTAAAGGTATTTATTATACTTATAATGGTAGCGAAGGTTGGCATCAAACTTTATTAGGTAATGGCAAGATTAATGATATCGCTGTCAGTTCTCAAGAAACTTGTACTATTTATGCTGCCATTGGCAATCGTGTTTATAAAAGCAGTGATTGTAACAGGCATTGGGATTATAAGTTGATAGATACCAGAGTTGATCCCAATAATATTATTAATACCTTGGCAGTTGATCCTTTTAACACTTCCATAATTTATGCCGGTACTTCTGGTGAAGCATTATACCGAAGCGATGACGCTGGGAATTCCTGGAGAGCTATTAAATTTTTTAATAATAAAGTAATAAAGATATTGGTTAATTCCAAGAAGCCAGGCGTTATTTATGTGGCGACTGATAATGACGGTATTTATAAAACTGAAAATGAAGGAATTGACTGGCGTCAGCTTATAACCAGTGAATTAGAAGAGTCGTTTAAGAACATTCTGACTTACCGTGATTTAATTATTGATCCCACCCAGGAAGATGGCATAATTTATGCTTCGTCATACGGAATTTTCAGATCAGTTGACGGTGGCAATAATTGGCAGGAATTAAAATTATTAACTCCGCCGAATACGGCAACTATTTATTCTTTGGCTGTTAATCCTTTTGACGAAAAGGAAATATATTACGGTGTCTCATCAACTTTATATCGTTCCCAAGACGGGGGAGAGAACTGGATTACCAAAAATTTGCCTACCAGTCGCGCGCCTATTTTTCTTTTTGTTGATTCAGTTAATCCTAATATAGTGTATATAGGAGCTAAAAAAGTAAAATAATTTTTAAATAAATCAATTTATATGAGTGAATATATTGATGAACAAAAAACAGAATTTACCAAAGTGATTGAGTTTTTTAAGAAAGAAATAAGCTCTTTAAGGGTCGGACGTGCTAGTCCTGTTTTGGTGGAAAATATTAAGGTAGACGCTTATGGCACAGCCACTCCTTTAATTCAACTGGCCAGTATTCAGATACCAGAGCCGCGATCTTTGGTAATTCAGCCTTGGGACAAGAATTTAGCCAAAGAAATTACCAAAGCAATCAGCGCTTCTGATTTAGGCGTGAGTCCTGTTTTAGAAGGAGAAATTATCAGAATTAATTTTCCGCCTTTAACCGAAGAAACCCGTAAAGAAGTGGTGAAGAAGCTGCATCAAAAACTGGAAGAAGCAAAGGTAAGTCTTAGAAACCACCGTGAAAAAATCAAAGAAGGAATAGTTAGGTTAGAAAGAGATAAAGAAATTTCAGAAGATGATAAATACAAAAGAATTGAAGAACTTGATCAACTGGTAAAAGAGAATAATACTATTCTCAAAGAGCTGGCTGATAAAAAAGAAACAGAAATTATGAGTTTGTAGCTCATGAGTCATAATTTAATTAAAATTAATCTAAAGAAAGTAATCAATAAAGATAATTGCCTGGGCGCTTTTTTTATCCACCTCCGCTGGCAGGCAGGTAAGCTCGTGGAGCTTCATCTAAAAATATAATTTCATGTTAATAACTATAATTTCTATCATTGTCATCTTAGGTTTTTTGATTTTTGTCCATGAATTAGGACATTTTATTACTGCTAAACGTTCTGGTGTAAAGGTTGAAGAATTTGGCTTTGGTTATCCGCCCCGTCTTTTTGGTATTCAAAAAATAAAAGCTAATCAGCTTGCAAGTCCTACAAAAAAATGGCGGTTTTTTTGGGGGAAATACCCTCAATCAACAACTGAATCAGCGGATCAAGAAGGTGAATCAGAACAAAATACCATTTACTCTGTTAATTGGATACCAATAGGTGGTTTTGTTAAGATCAAAGGAGAAGGCGGAGAACAACGTGAGGATAAAAACAGTTTTAGTCATAAATCATTTGCGGTAAGAGGTTTAATTTTAAGCTCTGGAGTTTTGATGAATGTGATTTTAGCCGTAGTTTTATTTGCTATTGGTTTTATGATGGGGCTGCCGGCAGCTATTGATGAACAACAGATTAATGATAGTAATGTGAGGAATGTTAAAGTGCAGATTGCTTCTGTTGCCAAAGATTCACCCGCTGATGAAAGCGGTCTTTTATTAGCTGATCAGATTTTGGAAATAGATGGTAATAAAATTACTACTGTCAGTGAAGTTCAAAATTATATTAAAGAAAATCAGGAAGAACCGCTTACCCTGGCTGTCAAAAGCGGTGCTGATATTAAAGAGATTACTGTTAAACCCGAAACAATTGAAGGTTTTGGCGAAAATAAGGTGTTGGGAGTTTCTTTAGTACAGACAGGAATTGTCAGTTATAATTTTTTTGAAAGCTGGTACAGAGGAGCTTTAATTACAGTTAATTTGTTAATTCAGATTGTTATAGCGTTTTACGGACTTTTTAAAAATCTCATTCTTGGTTTAGGATTGTCGCCTGATTTGGCAGGCCCGGTAGGAGTAGCAGTAATAACCGGCAGAATAGTAGATATGGGTTGGAGTTATATTATTCAGTTTGTGGCTTTACTTTCTTTGAATTTAGCGGTTTTGAATTTTTTACCTTTCCCTGCTTTAGATGGTGGACGTTTTATTTTCCTCTTGATTGAAAAAATTCGCCGTAAACCCAATAATCAAATGATTGAAAACTTAATCCATAACCTCGGTTTTAGTTTATTGATGATTTTTGTCCTCTTTATCACTTATAGAGATTTACTTAGGTACGGCAGTGGGTTAATTGATAAGCTAAAATACTTTTTCAGTTAAAAGTATGCTTTTTCAGATTTCTAAAAGTGAGTTAAGTAAAAGTTTACCTGAAGTTTTAAGAAAATGCGGTTATTTTATGATTACCAGTTATCATTCCGGCGAAACCAGTTATGTTAAGCGCTTATCCCGTCTTCAGCATTATCCCAGATTTCATTTATATGTTCACGAAAAGAGTGATACTTATCAGTTTAATCTTCACCTTGATCAGAAAAAACCCAGTTATAAAGGAGCAGTAGCACACAGTGCAGAATATGATGAACCAAAAGTTTTAGAAGAGAAAGAAAGAATAATAAATACTTTGATTAATATTAAATAAAAATTTAAAAAAAATATGCTGCAATCAAAATTTTTTGGAAAAACTTTAAGAGAGCCACCAAAGGATGAAACCAGCTTTAATGCCAAACTGCTTAGCCAAGCAGGTTTTATTGATAAATTAACGGCCGGGGTTTATAGTTATTTACCTTTAGGATTAAGGGTTTTGATTAAGATTCAGGATATTGTCCGTAAAGAAATGAATGATTTGGGTGGTCAGGAAATTTATATGCCTGCTTTGCAACCTCAAGAATTATGGCAGGAAACAGGACGATGGGATTCTTTGAAAAAGATTATGTTTCAGTTTGCAGGCAGAGGTGATAAAGAAGTGGGTTTAGCACCCACGCATGAAGAAAATGTAGTGGACATTGTAAGAAAACGTCTTAATTCTTACCGTGATTTGCCTTTGTTGCTTTATCAGATTCAGGATAAGTTCCGCAATGAGCCAAGGGCTAAGTCAGGATTATTGCGTGGCCGGGAATTTAATATGAAAGATCTTTACAGTTTTCATACAGATAAAGAAGATCTAGATGAATTTTATCAAAAAGCCATTACTGCTTATCAGAATATTTTTAATAATTGTAGTTTGGATTCTATGGTGGTAGAAGCTTCTGGCGGTGTTTTTACTAAAGAATATTCGCATGAATTTCAGGTTCCTACGCCTTTTGGCGAAGATGAAATAATCTTTTGTAAAAGCTGTAATTTTGCCCAAAATACCGATATCTGCAAATTAAAGGAAGATAACAAATGTCCTAAATGTGGGCAGAAACTCGTTAAAACTAAAGCCATAGAAGTTGGGAATATTTTTAAATTGGGCTCTAAATATTCCCAGGATATGAAGTTAGTGTATGTAGATGAAAATGATAGTAGAAAAGAGGTGGTGATGGGTTGCTATGGCATTGGTCCTTCCCGCTTAATGGGGGCAGTGGTAGAAGTTTTCCATGATGATAAAGGGATTATTTGGCCAGCCAATCTTAGCCCTTTTGACGTTCATTTATTACTTTTGAGCGATAATAATGTTAAAAGTAATAGAGCCAAGAAGTTATACCAAGACCTTACTGACCAAGGTTGGCAGATTTTATTTGATGAACGAAAGCTTTCACCAGGGGTAAAGTTAAATGATGCTGATTTGATTGGTATAACTTTACAATTAATCATTGGAGAAAAAACAAAAGACCGCTTGGAATATAAGTTAAGAGATGGCAGTCAAGAAGGAACTGTTAAAGAAAGCGAAATAACTAATTTATTAGAAAAGATCTATTCTAGTAAAAAAGTTAATTAGGAAGAAACAGTTTAGACATTAAAAAATATGTTTAACAAACTTTGGGGAAAATTATCAAGAGACATGGGAATTGATTTAGGCACGGCTAATACACTGGTTTACGTTAAAGACCAGGGTATTATTATTAATGAACCGTCAATTGTGGCGATTAATAATCGCAGTGACCAGATTATGACCATTGGTGAAGACGCTAAAAAAATGTTAGGCAAAACACCTGGGTATATAACCATTTCCAAACCCTTAATAAGGGGAATTATTTCTGATTTTGAAGTCACAGAAAAAATGATTAAGCATTTTATTAATAAAGTACATCAAGAAAGTTTTGGTTTTATTGCCCGCCCCATTGTAGTTATTGGTATTCCTTTGGACGTTACCGAAGTAGAGCGTAAAGCGGTGGAAGATGCTTGTAAGTCTGCTGGCGCCAGAGAAGTACATTTAATAGAACAATCCTTAGCAGCAGCTATTGGCGCTCGTTTGCCAGTCCAAGAAGCTAGCGGCATGATGATTGTTGAATCTGGTGCTGGTCTGACAGAGATTGCTGTTATTTCCCTGGGCGGTATAGTGACTTTTTCTACTTTACCGATTGCCGGCAATGAATTAGATGAAAATATTATCCAGTATGCTAGGGAAAATTTTAATTTACTCTTGGGCGAAAAATCAGCTGAAGAAATAAAGATTAAAATCGCTACAGTTTCTTCTGATTCCGAAAAAGTGGAAGCAACTATAAGAGGCCGTGATTTAATGAGCGGCTTACCTAAAGAGGTAACCGTTACTAATCAACATATTAAAGAAGCTATTAGTAGATCAGTCAGGCAGATTGTTGAAGCCATACGCGATACTATAGAAAAAACCCCTCCTGAATTAGTGGTGGATATTTATGAACGGGGCATTTTACTTTCCGGAGGCACTGCCATGCTCAAGGGTTTAGATAAAGTTATTGCCCAGGAAATAAAAATTCCGGTTCATGTAATCAATGATCCTCTGACTTCGGTTGTTCGGGGTACAGGTATAATCTTAGAAGATTTAAATAATCTAAAAGAACTTCTCATTCCTCCAACTGTTGAGGGTTAAAATAAATCAACAAGATTTTTTTAAAGACAATTTAATATTATTAGAATTTAATTAACGGTTTATACTAAGGAATTCATAAACCGTAGCAGTTAACTAAAGCCAGGATTTTCAAATGGAAAAAGCAAGAAAAAGAACTTTGGCAACAATAATAATTATCGTAATTTTATTAATCTTCTTTCATTACACTGGCTTATTTCATTTTATAGAGCAAACAGCTGTTAAACTATTTATGCCTGTCCAGACCGTTTTTTATAGCTGGGGCAATAAATTAAATCAGTTAACGCATCTAAATAGTATCAACGAAGAAAATCAAAGATTAAAAGAACGGATAGGACGTCTAAGTATTGATTATTTAAAACTCTCGTCTTTAGAAACGGAAAATGAATATTTGCGGGCAGAACTGGATTTTTTAAAGAAAGAAAAATATCAATATCAATCAGTAAATATCCTTGGCAGGTTACCTACAGATAATCAAATATTAATTCTTGATAAAGGAGCATCTTCCGGATTAAAGGAGGGGCAAGCAGTGACAGCGGCGCAAGGTGTTATTGTGGGTAAGATTTTAAAGGCAGAAGAAGATATCGCCTATGCGATGTTGTTAACTGATATTAAAAGTAAACTAGCGGTCAGTTTAGCTGATTTTTCCGACACTTCAGGGTTATTAGTTGGACAAACAGGCAGTAGTTTGCTGATGGATTTAATACCTTATAATCAAGAAATAAAAATTGGAGATATAGTTGTTACTTCTAATTTAGAAGAGTCAATACCCACAGGTTTGGTTGTTGGTGAGGTCAGTCAAATAGACAGTACTTTAGGTGAGATATTTAAACAGGCAAAAATTACTCCTTTTTTTTCTTATCAAAATTTACAAAGTTTAACGATTATTGTAGAAAATTAAATTATGGCAAGACTTAAGAGTCTAGTGATCATTCTCATTATCGCTGTTATTTATATCTTTCAGAGTAGTTTTTTTTCTGGTAGCAATACCTTTTTAGTTAATCTTAACTTGATAATGATTATAGTTATTTGGTTGAGTTTTGTTAATTCACCCTGGCGCTGGTTGTTTGCTATTTTTGGCGGTTGGTTGCTGGATCTGCAGCAAGGCACTTTTGGGGTTAATTTAATTACTTTGGTTTGTCTATCCGGCTTAGTAATTGTTTTAAGGAAGTACATTGCTACTACTACTGGTAGATCAGGCCAGTTTATGGTTATTTCTATAACCTGTTTGATTATTGGTATTTTTTTACCTTATTTTCTTAATTTGTTGTTAAAAATTTTAATAAATAGCCAGGCACTATTTAACTGGTTAAATTATGGATCTCCTTTTGTTTGGTATAAACTTTTGCAATATATCATGGTTAATTTTGTCCTTTTATTGTTGATTCATGTGTTTTATTTAAGAAGAATTAAACAGCTTATTTAAAATGAAGAAGAGAAATAAAGATCCTTTTGTTATCCCTCAACAGGCCAAAGGGATGAAAAATAATCTCTTGCCCCGTTTTAGTCATACCCAAGAGCTGGGTAGTTTTTTTATGACTGAAAAACCTGCTTCTTTATGGTTGGGAAATATTATCTCTTTGGTAAAATTTAATATTTCTTTTTTGTTCATTGTGCTGTTGTTTGTTATTTTATTTTTTCGTTTAGGATTTTTACAGCTTATCAAGGGAGAAGAATACCGCCAGCTGGCTGAAGGCAATCGTATCCGTTTGGAATATTTACTACCACAGCGAGGAATAATTTTTGATCGTTGGCACCAGCCATTAGTGGAAAATGTTTCTGCTTTTTCTTTATATTTGACCCCCAGTGATTTACCAAGTTCCGCTATGGAAAATGAAAAAATCCGTAATCTTCTAAAAGGGTTAGAAATTGAGGGAGAAAAATTGTCCAGCGCTACAGTTGATCAGTTAATTGATAGTAAAAGTCAGGTACCTTTGTTAGTAAAAGAGAATTTGGATTATGAGGAAGCAGTACGTTTAATGATTGAAACTTCTGCTTATCCTAGTTTGCGGGTGGTAACTGATCCCAGACGTCATTATCTTTCCTTGAACCAGGCCACTGCACATTTATTAGGTTATACTACCAGAATAACCAGCGAAAAAAAAGATTTTTATTTAGATAAAGGATACCAGCTGATTGAACGGGTGGGTACAACTGGTATTGAAGAATTTTATCAAGATCAGTTAAGAGGAAAGTTAGGAGAAAAAAGAGTTGAGGTAGATTCTTTGGGTCATGAAAAGAAAATTATTGCTGAAGAAAAATCTGTATCCGGGAAAAACTTAATTTTGGCTATAGATAAAGATTTGCAGGAGATTATTGCCGAAACTTTCAAGAAAAATTTAAGTCATCAAGCGGCAGCGGCTGTAGCTCTTGATCCTCGGTCAGGCAAGGTACGGGCGTTAGTTAATTGGCCGACATTTGATAACAATATTTTTAGTCAGAGTTTGATTACCGAAGAATATAATAAAATAATCAGCGATCCTTTAAAACCTTTGATTAATCGGGCTATCGCCGGTGAATATCCTTCTGGTTCTATTATTAAAATGGTGGTAGGTGGCGTGGCATTGGAGGAAGATTTAGTTACCAGATCCACTCAAATTTTAAGTTCAGGAGGAGTTTGGTATGATAAATGGTTTTTCCCTGATTGGAAAGAAGGCGGTCATGGCGTAACTAATATTATCAAAGCTCTAGCTGAATCAGTTAACACTTATTTTTATTATTTGGCTTTAGAAGATTTTGATAATCATCAAGGTTTAGGCATTGATAAGATGACGCATTATTTTGAAGAATTTGGTTTAGGTCAAGTATTGGGTTTGGATATTCATGGAGAGAAAACAGGTCTAATACCCACACCTGCCTGGAAAAAGGAGGTCAAAGAAGAAATATGGTACCCGGGTGATACTTTACATTTAGCTATTGGGCAGGGAGATTTATTAGTTACTCCTTTACAAATGGCCAACATTACTGCAGTTATTGCCAATGGCGGAGTTTTATATCGTCCCCAAATAGTTGAACAAATAGAAGATCCCCTGAATAATCAAAAACAAAATATTAAATCTGAAATTATTAATTATGGAATGGTTAGTAAAAGCAATCTTAAAATTATAGCCGAAGGTATGCGAGCCGCTGTTTTAGGAGGCAGTGCCAAAAGTTTAGCTAATCATAACTTAGCTATTGCAGGTAAAACCGGTACCGCCCAAGTAGGTGGTAATAAAAAGCCCCATGCTTGGTTTACTAGTTTTGCTCCTTATGATAATCCTGATTTAGTCTTAACTATTATTGTAGAGAACGGTGGAGAAGGATCAGAAGTGGCTGTTTCTATTGCTCGGCAAGTTTGGCAATGGTATGCTGATAACAGGGTTAAGAGTGAAAGTTAAAAAATAGATTTTATATATTTAATAATTAATTAAGGAAAAAATTATATGGCAGATTATCCAGTTTTAACCGAAGAAGGTAGAAAGAAATTAGAAGACGAGTTAAAAAAACTTAAAGAAGTAAAACGTAAAGAAATCAAAAAAAGAATTGAACTGGCTAAAGACCATGGAGATTTAAGCGAGAACGCTGATTATCAGGATGCTCGCGAAGAGCAAGCTTTTATTGAAGGCAGGATTTTGGAAATTGAAAATGTTTTAAAAAGTGCTGTTACAGCGCCGCAGTCAGACAGAAACGGTATTAGGATAGGTTCAAAGGTTGTAGTGGAAGTTGAAGGTCAGACAGTGCAATACAACATTGTTGGTTCTCATGAAACAAATCCCGAACAAGGATTAATTTCTTGTGATTCACCTTTGGGTCAAGCTTTTTTAGGACACTTTATTGGTGATAAAGTGGAAGTAGAAACCCCTAAAGGCGAGGTTGTTTACCAGATTAAAGAAGTAAAATAAAGAAGTAAAGTAAGGAATGAATTCTAGAGTTGGCAAGTTTTTAATTTTATGTTAGGATAATTTAACAATTTTAAATATTTTATGTTTTCTAAAAAGATCGGTATTGATCTGGGAACAACTTATACTTTAGTGCATCTGCCTAAACGGGGGATTATTATTAATGAACCTTCGGTGGTAGCTATTTCCACAATGGATAAGAAAGTCTTGGCAGTAGGAGAAGAAGCTAAAGAAATGATAGGCAGAACGCCGGATACTATTATTGCTCAAAGACCATTAAGAGATGGAGTAATTGCTGATTATAAAATAACAGAAGCGATGTTAAGATATTTTATTAATAAAGCTTTAGGCGGAGTTAAGTTGTTTCGTCCTGAAGTAATGATCGCTGTTCCTGCTGGCATTACTTCTACTGAACGTCGGGCGGTAATTGATGCTACTATGGCGGCTGGCGCTAAAGCTGCTTATATTATTAAAGAACCGATTGCCGCAGCGATTGGCGCTGATATTCCCATTGGTTCTGCTTCTGGTCATATGATAGTGGATATGGGCGGCGGAACTTCAGAAATTGCTATTATTTCCTTGGGAGGTATTGTAACCAATACCTCAATTCGCATTGGTGGCAATAAATTTGATTTAGCTATTGCCGAATTTATTCGTAAGAAATATGGTTTAGCTGTTGGAGAAAGGACTGCCGAAGAAATTAAAATAAAAATCGGTTCAGCCATGTATTTGGATGAAGAGGAAAGATTAAGAATGAATATCAGGGGCCGAGATATGATTTCCGGTTTGCCTCGTACCATTGAAGTGAATTCTGATGATGTTACCGAAGCTTTACAGAACGAATTACAGGGCATAATTGCCGCAGTAAAATCAGTTTTGTTTAAAACCCCTCCAGAGCTTTCTGCTGATGTGATGGATAAGGGTATGGTTTTATCAGGCGGTACATCTTTATTACGTAATATTGCTGATCTTTTTTTTCAGGTAACCGGGGTACCGTCATATGTTGCTGATGAACCCCTTTTATGTGTGGCTAAAGGAACAGGAGTTGCTTTAGATAATCTTGAATCATATAAAAGAAGTATTCTTTCCACTAAATAAATCCCTGCCCGCCAATTCGGCGGGCTAAATAAAAGGAGGATTTTAATTATATTTTAATTTATCAATCATATGGTTATCGGTATTGATACTTCGCGGGCTAATCATTTTCCTAGAGGTGGTGTAGAGTGGTATGCTTATTATTTGATTAGAGAGTTTTATAAATTAGATCATCTAAATGAATATATTTTATATACCCCTGATAAATTAAATAAAGATTTACAGCCGCCTTCTTCTAATTTTAAAGAGAAAATTTTAAACTGGCCTTTAAAGAGATTTTGGACATTAGGACGGATGAGTTGGGAAATGATATTTAGCAGACCAGATGTTTTATTTATTCCTTCTCATACTTTTCCCTTAGTTGGTGCTAAAAGAAATGTTATCACCTGGCATGATGTTGGTTATGAGAGGTATCCAGAAAATTATACCAGGTGGGAACTGGCATCTTTAAGACAGGGTTTAAAGATTGCTTTAAAGATAGCAGAAACAATTATTTCCGTGTCTGAATTTACTAAGAGTGAAATGGTTAGGATTTATGATATTGATCCAAAGAGAATTAAGGTTATTCATTTAGGTTGCGATCATGATAAATGGTTTCCGGTAGCTCAACAAACAGTAAAAGGTTTTTTACAAAGGAGGAATATCAATTTACCTTATTTTGTTTTTCTTGGTCGTTTATCTTTAAAAAAGAATGTAGCTGGTTTGATTAGAATATATAATCGTTTTAGAGAAAGACTCCATCAACCTCACAATTTAATTTTAGTAGGCAGCGAAACTCCTTTTCATCAGGAAATTAATGAAGAAATAAGGAATTCTCCTTTTAGAAATGAAATAAAAAAATTAGGTTGGTTGCCTATTAATGATCTTCCTGTACTGCTTAGCGGTGCTACAGCTTTAATTTATCCTTCAATTTATGAAGGTTTTGGCTTGCCGCCGCTAGAAGCCATGTCCTGTGGTTGTCCGGTTATTGCCAGTGATTCATCTTCTTTGCCTGAGATAGTCTCTGATGCTGGTTTATATGCCCAGACTCATGACATTGAAGGTTTTGCTGATCAGATGATTAAATTAATTGAGAATGAGAATTTAAGAGATGATTTAATTACCAAAGGTTTAGAAAGATCAAAATTATTTAATTGGCAAACTTGTGCCAAGGAAACTTTAAAAGTTTTAAAAGGTGACTAGTAGTAGAGGTAATGAGCACACATATTATTTAGAGTTCTTGACTTTATTTTTAAATTATGTTATGTTAGTTTAGCTCATTCAAGTTTAGATGATCGCTCCGCCAAGTCTGACTTGGCGGGGAGGAAAGTCCGAACACCATATTAAGGATAGTTGGTAACGCCAACCGCCGTGAACCGCAAGGTGCATGGTAGAACAAGTGCAACAGAAAATAGGTCTATTCGTGAACCAAAGGTATACCTTTCACGAATTGAGAATGAAATGGTCCACTAAGGAGTGGACCTGTCCCGTTGGTGACAACGGGAAAGAGGTAAACTTTTATCCGGTGCAACTCCAAGTAGGTCCCTGAGTAGGGGCGGGTTGGAGGCATGACCCTGTCCGGCAACGTTCAGGGCTAGATAGATGATCATCACCCACCAATGGTGGGCACAGAATTCGGCTTATTAACTTGAGTGAGTATTTAATTTCCCGCTCTTTGTAGAGCGGGGTTATTTTTTACAGTAAGTGTAAAAAATAGATAAATCTGCTATTATATTTAATATGAAAAAGCTGGAATTATTTTTTACTGTTTTACTTGTACCTTTGGATTATTTGGCTTTGCTTTTGGCTGGAAGCATCGCTTATTTTCTACGTTTTGAATCATTTGTTACAGAAATCAGACCGGTAATTTTTGAGATGAGCTATGAGCAGTTTTTTAAGGTTATTTTATGGGTAGCTTTTGCCTGGCTTTTAAGCCTGGCTTTTAATGGTTTATATTCAACAAAACGTCGCAGTATCATCAGAGATATTTCCAAAATATTTGTTGCTTGTAGTATCGCCACCTTAATTATTGTGGTGGCTTTTTTCTTTAATTTCCAGCTTTTTTCTTCCAGACTGATTATTTTGACCAGTTGGCTTTTAAGCATTTTTCTGATTAGCTTGGAAAGAATTATTATTCATTATCTCAAGAAGATTTTTTATCAGAAAGGCATCGGCGTCCGTCAGGTTGTTGTTATTGGCAATGATAAGAACGCTCAGGACATTATTGAAGAGTTTAATAAAAAACAGTCGTATGGCTTTAAAGTGGTTAAAAGTTATCCTGCTTTTAATGATGAAGTTTTAGCTGATTTAAAAGAGTTGTCTCAAAAGCGAAATTTGGATGAAGTAATACTGGCTGATATAAATTTAACCAGTGATCAAAAGAGTCAGTTAATTAATTTTTGCCTTGATTATCATTTGAATTATAAATATATTGCTTCTTTACTGGAGACAAAGTTGATAAATTTTGAGTTAAGCACTGTAGCTGGCGTGCCTTTGATTGAAGTTAAGCGGACACGTTTGGATGGCTGGGGCAGGATTCTTAAAAGAACTTTTGATTTAATCATTTCTTTAATTATTTTTATTATCTTAATCCCGCTGTTGTTAGTAGTAGGATTAGGCGTAATAATAAGTTCGCCCGGCTCAATTTTGGTTAAATTGGATCGTATTGGTTCTGATGGCATTAAATTCAAGTTATATAAATTCCGTTCCATGATTAAAGACGCTCATGCCTTAAAATCAACTTTAACTAAATTTAATGAAAGAGCTGACAGCCCTTTATTTAAGATGGAAAATGATCCGCGTTTAACTAAATTTGGAAAATTTATCAGGCGCTGGAGTCTTGATGAATTGCCGCAATTAATAAATGTTATGTCAGGGAAAATGAGTTTGGTCGGTCCTCGTCCTCATGAACCAGAAGAAGTGGCGCGTTATCAAAGTGGTCAAAAAAAACTTTTAGCGATTAAACCAGGTATGACAGGCATGGCCCAAGTTTCTGGCAGAAGTGATTTGTCCTGGGAAGAAGAAGTGCGTTTAGACACTTATTATGTGGAAAATTGGAGTTTGGGTTTGGATATTCAAATATTACTAAAAACACCTAAAGCAGTTATCAACCAACGTAAAGCTAGTTAATTTATGAAAATTGCTTTAACTCATGATCATTTGTTTCAATTAGGAGGAGCAGAAAAGGTGCTTTTGGAATTTCATAAAATGTTTCCCGAAAGCCCGGTTTTTACTTTGATTCATAATCCCGAAAAAGCAGGGCTGTTTAAAGATCTGGATATTAAAACTTCTTTTTTAGAAAAAATGCCTTTGGGCGTAAAGCACTTTAAGTGGTATTTATGGTTAATGCCTTTGGCTTGGGAACAGTTTGATTTTAGCGGTTATGATATTGTTATCTCCTCATCATCGGCTTTTGCCAAAGGAATTTTAACACCGCCTAACACTTTGAATATAAGTTATTGCCATTCGCCTACCAGATATTTATGGTCAGATACTCATCAGTATGTTGAAGAATTAAATCAGCCAGAAATCATCAAAAAAATTTTACCTTTAATTTTAAACAGGTTAAGAGTGTGGGATCATGTGGCAGCGCAAAGAGTAGATAAGTTTGTGGCCAATTCAGAGTTTGTCGCCAGACGCATAAAAAAATATTATCAGCGTGAGGCCACGGTTATTCATCCACCGGTAGAAACCAAGAAATTTTTTATTTCTTCAGAAATTGATAATTATTATGTGATAGTTTCCAGACTTCGTCCTTATAAAAGAGTGGATTTAGCTATCAAGGCTTTTAATCAACTGCGTATTCCCTTAAAGATCATTGGCACCGGCGAAGAAGAGAATCATCTAAAAAAAATTGCTAAAGATAATATTCAGTTTTTAGGAGAACTTTCTGATGAGGAGAGAAATAAAGTTTTATCGCGCGCTAAAGCTTTTATTCATCCGCAAGAAGAGGATTTTGGTATTACTGCCGTGGAAGCCATGGCTTCGGGCCGGCCGGTAATCGCTTATAAGTCGGGCGGTGCTTTAGAGAGCGTTATTGATAATGAAACAGGTAAATTTTTTGATGAGCAAAGTTGGGAATCGCTTGCTGATCTGGTTATCAGGTTCGAAAGAATACTTAAGCAGTTTGATCCGCAAAAAATAAAAGAACATGCCGAAAAATTTGATATTGCAGTTTTTCAGAAGAATTTTAAAGAGTTTATCAGTAAATCATGGCAGGAATTTTCCGGTAAAATATTAGAGTTTTAAAAAAAAGTATGACCATTGCCATAGACATTAGAGCTTTGTTATCTTCCCAGTTAACTGGCGTAGGTGTTTATCTTTACGAAATATTAAAACAATTATTTAACTTAGATCAAAAGAATAATTATAAACTTTTTTTAAATTCATTGAGCGGTCCGCTTCCTAAAATTATTAGTGAATTTAAGAGTTATCCAAATGTTAAAGTTTATTCCTTTAATTATCCCAATAAATTATTGAACCTTAGTTTAATTTTTGTTAGTAGACCTGCTTTGGATAAAATGATCGGTGGTTGTGATTTATTCTGGTTTCCTAACTTAAATTTTTGGCAGGTGACTAAAAACTGTAAAACAGTTATTTCTATTCATGATCTTTCTTTTCAAAGAATACCATGGGCTTATTCTGCTAAGATGAGATGGTGGCATAAAGCCGTTAAACCCAAGGTAAAGCTAGAACAAGCCGATAAAATTTTAACAGTTTCCCGTAATTCTAAAAGAGATTTACAGGAGGTTTATGATTTGCCTGTAGAAAAAATAGAAGTTATTTATCCGGGAATAGAGGAAAATCCTCCTTTTAATCAGCAGAATTTTGAAAAAAAGTATAAATTACCTAAAGAATATATTCTTTATTTAGGTACCTTGGAACCAAGAAAAAATGTAGAAGGAGTTATTCAGGCTTTTGAAAAAATAAATAAGAGAGATATCTATCTTATTATTGCCGGCGGTAAAGGCTGGCTGTATCGCAGGATTTATAAAACAGTTCAAAAGTCAAAAGCCAAAAATAGAATTATTTTCCTTGACTATGTAAATAGTAATGATAGATGGCAATTATATTATGGAGCCAAACTTTTGCTTTGGCCGTCATTCTATGAAGGTTTTGGTTTTCCGGTAGTGGAAGCGATGTCCTGTGGCTGTCCGGTTATTACTTCTGCTAATTCATCTTTGCCAGAAGTTACCGAAGGCGCTGCTTTTTTGGTTGATCCTTATAATATTCAGGAGATAACCAGCGCAGTTAATTATTTATTAAATGATGAAAAATTGCGTCAGCAGTTAATTGCTCAAGGTCTTAGGCAAGCTAAAAAATTTAACTGGCAAGAGACTGCTAAAAAGGTTCTACAGACATTTGAGTCTTTAAAATAATTTAAAGTGAAATAAATATGAAAATTGGCATTGACGCCAGACTTTACGGTTTAAAGAACAGGGGACTGGGGCGTTACATTCAAAAATTAGTTGACGGATTAATAAAAGCTGATCAAAAAAATCACTATGTTGTTTTTTTAACCAAAGACAATATTGATTTATTAAAAACATCAGCAACAAACGTAACCAAGGTTTTATTGGATGTTCGTTGGTACAGTTTTAAAGAGCAGTTTAAAGTTCCGCAAATTATTAATCAAAGCCAAGTTGATTTAATGTATTTTCCTCATTTTAATGTTCCTTTAACTTATCATAAGAAATTTATTGTCACTATTCATGATCTTATCATTGATCATTTTCCGGATTCACGAGCAACTACCTTACCTCTTTGGCTGTATAAAATTAAACTCTTGGTTTATAAAAGAATCGTCAAACACACTATTAAAAAGGCAGTTAAGATTATTACTCCTTCTAATTTTGTCAAAGATGATTTAATAAAGTTATATCAGGTGCCGGAAAATAAAATAAAAGTTATTCATGAAGGATATTCTTTAAAAGAAGATTCTCCAACGTTAGATTTGAGTAAATTTAAGATCAATAAACCGTATTTATTATATGTGGGAGCAGCTTATCCTCATAAAAATCTTGAAAGATTAATTAAAGTTTTTCAGAAATTAAACAGCCAAGCAAACTATCAATTGGTTTTAGCAGGTGAAACAGAATATTTTTATAAAAAACTTAAAGAAAAAATCAATAAAGAAAATGTAATTTTTACCGGTTTCATTCCTGACAATGGATTAAAAGCATTGTATCAGCAGGCATTAGTGTATGTTATTCCTTCTTTTTATGAAGGCTTTGGTTTAACTCCTATAGAAGCGCAGGTTAATGGTGTGCCAGTAGTTTCTTCTAATTACACTGCTTTACCGGAAGTTCTTAATGATTCTGCCATTTTTTTTAAGCCTGATGATGAAAACGAGATGTTCGGTAAAATTCAGCTGGTTTTAGAAAACCGAGCTTTGCAGGAGCAATTAATTAAAAAAGGATATGAGAATATTAAAAGATTTAGCTGGGAGAAAATGGCAGCAGAAGTTTTAAAACTTTTTGTATAGCCCTTGTTAAAATTCGTATTTTTGTGTATTATTTTGATATTTCGTCCTTTTATATTATCTAGTTGGGTGATATATTTTCAAGTTTCTTTTTGAATAAAGAATGAGTGAATTTTTTTCTTTATTTAATGAGGGGAAAATAGGAGTTTTCTCTGCTACGCTACGAAAATGATTTATTAATTAATTTAAAAAATATGAGAAAAAAAATTATTATTCTTTTCGTGATCTTCTTTATTATTTTGATTAGTTTAATATTTTATTTATTAAAAACAAACAATAATAATAAATCTAATGAGCAAAGCTCACGAGTACAGAGCCCTGTTGTTTGCCAACAAATTAATCAAGGATTGTTAACAAAAAAAATTAATGATATTGCAATGGCAAATGATCGCGAATTGTATGCCGCTACTGATATGGGAATTTTTAAAAGTATAAACAACGGGGCTACTTGGTGGTCGGTCAATAATAAATTAAGAGTAAACGGTAATACGCCTAATGTTGAAAAAATTATTATTCATGACAATCAAACAATAGGAGATGATAGTATTGTTGTATATGCCTTAGCTGATGATTATCACATTTTTAAAAGTGAAAACAAGGGAATGGATTGGGAGGAATTGCCTTATCCCACTAAGGGAATTGTAATAGATATTGATGTTGCTCAGAGTTATTCATGCGGGATGCATAAGAATTGCGGAGACATTTATGCCTTAACTGTAGATCTTGATTTTAATAATAAGGTAGATATCGGAGACATAAAAGTAGCCAAAAACATTTATTATTTAAATCGTTTTGATATTAACTCTTGGGAGAGTCAACCCATTGATATTAATTTAGAAAAAGGAAGTATAGCAAATCTTGTTATCAATGATTGGAATATTTATTATTTGTTAACGCAATATCCATCTAATTTATATAGATCATCAGACGATGGAGAAACATGGGAAAAAATAATAGATGACGATTTATCTGGTGGCTCGGTTAATGTTTATTCTACATTTACAGATAGTTTGCCAGCAGATGGTGATACTGATCCGATTTCTATTTTAGTACAATATATTTATTCTGATTCTTCAATTGCTCTATATGATTTTACAAAGTCATATGATAAATTATATTCTGTTCCCAAAGAAAAATTAAAATATAAAACAATTAAAGTGGGAGAAAATTATTTTAATGTTATTCAATATTATCCCTATATCGATGAAGAAAAAATGAAGAATAAAGAATGGTATGAAATAATTAAAGATGTTCATTATTATATCCCACTCAATTATCAAGCCACATACCATAATCTAAAAAATACTTTATTTGTTGCTTTGAATGAGGGAGTGTATTCTTGCGAATTAAAATAAACTTATATGATTCGCTCGAAAAATTACTCGTTCTTTATCATATAGCTTACGCGTGTTGGCTTTTAGGATCAATCAGATCTTGTCATATGAGACCCATCTGTCTTGAAAAAGGAAAATCTTGAAAAAGGCAAATGGGGTCATTGAATAAAAAATATGGTTGGTTTCTGGAAAGTCATAATCGCGTCTGCAAATAACCCCTTGGGTGGTTTTTGAGCTTGAGGGGTTTTGTTTTTTAGTAATATTATATTTTATTATTTTATGTTATAATTAAACAGATGAAATAAAAAGTTTTCCCCAAATGAAAAAGACAAAGATAAGTCATTCTAAAAAGAATAGCCAGACAAAAAAAAGTAAAATCAGCAAAAGATCATCAGTCAAAAAATCAAAAAAAGATAATTTAGCGTCATTGGCTGTTAAAGACAAACAAGCAGTTATACAGCTTGAACATTTTTTAGTAGATGAACAAATTAGTTATTCAGATGGTTTTTTAGAGAATAAAGTTGAACAGATTTCGGGTCAGGTAAATCAATTAGGAGAAGAGAGGATAAATAGCGATTCTTCTTTGCCTTTGGAAGAGAAGAAAAAGCAGGAGCTTTTGCCTCAAAATGAGATTAAAATTTATTTGAATAAAGAAGGGCGCACAATTAAGAAAAAGAAAACTTATAAACAGTTCAATTCTGCTTATTTAATTAATCTAAAAGAAGAGGAAAAACATTTTCCTAAGTTTAAAAAACCACCCTCTTCTAGATTCAAGTCTTTATTCCAGCCATATGATGAATTTGCTAAAGATTTTACTGATGATAATAAATTTACTATTCCTGCCACCTCTTTAATTAAAAAGAAAAGCTTGATTGAATTTTTGGATGAGTTTGGTGTTAAAGTACATAAGTGGTATAAAAATTTATTTAAAGCTAAAAAAAAGGAAAAACCGGCTTTTACTTTTGTCCAACAAAAAAGAACAGAGGGATTTTTAGTTAATCTAAAATTTGCTCTTAATTTTGCTCTTATTGCTTTGCTTTTAGTCCTGCCCATCAGAGGGATATTTTTTTATGAACATTTAGCTAAAACTAAAAATAAGGTTTCGCTTTTCAGTCAAGCTGCCTGGCAAGAGATTAAACAGGGTGCAGAAGCCGCTACTCAAGCTGACTGGCAAAACGCCGCCGTAAATTTTAGCACTGCCAATAATTATTTTGCCGAGGCCCTGGTAGCTATGGAAGATAATAATCGCTCATTAATGGATATAATTAAGGTGATTCCGGCGGCCGGTCAAAAGGTAACATCTGCTCAAAACTTGCTTATGGCCGGCAAACATCTCACGACCGCTGCTCAAAATTTGGCAGGAGTTTTCTCCCAAACTAAACCAGATGACAGTTTAGGTGTAACTACTTCGGATGGTTTGGCTTTTATCCAAAATGATTTAACGATGGCTAAGGAAGATTTAGACCAAGCCCTTAATTATTTAGCCAAAGTTGACCCTAAAGTCTTACCGGTAGAGTACCGCGATTATTTGATAGAAGTGCAGTCAAAATTGCCGCAGTTGCGGAAAAATTTAGATCAGGGCAGCGAACTTTTTAGCTTGGCTTTGGACGTTCTGGGCCATAATTCACCCAAGCGATTTTTATTTATGTTCCAGAATACTAACGAGCTTAGAGCCACGGGCGGTTTTTTTGGCAGTTTGGCTCTGGTAGACATTGAAGACGGTAAGATTATTAATTTGGAAGTGCCAGCAGGCGGCTCTTATGATTTAAAAGGTTATTTTACAGAAAAAATAATTTCTCCTGAACCTTTGCACTTAGTGGGAACAGCTTGGGAAATTTGGGATGCTAATTGGTGGCCTGATTTTCCCACTTCAGCCAAAAAAATAACCTGGTTTTTTGAAAAATCCGGCTGGCCATCTGTTGATGGTGTAATTGCTTTTAATTCTTCCTTAATACCTGAACTTTTAAAAATTGTGGGTAATATTGAAATGCCTAAATATAATAAGGTTTTAACTCCAGATGATGTAGTACTGGCTTTGCAACATGCCACTTTATTTGAATATGATAAGGAAGAAAATCAACCTAAAGAGATTATTAGTGATCTGATGCCGATTTTAGTTGAGCGATTATTGTCTGTTCAAACAGAGCAAACCCTGCCTTTACTGTTAACTTTAAATGAAGCTTTTAAAAATAAAGATGTTCAGCTTTATTTTGCTGATTCCTCAATGCAGGCCAAAGCAAATAATTTTGGTTTAACCGGAGAATTATTGCCAGCCCAAAAAGATTATTTGGCAGTTATTGATACTAATATTGCCGGCGGCAAAACCAACGGCGTGATTGAACAAAAGATCAATCACTATAGTTATCTTCAGGATGATGGTAGTATTATTGATACTGTTGCTATTACCAGAACTCATTTAGGAAATCCAGATGATGTTTTTGAGAAAGTAAACAATGTATCATATTTAAGAGTCTATGTGCCTTTAGACAGTCAACTGATAGATGTAACCGGTTATAATCCGCCGACAAGAGATTTATTTAAGAGAGTTTATGAAAATTTTTATAATGATGAGTATCTACAGAAAATTCAGGGAAAAGTTACAGTTGATCCGCAAAGCGGTACAAGAATTAATAATGAGTTGGGCAAGACTGTTTTTGGCAACTGGATTCAAGTAGAGCCGGGACAGTCAGAAACAATAACCTTTTCTTATCGTTTACCTTTTAAAGTCAAGGAGCATCAATCTTTTTTTAGTAAGTTGCTTGGCAAATTAAAGAAGGGGAGTTCAACTGATTTGGCAACTTACAGTTTACTGGCCCAACGTCAATCCGGAACTGATAATGTTTCGCTAAAAAGTATTTTATTCTTACCTTCTAATCTGCATGTTAAGTGGTTAGATAATACCCAAGAGAGTAAATTGGTTATTTCTGATAAAGGCGTTGATTTTACTTCTACACTTGATTCTGATCAGTATTATGCTGTGGTATTAGAAAAATAATTAAAATAATTAAATGATAAAAATAATTTTTGGCTAAGATTAGCCAAATTTTTAATTTAAAGCTTAATTCGGACTTGACAAACTTTTTAAATTATGATATACTGTTTTGTTAAGTAAAATATAACTTTGTAAATTGAATAATTTAAATGATGGTTACTGGAGGGAGAAAGTCTTTCATGCTTGGGCTTGGTGGACTAAAAGATAATATTTTAGCTTTATTTTTCGGTCAGAATCTCTTTCTTGACTGAAAATTGCTAAATTTTATCTGGTCCCGTATAACTGGGCTTTGCTCAGTATAAGCGGGTATTCGCCCTCCGTTAATTTTCTTTTAGAATTAGTAAAATAAAAATTATATATAAATCTTAAAAACTGAACTTTAAGTGATAACCTACTATAATATAAATTAAAAGAGGTGATCATAATCAAAGTTCAGTTTTTTGATATAGTTATTTTATGTTATAATTAAAGAACCAAACCTCAAGGAAGTTTTGAGGTTTATTTTCAATAAATTTAATATGTTAAGAATTTTTTGGACTAAGTTAGTAACTACGGTAACTGGTGGCGCTGTTTTAATTGCCGTTTTTAATATTATTAGTAGACTGTTGGGTTTATATCGGGATCGTTTGCTGGCATCGTACTTTGGTGCCGGTGCTTTGCTGGACAGTTATTATGCGGCTTTTAAAATACCTGATTTGATTTTTAATACTTTAGTGTTAGGAGCTTTGGCTTCTGCCTTTATACCAGTTTTTACCCAAGTACTGCAATTAGATCGCCAACGTGCTTATCAGATTTCTAATATCATTTTAAATTATTTGCTGGTTATAATTTTAGTTTTTAGTTTTATCTTTTTTATCCTGGCACCGTTTATTGTTCCGCTTATTGCTCCTGGTTTTTCCGGCGACCAACTTTTACAAACCATTGCTTTGACCAGAATTATGCTTTTAAGCATTATCTTTTTTACTGCCAGTAATGTTGTTGGCAGTATTTTAAATTCTTTTAAAAAGTTTTTTACTTTTTCTTTGGCTCCGGTTTTTTATAATTTAGGCATAATCTTTGGTATAACTGTTTTTTATTCTTTTTGGGGACCGTTAGGACTTGCCTGGGGCGTAGTCTTTGGCTCTTTTCTTCATTTATTGATTCAACTGCCGGAAGTTAAAAGATTAGGTTGGCGTTACATGTGGCAGTGGCAGATTACCAAAGAAGTGAAAAGAATAATGAAATTGATGGTTCCCAGGGTTATAGGTTTAGCAGGAAGTCAAATTAATCAATTAGTGATTACGGCGATTGCTTCTACTTTGATGGTGGGCAGTGTGGCTATTTTTAATTTAGCCAATAATTTACAAAGTTTTCCTATTTCTATTTTTGGCGTGTCACTGGCTATTGCCATCTTTCCGGTTTTTAGTGAAGCTATTGCCAGCAATGACCGCCAACGTTTTGTGGCAATTTTTTCGGTAAATTTTAGAAGAATACTTTTTTTAATTATTCCTTTATCAGTCTTTATCCTTTTGTTGAGAGCACAGATCGTTAGAGTCATCTTGGGTTTTGGAAATTTTGATTGGCAGGATACCTACTATACTGCCCAAACTTTGGGCTGGTTTGTTGTTTCTTTATTTGCTCAAAGTTTAATTCCTATGCTGGCTCGTTCTTTTTATGCTTTGGAAGACACCAAGACGCCGGTTCTGATCAGTCTTTCTGCCATTGCTTTGAATATTATTGGCTCGGTGATTTTAGGAAAATTATTAGGAATAGAAGGTTTGGCTTTGGCTTTTAGTTTAGCAGCCATAGTTAATATGCTGGCCCTTCTCTTTATTTTAAGGTTGCGTTTGGGTTATTTAGGTGATAAAAAAATAATTAAATCTGTTTTAAAAACCTCTTTTAACTCTATTTTGGCAGGTTTAGCTGTTTATGGTACTTTAAATTTACTGTCTTTAGTTGTGGATATGAGAACTTTTTGGGGTATTTTTACTCAAGGAGCAGTGGCTGGTTTAGCGGGTTTAGCAGTTTACTTTTTCTTAAGCGCTATTACTAATTGTGAGGAAATAATTCTGGTTAAAAAATTCTTACAACGTTATTTACAGCCATTAATATTTAAAAAATAAAAGATGAAATATTCATCAACTGGCAAGACTTGGATTATTCACGTTAGATTATTTTATGACTAAAATTCGTAATTTCTGCATTATTGCACATATTGACCATGGTAAATCTACTTTGGCTGATCGTTTTTTGGAAATAACCAAAACAGTTGAAAAGCGAAAATTTCAGGAGCAGATGCTGGATCGCATGGATCTGGAAAGAGAAAGGGGGATTACTATTAAACTTCAGCCAGTAAGAATGGAATATAAAGGTTATATTTTGAATTTAATTGACACTCCTGGCCACATTGATTTTACTTATGAAGTTTCCAGATCTTTAGCGGCAGTAGAAGCGGCTGTTCTTTTGGTAGACGCTTCTCAAGGTATTCAGGCGCAAACCATTGCCAATTTATATTTAGCTTTAGAACAGAATTTAACCATTATTCCGGTAATAAATAAAATTGATCTGGCTTCGGCCAATCTTGCCAAAGTGAAAAAAGAAATGGTGGCTTTTTTAGGTTGTAAAGCAGAAGAGATAATTTTTGTCTCTGCTAAAACCGGTAAAAATACAGAGGACGTTCTTAAGGCAATTATAGATAGAGTTAAACCGCCTGCCGGGGAAGTCAATAATAAAGCTCAAGCATTAATTTTTGATTCAGAATTTGACGATTATAAAGGGGTAGTCGCTTTTGTAAGAATGGTTAATGGTCAACTGATGATCAAGGACAGAGTCAAGTTTATGGCAACTGGTGCAACTAGCGAAATACTGGAAGTAGGTTATTTTAAACCTTATTACCAAAAGTCCGGGAAAATTATTGCCGGCGAAATCGGCTATTTAATTACCGGTCTTAAAGATTTAGATAAAGTTAGGGTTGGCGATACCATCACTTTAGTTAAGGAGCCGGCTGATTCTTTAACAGGTTATAAGGAAGTCAAGCCAATGGTTTTTGCTGGTGTTTTTTGTCAGGAAGGTGATGAGTATTTAAAACTGCGGGCGGGTTTGGAAAAGCTAAAGTTGAATGATGCGGCTTTATTCTTTGAGCCGGAAAATTCTCCGTCTTTGGGTTTTGGTTTTAGATGTGGTTTTTTAGGTTTACTGCATTTGGAAATTGTGATGGAAAGATTAAAAAGAGAATATGGGTTAAAGTTAATTATTTCAACACCGTCAGTAGCGTATAAAGTCATAAGTCAGAATAAAGAATTTATCATCCATAGCCCTCAAGAGCTTGCTAAATTTTCTTCAGTTGAGTTTATTGAAGAGCCGTATGTGAGGTTAGATATTGTCACACCCAAAGATTATTTGGGGAACATTATGAAATTTGTTCAGGACAAAAGAGGTGAATATAAAAATACCGAATATTTGGAGGAAAAAAGAATTATTCTGCATTATGACATTCCCTTTGCCGCGATTTTAGTGGATTTTTACGATAACTTAAAAAGCATTTCTTCTGGTTATGCTTCTTTAAATTATGAATTTTTAGAATATCGCCAGGCTGATGTGGTTAAAATGGATATCTTGGTTGCCGGTGATACTATTGAGGCCTTGGCTACTATGGTTTACCGCGACCAGGCATTTACTGTTGGTAAAAAAATTGTTAAAGCATTAAAAGATTTTTTACCCAAACAGTTATTTGTCATTAAAATTCAGGCAGCTCTTGGCGGAAAGATTATTGCCGCAGAACAGCTTTCGGCTTTAAGAAAAGATGTAACTGCTAAATTATACGGCGGCGATGTCACCAGAAAAAGAAAACTTTTAGAAAAACAGAAAAAAGGCAAAAAGAAAATGATGAAAGCAGGCAAAGTTGAAATACCGCAGGAAGCTTTTATGGCAGTGTTAAAGAGGTAAGTAGTTTAGAATAAAAACCGCCGAAAGAAATCCAGCGGTTTATAACAAAGCTGATGTTGATCCTCTGGAGAAGAAAGATTAAGTTATGTCTTCAGCAGAAAAAAGGTGTTTAACATCTACAATCTCCCCATCGTCAATGGCGACTTTGTAGACACTGGCACTGCGAGCATCTGGCAAGTCCTGTACCTCGTGGCTTTTGGCCAGTTTAAGAAGTGTCTTCATGAGCGGGCTGCCGGCAAGAATCAGGGAATTGTCAGGTAGTTCAAGGATGAATTTCCAAATCCTTTCGTCTTTGAAACTAGTCGGGCTGCCGACAGCTTCGCAAGAATAAAAGTTTTCAGGAAGTTTATCAAGTTCCTCAAGGGAGAGACTCAGCAGGCGAACCATTTCGATATATCTTCTGCTATTCCCAAAATGGACTTCTGCAGGTTTTTCTGGTAGAAATTGTTTTAGAGCCTCTACCTGTCGCATTCCTCTTGTAAGGTGGCCTGGATTTAGTGAATCGTCCATTTCTCCATGAGTGACAATAGTAATTGTCGCCATGATTCCTCCAAAATCTGTTTGTTTGTGTATTTTTTTGCCAATGTTCAGAATTGATATATTAAGATATCAGGTATCAGTTGTTTAATCAAACATAACCTTTAGACTACAAGAAAGAACGAATTTTTGGTAAGATTAATAGTAGAGAGCTCCTAAAGTCCAGATAATCATGGAAGCAATAATCATAATACTTAAGATTATCCATACTATTTTGCCGGTTTTTCTTCTCATGTTGTAATTATAGATTTAATATATGAGTTATTTTACCAAAAATTTAAAAGATAATGAAGAGTTGATAAGAATAGTAAAAAGGCATTATTTGTCTTTTGTGCCAGCGGTTTTTTTTACTTTAATTACTTTGTTGCTGCCATTTTTTCTGATGTTTTTGTTTTTTCGCTGGGGTGCAATTGGTTTAATAATTTTTACCTTTTTATTGTTAGTGGGCTTTTTATCTTTACTGCGGCTTATTATCACCCGTTATTATAACTGTTTAGTGATTACCAGCCAGAGAGTTATTTTGTATAAACAGAAAGGTTTTTTTGACCGCCAGGTAGCAGAAATTGAGTATCCTAAGATTCAGGATGTTTCTTATCATTTTAAAGGGATATTTCAGACTCTTTTTCATTATGGTTCTTTGAAGATACAAATACTTTCCAGCGAATCAATTATCAGAGCTGAAAAGATACCCCATCCTGCGCAAATTCAGGATTTAATTAAGCAGATAAGAAAAAATATATCTTTACAGACAGATAATGTGTCTGTGGAAGCATTAGTGGGAATTGCTAAAAAGCTAAAGGACAAATTAGGTTCTGATAAATTAAAGCAGATTTTGGATGAATAAATCTTTTAAAGAATTGATTGCTAGAGAGAGTTCTGTTATAATTTATAAGCTATGCGGAAAGATATTGATTTAGGTAAAAGAATTTTATCTTCTAAGTTTTTGCTTTTGTTAAGTTTATTTATTTTGATTTTTTTCTCTGTTAATTTAGTTAAAGAAGTTATCAATCGGCGTGATTTAAAAAAAGAAGTCAATAAATTACAGGGAGAAATTAATAATTTAGAAGAAAAGAATAAGGAGTTAGCAGATTTAATTGGTTATTTTGAAAGTATAGAGTTTGTGGAAACAGAAGCGAGAACAAAGTTAAACTTGCGTAAGCCCGGAGAAAAAATAATTATTATTCCTGAAGAAGGAACCCCTACTTCCACTGAAGAAAAAATTACCAGTGCTCCGGAAAATTTAATCGCCAGTCAGGCAGGAGCATTGTCTAATCCTCAAAAATGGTGGAATTATTTTTTCAAAATTTATTAATTAACTGATTTGAAAATATATGGATAAACAAGATAAAGAAATAATAAATAATAAGAGCGCCTTTAAAGAAGAAACAGGGGATCAACAAATGGATTTGCCCGAGGCCCGCAAAGCCGTTCTAGAAGAGATTGAGAATATTACCAGCTCTAAGATGCCTGAAAAGAGTAGAAAGCCAGCTAAAACAGTGGTAGGGCAACCATCAAACCAAAGTCAGTTAGAGGAATCAACAGAAAAGAAAGAAGTTAAAAAAGCAACAAAAAGTTGTTCTTTTATTAAGGCAGTATTGATAAGTTTATTATTAATAATAATTGCCGGTATAGTACTGTTATTAATTGGTTTATATTTAGGAAAGTGGCAGGGTCCAATAGTTGATAAATTAACTAAAATAGTACCTTTGCCTGTAGCTTATGTTAATGGTAAAGCAATTAAAATCCATACTTTTAACAGTGATGTTTCTGTTCTGGACCGTTATTTGAATCGTTACAGTCAAAAGGTTTCGGAGAAAGATTTGCGTAAAAAGACCATGGAAACTTTGGTAGAACTGGAAGTTATTAATCAGTTAGCCGAGAAAAGCAATGTTTCTGTCACCGAGGAGGAGTTACAGTCAAAATTAGATGACCTTTTTATGGAGTCCGTTGATGAACAAAGAGCAGAAGGCATAACCAAAAATTTATTTGGTTGGAATTTTAGGACTTTTGCTGAAAAGATTTTAAAACCCCTGCTTTTAGCGAAAAAAGTTGAACAGTATTTTTACGAAACCAGTGGTGTACCGCAAATCAAACAGAGAATGAATGAGATCCATAAAATTTTAGAAGGAGATCAAAGAGAGTTTTCCAAAATTGCTAAAGAAGTAAATGAGGATAAAAGTGCTGTGGCTGGCGGCGATTTGGGCTGGTTAAATTTAGGTGAAACAGCTCCAGAATTTGAACTGCAGTTATTACAACTAGAGCCAGGTGAAATAAGTCCAGTAGTAGAAACCAGATTTGGTTATCATATTATTGAATTAAAAGAAAAGTTAAATACCAGTGATGATAAACCGACTTTTCATGCCAGTCATATCTTTATAAAAAAACCCTCTTTTGAGGATTATTTAGCTGAACAAATTAATAGATCAAGAGTAGTTACGTTGATAAGGTTTTAGGATAACACGGACCGACGCGAACACTCGCGGATATTTTATAATTTGTCTGCGTGGTCCGCGCCTGTCTGCGATTGTTAGCGTTGTCTACGTAGTTCGCGTCCGTTCGCGCAAGTCTATGTTAGTCCGCACGTTGACTTAAATAATTTTCAAACGCTGGGATAAGATTTTCTATAAGATTATATTCTTTATATTCTTGGGGCTTTATCCATTGGAATTCGTCATGATCATCGCCTAAGATAACTTTATCTAAATCAGTAAAACATATAAAAAAGATGCCAATGATTTGCCAGGGCTCTTCTCTGACTAGAGGTCGCCATTCATTGACAAAAAACGGTTTGCCGATTTTTACTTTAAGGCCGGTTTCTTCTTTAATTTCTCTAATTAAACTTTCATCAAATCTTTGTCATGGTTTAATCCTTCCTCCGGCCACATCATATTTTCCAATGTTGGCACCGTCTTGATATTTGGGTGATTCTTTTAAAATTAAAACTTTACCTTGATGAACAATAAATGCTTTAGTGGCAACGAATAATTTAGTTTCCATAATGTTTTATTAAATTTTTTCTTGTAATACTTCTTTAGCAAATTTTTTTACTCCAAAGATTTTCATAAATTCATCTGCGGTTTCTATAAATTTACCATGAGGAAATATATTTTTTAGCAGTGGTTTATTTTTTATCCGTTCTAACATTTCTTTGGTGGGTTTCCAATTAATATCAGCTTTGTCAAATAATAATTTTAGTTGATAACATTCTTGGGTCATGACCATTAATTTTAATTGTTCAAAGTCCATGCCTTTAATTTCTTGATAAACTGCTTCTGCTTTATTGGAAGACTCTTTAATAAATTCAATCATCTTTTCTTGACTAACTGTTTTATCATCTGCTATTACAGCATATTTCTTCATTCCGGTAACTGGATTTCCTTTTTTGGATACAGTATGACAGCCAACAACATAAATTTCCCATTTAACATCCTGGTAAAGGGCATAGATAATTAATTCTTTTGCAGAGGCAAGATATTTCTGTGGCCATAATTCTTTTGGTGCAAGGTTAGGAAAGTGTCTGATCAGTAAAGTATAGTTTTGCTTTAGATGTTGGATTTGATAGGGGCCATATGTTTCCCAGCCAAGATCAGTGACAACATCATTATATTGGCCATGGACTAATGATCCTACTGCAGTAATAAGCTGTCCGATTTTTCGGGCGATTGTTGTGTCTGCCTCTTTCCAGGGGATTGTTTGTACTAGATCTCTGATTTCTTCTTTGGAATGATAAGGATTTGAAGTAAGCGAAAAGGGATCATTAGTACAGCTTTCTTGCAATATTTTAGCAAAGAAATTGGCAACAAGTTTATATTCATTCTTATTTTTTATGGATGAAGCGTGATAAGAAGCGATGAGTTTAAGTAAAATTGCACGTATATTTGAAGGCGGCGGTAATAAATATTTAATATCCTTAAAGTGTTTATTTCCTAAATTTAGTTTTTTGATGATTTCTGTAATTTTAGCAACCCAAAGGTCATGCCATAAAGGGAAAAAGTGGAAAAAATCAATTGGTTGAAAACCTTCAAGTACTTGTCCGGCGAATACTTTAAAGGTTGCTTTGGAGAATGGTTTAATCCAAGACATAAACTTCTCCTTTTAGTCCATCAACATTAATAAGCATATTGTCTTTAATTTTTTTTGTTGCTTCTTTGGTATTGACCACACATGGTATTCCCATTTCTCTGCTAAGGATAGCAGGGTGGGAAGTGATACCGCCAATATCAGTAATAATAGCTGCTGCCCTTATCATTGCTTGGACCATGGTGGGATCAGTAATAGTTGTAACTAATATATCACCCTCATTAAAATTTGAAGAATCATCGCCGGAAAAAAATAATTTTGCTTTGCCTTTAGCTTTTCCCGGACTGGCAGCTATACCTTTTAAAATTAGTTGTCTTTTGGGCATAGTTATTCTATTTATAAATTATCTATTTTTTTAGCATCAATACTATCTTCTGCTGTAATGTGTTCTTGGGCTAATTGACGTAACACTTCAAGATCAATACCAAACTTTTGAGTATCACCATTTTCTCGTCGTAAGATAATTGTAATTTGTTTGTTGCCTTCTTGGTCATTCTCTACTTGTAAATCCCAGCTATCAAGAATTTTTAAACTCCCGCCAATATCTTTTAGGGAATCAAAGCCAGTTACTTTTTCTCCTTGAACTTTGCGAGTAATTGCATATTTTAAGAATGCTTCTGTTGAGGTTTTATGTCCGGCGCTGACAAGATCAACTGATTTATCATTCGGCATATAATCAGGCAGATTAATTAAACGGTTCATTTTAAAGGCAACAGCTCGGGCCCATTCTCTGGGTGAGGGCGTTTTATCATCAAAGCGTTTATCATCAAGAGATAAGTACCATTCAATAGCTGGTTCTTCTGCATATTCCATAACAGTTTCCTGTTGATCAGGAGTTAGCTCTTTAAGTTTTTTGCCAGAAAACTGTTGCTTGAGACATTCTTCCCGCCTTGGGCTTATTCTTTTATCATATTCTTTTAAGAATTCATCACTGTAAGATGTGCCTGGCAAGGCAAAGAATGCTTTTATATTTTCAGGATTTTGATCTTCTAATATTTTTGTTTCTGGATCAATGCCGCCAGCGTCAAATGCTGCTCGTAAAGTTTCTTCAGTTCTTTTAACTTCAGTTGCATATCCCATATTTATATTCCGGCCAGTAAGTTTTGATAAACCAAACCACCCGGCTCTCGTTCTTCCACCTTTAGAAATAGAAGAAGCAGATATTTCTCCATTTTGAATTACTTCGCCTGATGCTTTTTGGCTGTGCCGTACAAAGGTAAAACGCGCTTTGGTATTATGGCCTATTTTTTTAGTTCTTGTTCAAAAGTAGTAGTAGGTCCTTCTTTCATAGACTTATGTTTAATGATTAAAAATTTTCAAATTTATATTACTTTTCACTTTAATTTTCAAGATTTTCTAATTCTGTCAAGATTTTATCAATTATAGCATCAGCACTATCTATATCTTCTCGTGTTTTTGATTTTTGATTAAATTCTAGGGTATGGATAGTAGTAAGATATTCTCTTATTTCATGAGATAGTTCTGGAGAGATTAAGGTTTTATCTTTCTCAGATTCTCTTAGAATGTCACTTAATTGAAAGCTAATAATTTGAAATAAATTGTTTCCTTTTATTTCATCTTTTAATATTAGATCTAAAGAACCAGAATCTTCTAGTTTATCTTGAAGTTCTTTAAGTTTAGTTATTATTTGTTCTTTAATTGTTTCCTGGGTTATTTCAAGTTGGGTTTCTATCTTGTTCATAATTTTAATGATTTAAATAGTTTGCTTACTGTTGATATCTTAATCAATATTAACTAAATTGTAAATAATATTCTAAATTAAATACTTTATTAATAGTTAAATTTATGTTACAATTCTATAAAGAATTAAAATTAGTTTTTCGGTCTATTTTTTATTATTAAGAACTGGAGCCAGGAGTGGGGATCGAACCCACGATCTCTGCTTTACGAAAGCATTGCTTTACCAGCTAAGCTATCCTGGCAAAAGATAAATTTTATATAGTATAGTTTAAATTCTTGGAGCGAGATAGGGGAATCGAACCCCCGCTACAAGCTTGGGAAGCTTGCGTACTACCGTTATACTAATCTCGCTTTAATGTAAATTATTATAATATAAAAATAAGAAAAAATGCAATTTTTCAAAAGAGTAATCATTATAATATTATTCATTGCTTTACCGTTTAATTTTGTCTTAGCAGCCAGTATTCATTATACTCCCAGCCAATCTACGCAGGAAAATGTTTTTTCTGCCTATGACGGCTTAATTGAACTTACCCTCCCTCCTTTAGAAGACAGTCATTTAGATGTTTATCTTTATAAAGCTTTAGCAAATAATTTACCAGAAGATTTAACGATTGTAAGTAATGCCTATACCTATTATTTAATGTCATCAAAGATAGATGGTAATTTTCAGTTTAAGGTTACTTTAAAATATGAAAGTGATAATATTTACGCCAAGCATATTTATCAATGGCAGGAAAAAGAGCTTAGCTGGAAGGCTTTATCCAGTGATGTTGAGATAAATAATAAAAGTATCACCGCTCAATTAAAAGGCAAAAAAGGAAAAATTATAGTTTTGGAAAGTCATCCAATTGAAGCAAAAGGTAATATTGTTAAAACAATTAATGAAGATTTTTCGGTGATAATGCCGCAAACTATTGATGGTGATAAAGTAACTACTACTTTAACGCCATTTTCTAATCTTGGTTATGCAGAAAAAAAGTTAAGAGTCAGTGATATTTTTCAGTTTGATATCAAAGCCAAAGAAGAATTAGATTTTTCCCAGCCGTTGCAGCTTTCTTTAAAATATCAGTCAGACAATAACATAGTAAAATCCATGTATTATTGGGATAATAATAAAGATGACTGGCAAGCTTTGCCTTCATATATGAATTTAGAGGAAGAAATAGTGAATGCTATTATTCATTTACCTTTTGCCCGCTTAGCTTTATTTGAAGAGCCAGATCAATGGGTGGGAGAAGCCAGCTGGTATGCGTATAAAGGAGGTTTATATGCTGCTTCCAGAGATTTCCCTAAAGGAACTAAATTAAAAGTTACTAATTTAACAGCCGCTAGCAAAAATTTTAAAAAATCAGTGATCGTTACAGTGAATGATTATGGTCCCGAAGAATACACTAAAAGAATTATTGATTTAGATAAAGTAGCTTACAGTAAAATAGGCTACTTAAAAGGAGGGGTAATGCCAGTGACAGTCGAATTAATCAAAAGTGATTTATAAGTTTTTCAATCTTTAAGTGAATTATGATTAAACTGAAAGGAATAAGTAAATTTTATAAACCCAATATTTACGCTTTAAAAGATATAAATTTAGATATTGCACCTGGCGAATTTATTTCTATTGTCGGACAAAGCGGGACTGGAAAGACCACTTTGATTCGTTTGGTTATTGCTGAAGAAAAACCGACTGAAGGTCAGATTGTTATTGGCGGTTGGGATATTACTGGTATTCAAACTCGGGAAATTCCTTTTCTTAGACGTCAGATCGGTGTGGTTTTTCAGGATTTTAAACTTTTGAAAAAGAAAACTGTTTTTGAAAATGTTGCTTTTGCCTTGGAAAGTTGCGGTACGCCTAAAAATAAAATTATTAATATTATTCCACAGGTTCTTAAAATCGTGGGCTTGGAAGAAAAAATTGACCGTTATCCTACTCAACTTTCCGGCGGCGAGCAGCAGCGCGTGGTCATTGCCCGCTCTCTTGTTCATAAACCGCGTTTGTTGGTGGCAGACGAGCCTACTGGCAATTTGGATTCCATTAATACCAAAGAAATTATAGATTTACTTAAACGGATTAATGAGCTAGGTACCACGGTGGTTTTAGTGACACATAATCGGGAAGTGGTGAACAATTTACGTAAACGGGTTATTACTTTGGATAATGGCCAAATCATTGGCGATCAGTCAAAAGGAAGATATTTACTTTAGATATTATTAATCTTATAATTTATGTTATTTTTGGAAATTTCTCGCGTGATAAAATTTGCTGTCCAAAGTTTTTTTCGTAATATTTGGTTATCGGTAGTGACGGTATTTATTATTGTGTTGTCTTTAGTTTCCATAAGTATTTTACTGACTTCTAATATTTTAACTCAGCATGTATTAAGTGTTTTGGAGGAAAAAACCGAAGTTTATATTGATTTAACCAAAGAAGCTACAACTGAACAGGCGCAAGTTTTAGTTAGTGAGCTTAATAAACTGCCGGCTATTAAAGAGGCGTTATTTATTACACCAGAGCAAACTTTGGAGAATTTTAAGAAACGACATCAAGACGATCCTTTAATAATTGAATCATTGGATTCTTTGGAAGAAAATCCTTTTACCGGCAGTATAAAAATCAAAACTCATGATATTAGTGATTTTCCTGTTATTTTGAACGAGTTATCTAAGAAAGATTACTCCAGATTTTTAGAAATTGAGGATAAAGAATTCACTGATGCCAAACTTTTAATTACTAAAATAACTGAATATTCAAAAAAAATCCAAAATGCCTGGACAATTATCAGTTCAATTTTTGTCATTATTTCCATTTTAGTTGTTTATAATACCATTCAAATAAATATTTACACTCAACGTGAGGAAATAGGTATTATGAAATTGGTGGGAGCTTCTAATAGTTTTGTCCGTTCACCTTTTTTAATTGTGGGCATGGTTTATAGTTTAATTGCTGTAGTAATACTGGTGATTATTTCCTATCCGCTTTTAGTTGTTTTACAACCTTATGTAGATAGTTTTTTCCAAGAATATAGTTTGAATTTAGTTGAGGCTTTTGCTGAAAATTTTATTAAAGTTATCGGTACAGAATTATTAATAGCCACTATCATCACTGTTTCTAGCAGTTATCTGGCTACCAGAAAATACCTTCATGTTTAGATTTTGTTTAAGAAGGTACTGAATAGCGGCGCTACAAAATAAAATTCCCCAAAGTTTAAGGGGAATTTTATTTCCAAAAAGGAAAGACAAAGTAATTTATTTAATCACATTAACTATTTTAGCATTTTTTAAATTACCATCAAAACGTTTTAATTTTTTAGTAATAAATTTTACCTTACCATCACTTATAGCAAAAAGGGTGTCGTCTTTGCCTTTTTTCACATTCTGACCAACACGGAATTTAGTGCCTCGCTGGCGAACTAAAATCATACCAGCTTTGACTATTTGGCCATCATGTCTTTTAACACCTAATCTTTTAGAAACAGAATCTCGTCCCAAAGAAGTAGAACCGCCTGCTTTCTTATGAGCCATATTTTTAGCAGTTAATTTATAAAAATTTA
>JAHITV010000001.1 GCA_018817315.1 Patescibacteria group bacterium
AAAATTTACCGAATTTCATTAAAAACTTTGTTGGTTCCATAGCCAAAATTATTAAACCTTCTTTTTGGGTTACTCTTTTAATTTCAGCTAAAGCTCTATTTTGATCTTGAAAATGATGAAAAGCAGCGACCAGAAAAACAGCTTCCAAAGAATTATTTTCTAAAGGTAAATTTTGTCCATCACTAACTAAATAAATTACTTGATTTTTAGCAGTAGTATTTTGTTCAATTTGCTCTTTAGTAAACCTAACTGACTGATAACTAATATCAGATTCTATAAGCTGATAACCTTTTTTAACTAATGGCAGGATGTCATAACCTGATCCAGCGCCAATTTCTAAAATAACTGAATCAGCAGGCAATTTATATAACCATTTTTTAAAATAATGATGATAAAAAATATTTCTTAAGCTGTTTAATTGATGTACTTCTTTTTCATCAGCTATGATCTGATCATGGAATTTAGCTTCTTTTTTTTGCCAATCAGTTAACCCGGGTAAATAGATAAAAATACCTTGATGATTCTCAAGATTATCTTTAAATGTATTTCTTATGTTTTCAAATTTTGACATAAATCCAGTAATCTTCTGATATAACTTTCCAGCTGATATTCTTGAATAAATTGTCTGCCAGACACCCCTAATTCAGCCAAATTTTGCCTATTTTGGCTTATTTTATCCAAATAGCGTGTAAAATCACTTATATCGCCTGATTTAAAAATATAGCCAGTTTTATTGTCTTTTACCAATTCCTTTGAGCCACCAGAATCAGAGACTAAAACCGGCACTCCATAACTGTAACTTTCATAAACAACTGTAGGTGAATTCTCCCACCACAAAGAAGGAATAATTGTTATATCAGTATTGAAAAAAATATTCTTTAATTGATGTCGCTGGGAAACTTTACCAGAAAATTTAATCCGAGGATCTGTAGTATTCTTTTTTAACTCATTTAATAGAGAGCCATCTCCGACTAAAGTCAACTCAAAATTTTCCTTTGGATATTTATTGAATGATTCAATTAAAAATCTTACACCTTTTTGTTCTTCTATTTGACCAAGATATAAAAGACGGATTTTTTCCGTTATTGTTTTTTTAGATAAACCTGAATCTTGATCAAAACTTATAGGATTAGGCAAAACAACTTTTGTGGCAGACGGAAAAAATCCGTACTGTTGATGTTTTTCTAAAGCAAATCGCGAAGGAGAAATAACACAGTTAATACCTGAAAATAATTTTTTACAAACGTTTTTATAAATCTTTAAGATTATGGACAACTTTTCAATTCTCCTTCCTTTACGAAACAAGGAACCATGAGGATCTATTAACTGATAATCGTGCAAATAATGAAGATGTTTTATTTTTAACTTAGAAATAATTTTAGGTAGCTGATAAGAAAAACCTTTAAGGTTATGAGTAAAAACAAAATCTGGCTTTTCATCACTAAGGATTTTCTCTACCTTTTTGGCTAACTTAAAATTATAAAGATCAAAATAATGCCAGAGAATTTTTTTAAAAATCGACTGCCCACCAAGTTCAGTGTAAGGAAAAATATTCTTCGGATTTAATCTATATACTTTAATATCTTCTTCAGTATTAATCTGGATATCTTTATCAAAACCTGTGGTAATAACTACCACTTCTCCTTTACTTTTTAAACCTTTAGCAATTAACTGTACGATTCTTTCGGCGCCGCCAATACTATAAGGAGGATATAAATTATTAATTAAACAATATTTCATGAATCTTCCTTTTTGTATAATTCTAAAATTTTTTTTACTATAATATCCCAACTATATTTTTTTTCTACTTTTTTACGTCCTGCTTTGCCTAAATCTTCTCTGGCTGTCTTATGATCAAGTAACCAATTAATTTGCTCTGCTAAATTATCAACATCTTTTGGTTTGACTATTCTGCCGGTTTCTTTTATGCCAACTACTTCCCTTACTCCGGGTAAATCCGAAGCAATTACTGGTTTAGCACAGGCCATTGCTTCCAATAACACCATACCAAAAGCTTCTGATTTATCTATGGAAGGTAGGACAAAAATATCGCATAAATTATAATATCTTACCAGCTCTTCATCTGGTATATAACCGGTAAAAATAACATCTTGAGATACTCCAAACGATTCTGCCAAGTCCTCAAAAACATTTTTTAAATTACCATCACCAACAATCATTAATTTAATATCATTACGTTTAAGTAACTGAAAAGCTTTAAGTAGATAATTAATCCCTTTAAAATAATGAGCACTATCTAAAGCTCCCACAAAAAGAATTACTTTTTTATTTTCTAAATTATATTTACGTATTAAATGAGACGATTTTGGCTTAAAATTAAAAAATTCACTATCAACACCATTGGCAATCTCCACGAATTTATTATTATCTTTCTTTAATATATCACCAATAATAGATTCTTTAGCATAATCAAAAGAAGTAACAATCACTTTATCCGCCAATTTAATAGTACTTTTTAAAAATAACTTATTATAAATTTTAAAAATAATTTTTCTAACACCAAAACCTATCAAATCCATATGATAATGAACAATCAAATTGATCTTTTTTCCTTTGATCATTTTAAGAATACAAATCGGAATACAAGCACCAATAAAGGGATAGTGTAAATGAATAACATTATAGTTGTAACATCTAAAAAACAGTTGCCAGACAACCGCTGCATTACCATATCTAAATTGAGGAGTAACATGACGGACACTAAAAAAGCTTTCGTAATCGTGGTCTAACGAACTATGATAAGGTGTAAAAACAGTTACCTTATATCTCAAACGACTTAAATAATCTGTGAGATAAAAAGCCACATTGCCCATTCCTCCTCTGTAAGGCGGAAAAGTTGAAACTATTTGAGCAATTTTCATATTTTTTGGAAGTTACCAAATGATTAATAATTTTACTATTTGCCAATATAAATCAAAAAACGGATTAATGATGTTTAATAACGGATTATTGATTTCCTGATGTTCAATCTTGCCGGAAAAATCAGCTACTACCTGCTTCTCCTTTTTTCTTCTTAATCTTTGAGTTATTTTACGATGATTTATTATTTTTTTCCAGTTCTTAAAATCAAAAAAATATCCGTAGACTTTTAACTTTTCCTGCCACCAACCGTTTTTAAAAGAAAAAATAAATAAACCTATTTCCATTAATAACAACGCTGGTAAAATCAAGATCAATGTCAGTAAATGATAATTCTGTAATATAACCATAAACCTGTTACGTTCCATAAAATAATATTTTTTTATACTACGGGAAAACTCATACTGATGATAAACAATGGCTTCACGAACAACTTCTTGACGATAATTCATAAGCTTTAAACGCCACCCTAAATCCAAATCCTCGTGATACATAAAAAAATCTTCATTAAAAAGACCGATTTTTTTTAACACCTCTGTTTTAATTAAACAGGCCGCTCCGCTGCAATAATTTATTTCCTTAATATTTTGAGGAAGCTCATCAATTTTTTGCTGATGACCATAAGTATAGCCAAAGCCCAAAAAATGAATTACATTTCCTAAACTATTCACTTTTTGAGTATCTGGATAAAGCATTAAAAGCGGTTGCACTGCCGCAAGATTATTATCTTTTTCTATAGCCAAAATCAATTTATCTAAAAAATTAACGGTAACAATAATATCCTGATTTAACAGAAAAACATAATCAAATTGCTTTTTAATGGCATATTCCATGCCAATATTATTTCCTTTGGCAAAACCCCAATTATTATTTTGCGGCAAAACCAAAACTTGAGAAAAATTCTTGTTGATATAATCAACTGTCTTATCTGTTGAACAATTATCAACAACAATAACTTCAAAATTTGCCAAATTTGACCTACAGTCAAAAATACTCCCTAAAAGTTTGGGGAGATACTTTTGTCCGTTAAAGGTAAGAATAATAATGGCAACTCTTTTCATGATTTTTCTTTGTCTTTTTCCTTATCTTTTAAAGCTAAATGTCTGATTATTTTGGTTATTTCTCGTTGCTGTTTATCAATTTTTATATATAATCTAAAAACTAAATAAAAAAGAATTAAAGTGGCTACATAAATTGCTAGATCCACTCCCCTGCCAATACCCAAAAAACTGGCTAAATATGAAGTGGTTTGCGGTAACCAGAATACAACCAAAACTACTAGCCAAATCAAAAGCCAACTAATAAATTCTGAAATTTTTAAATAGTTTTCTTTAAACTTTTTAATTAGTCTAAAAACAATTAAAACAACAAAGATGGTAACTATTATTTGTAAAGGCAAATAAATCATTTATTAATTTTTCTCAAAAATAAATCACTTAAAATTTTTAATCCACCCATTAATCCTTGTCCAAATTCATTATAAATAATTGTAACCGGCACTTCAACAAATTTAAGTCCCTTAATCTTTATCTGTTCAATAATCTCTGTACTATGGGCATAACGGTCTTGCGTTATGTTTATTTCAGCTAAAGCTTTTTTTGATAAGGCCCGAAAACCATTATGCGCGTCAGTAAGTTTTAAACCGAACATTAAATTTTGTAAGATCGAAGCTGGTTTTAAAATTAACCATTTTTTAAAAAAAGGCGTCTGATCATTTTTTGTCAAAAACCTTGAACCTAAAACTATATCTGCCCTGTCTTCTATTAAATGTTTAATTAATAAAGGAATCTCTGCTGCTTGATGTTGCCCATCTGCATCAAAATGAACAACGATATCAGCTTCCTGACTTAAAGCGTATTTATTTCCTGTTTCCAAAGCTGCACCCTGACCTCTGTTTAAAAGATGTTTAATAACTTTGACCTCTTGTCTTTTTGCCACTTCATAACTATCATCCGTTGAACCATCATCAATAACTACTACTTTACCATATTCCTTTACTTCATCAATAACTTTTGCTAACTTTTTAGCTTCGTTATAACAGGGAATAATAATAAAAACATTCATAAAATTTCTAATTAAACTATTTGCCCATAGCTACATAATTGAAACCATATTTTTCCAAAGTTTTTCTATCTAATAAGTTTTTGCCATCAAGAATATTCGGCTTTTTCATTAACTTTTTAATGACTGGCCACTTAAGTTGTTTAAACATCGACCATTCTGTGGCAATAATCAATAACTGACTTTTTACGGCCGCTTCTTTGGGGCTAGAACAAAAAATTATTTTACTATTTAAAACTTTTTTGGCATTTTTAGAAGCTTTAGGGTCAAACACTTTTACTTTGGCACCTAATTTATTCAACCAGTTAATTATATCAATAGCTGCTGATTCTCTAATATCATCTGTATCATTTTTAAAAGCAAGTCCTAAAACCGTTATAGTTTTTCCTTTGACGTTATTTAAAATTTCCTTAGTTTTCTTAATTACTAATCTACGTTGTAGATTATTCACTTTAATAACAGCCTTAAGCAATTTAAATTCATAACCATTACCGGCTGCCATTTGCTTTAAAGCTTTTACATCTTTAGGAAAACAACTTCCGCCATAACCAATTCCAGCCTTAAGAGAATAAGGAGCAATTCTTTTATCCAAACCCATACCTTTAGCCACTTCATCAACGTCAGCGCCGACTAATTCACAAAAATTGGCAATTTCATTAATAAAGGAAATTTTGGTAGCTAAAAAAGCATTAGAGGAATACTTAATCAGTTCTGCAGTTTCCAAATCAGTAATCATTTTAACAGTTTTTATTTTTTTAAAGATATTCATTACTTTTTGAGCGACTAATTTATTATCAGCTCCCACTACAATCCTGTCTCTGTGGAAAAAATCTTTTACAGCCTTACCCTCACTTAAAAATTCCGGGCAGGAAACTATATTAAATTTATGAGAATTTTTAGCTAAAATTTTCTCAACCAATCTGCCGGTACCAACTGGTACCGTACTTTTATTAATGATCATTAATGGTTTTTTGGCATAACGAGTAATATCTTTAGCCACTTTCTTAACAGCCGAAAGATCAGCACGGCCATCTGCTAATGGCGGAGTTCCTACACAAATAAAAACAAAATTACCTTTATTGATAGCTTCCTTAAAATTAGTAGTAAAATGTATCTTTCTATTTTTAAGATTTTTTTTCAACAAAGAACCAAGACCTGGTTCATAAAAAAGAATTTGGCCTTTTTCTAATTTTCTAACTTTTGCTGGCGTACGATTCACTGCCCAAACTTGGTGGCCTAAACTTGCCAAACCGCAAGTAGTTACTAAACCTACATAACCTGTGCCAATAACTGTAATTTTCATACTTTATTAATATTTGATAATTATTAACTAACTTATAATAGTTTTAAACAAATAATCCATACGGCTGGAAATATATTCCCAATTGTATCTAGCATTAATGATTTTCATAACATTCTCGTGTAATTTATTTTTTTCTTCTTGATTCATTTTACTAGCTCGTTTGATAACTTGGGCAATATTATCAGGATCTTGAGGTTTACACACTAAACCAGTTATACCATCTTCTAAAAAATCAGGTATGCCACCAACCAAGGTACCAATCGTTACTAAGCCAGTTGCCATAGCTTCTAAAAAAGCATTGCCCAAGCCCTCGCTTAATGATGGCCTTATAAAAATATCGCTTGCTTTAAAGATCTTAGAAAGTTCTTGATGATCCTTATAACCCGTAAAAACAACTCTTTTTTCCAGACTAAGTCTTTTGGTTATATTTTTCAATCTTTCTTCTAATTCACCCACCCCGCATATATAAAAACATATATTTTCCGGCAATTGTTTTAAAGCTTTAATAACATACTCAATACCATTTTTTTCAACTAATCTTGAAGCTGTTACGATAACTATTGTTTTATCAGGAAAACCAAAACTTTGACGGATTTTTTGAATCTCTGTTTGTGGATAATCTTTAGTAAAAATATTTACATCTACACCATTAGGTACAACTTCGGAAAACTCACCGCTAAATCCCATTTTCTTGCCCCATTGATAAAGGTGATTACTAATCGCTTGCAAGCCATCGGCCTTAGTAAAAATTTTTTTAAAACGATTTTTAAACCAGGCAACTCTTTGGGAAATATATTCAAAAGAATCACCTTCCTGTAAAGTCAAAAAATACGGAATGCCTGTTTTTAATTTAAAACTAAGAGCAGCAAAACCACCATAGCTTGCCATAACTGCCCAAACTGCTTGATAATTATTTTTTTTGTGAAGTAACAAACCCTTTTTATATCCTCTTGAAGCTAAATATAATTTATCTACTTTAGGTACACCAACACCAACACGATTTACCATGATTCTGCCGATTTTTTCCTGGGGCAATAATTTTTTATCCATCAAGGCAGTCACCATCTCAAATTGATAATCAGTTAAACGATCAGTGATTTCCTTAACAGCTACTTCTGCTCCCCCGACAAAAGGATAATAGGCAGTTGAAAAAATTAATATCCTTTTTTTCATTTTATTCTTATATTCTGGTTGATAATATTTCAATTTCCTGAAACATTTCCTTAGTTCTTTTTGCTAGGAGATTCCAATCCTGATCAAATTTTACCACTTGTACATAACGTTCATTTTCTAACCAAGCTCTTTGCTGTTCATTAATTTGAGCAATTAACTGCCAGCGGTGAGCTTTTCTGAAAATCAACTTATAAATTGGTGAAAGCCACCTTCCTTTTTTGGCTAGCTTTTCTGTAAGATCACCTTCGTAAACACTTAATAAAATAGGAACATTTTTACTAAATGTAGAAAATAAACAAGCAGCCAAAGCACCATAGCTTGCCATAATTCCCCAAGCAATGCGATAATTATTTTTCTTATGCAGTCTTTTAGCTAACTTTAAAGCACGCAGGGGGAGTAAATACTTATCCAGCTTTGAACCAATACCCAAACGATAAATATGAACTGATTGATGATGTTCTTCCTTGGCAAGATTTTTATCAAGCAAAGCAGTTATTATATCAAATTCCCAGCCAGGCAACCTTTTAATAATTTCTGCTACTGCTTCTTCTGCGGGACCCTTAAAAGGTAAATAAGCAGGAATAAAGACAATAATATGCGGCTTTTCTTTTAGCCTTTTTTTAAAATCTTCAATGGTTTTTTCTAAACCAACATTAAAATCAGTTTTTAGCGCCCAACTTATTGATTGTTGAAGTTTAGTAATATCAGCTTTTCTTCGTTTAACATCGCCTAATCGACCAGGTACTTTTTCATAAGGCAAATGAATAATCTTGCTGATTGATTCAGTTTTTTCCCTAATCAGCTTTGCTAAATTAATAATTGATCTTTCATCAGGATTACCGATATTAACAGGTTGATAATCAGTTTCATATTCCATCCATTTAACTAAGGCCTCTATAAAATCATCAATATAACAAAAGCTTCTGGTTTGTTCACCATCTCCATGGACAGTAATATCTTCATTTAAAAGAGCTTGTAAAATAAAATTAGAAATTACCCGACCATCATTAAAAACCATTCTTGGTCCGTAAACATTAAAAATTCTCACTATGCGCGCATCTACACCATATTGTAAATAATAATCTTTGGTTAAAGTTTCAGCCACTCTTTTACCTTCATCATAACAAGCTCGTTGGCCTAAAGGATTAACATTGCCCCAGTAAGATTCATCCTGGGGGTGTTTTAATGGATCACCGTAAACTTCGGAAGTTGAAGCCTGTAAAAATCTTGCTCCGGTTTTACGGGCTAATTCCAACATCTGTTGAGTACCAAAAACACTGGTATTAATTGTTTTTACAGGATCAAATTGATAATGAACAGGTGAACCAGGACAAGCCAGATTATAAATTCTATCCAATTTATCTATTTTATAATTAAATGGTAAAGAAATATCATGTTTAATCAGTTTAAAATCAGGATTTTTAAAATGATGAACAATATTTTCCCTTCGTCCGCTAAAAAAATTATCTACGCAGATTATTTTATGACCCTGTTTTAAAAAATAATCAATAAGATGACTACCAATAAACCCTGCCCCGCCTGTAACCAAAATTCTCATAATTTATACGTTATCTTTTTGAAAATAGTTAATAGTCTTTTTAATGCCTTCTGTTAAATTTGTTTTGGCTTGCCAATTTAATCCTTTTTTAGCTTTAAGTGGTTTTAAAGCGCTACGGTAAATTTCACCTTTAATGGCTGGTTTATATAACGGTTTCTTTTGTAATATCTGACCAGCTATTAAACTGTATAATTTATTAACAGACGTTTCTTTAGCAGAACCAATATTATAAATACCATAACCTTTATTTAGAGATTTTAAACAAGCTTCAACTACATCGTCAACATAAATAAAATCTCTTGTTTGATTACCACTGCCATTAATATAACAAATTTGCTTTTTTAATAATCTATTAACAAAAATAGCGATTACGCCTGCTTCTCCATAAGGATCTTGTCTGGGTCCGTAAACATTACTTAAACGTAAAGAAATAAAAGGTAATTTATAAAGTAATTGATAAAAGTTCTTTAAATAAATATCAGCCGTTAATTTAGAAATGGCATAAGGTGAAGTTGGTTGTTCTTGTTCTTTTTCCGCCGTCGGTATAACTTTAGCTTCTCCGTAAATTGCTCCGCCGGTAGAAATAAAAATAATCTTCTTGACCTTAAATAAACGACAACACTCAAATATATTTAAAGAGCCAATAATATTACTTTGAGCATCCGCTAAAGGATTCTTTAAAGAAAAATTAACGCTTTTTTGAGCTGCCAGATGATACACTGCTTCTGGTTTTTCAACAGTGAAAATCTTTTTAACCTTTAAAGATTCAACCTTAACTTTATAAAATTTCGCTTGGGGGTTAACAAATTTTTTATAGCCGGTTGATAAATCATCAATTACAGAAACTTTATGTTTTTTCTCAATTAATTTATCAACTAAATGAGAGCCAATAAACCCTGCCCCGCCTGTAACCAAAATTCTCATAAATTTCTAAGGTATTGTTTTAAAGTTTTAACTTTATCAGTCTTTTCCCAGGTAAAACTAGGTTCTGTCCTGCCAAAATGACCATAAGCGGCTGTTTTTTTGTAGATTGGCCTTCTTAATTTTAAATAACTGATGATTTCAGCAGGTTTTAAAACAAAATGTTTTCTCACTATTTTTTCTATTTTTTTATCAGAAACTTTTCCTGTGCCAAATGTTTGTGCCAAAATACTGATTGGTTCAGCTCTACCAATGACATAAGCTAATTGAATCTGACAAACATCTGCTAATTTTGCTGCTACAATATTTTTAGCGATATATCTTGCCATATAAGAAGCACTTCTATCCACTTTAGTAGGATCTTTGCCTGAAAAACAACCTCCGCCATGACTGGCATAACCACCGTAAGTATCTACAATAACTTTTCTGCCTGTTACTCCGGTATCAGCTGGCGGACCGCCTTTAATAAAACGACCAGTGGCATTAATAAAAAATTTGGTTTTTTTATCAATCAATTTACCCCCGATCGGTTTTATAACTTTACTAATAATATTTTTTTTTAACTGAATTTCGGAAACAACATCATCATGTTGTGCTGCTACTACTACAGTATCAATTCTTTTTGCTTTACCATTTTGATATTCCACGGCAACCTCTGTTTTACCATCAGGACGTAAATATTTTAAAATGTTGTTTCTTCTTAAATCTGACAATTTCCTGGCCATTTTATGCGCCAACATAATAGGCAAAGGCATTAATTCTTTTGTTTCATTGCAAGCATAACCGAACATTAAACCTTGATCACCTGCTCCTTGTTCTTTGTATTTGCCTTTACCTTTATCCACTCCCTGGGCAATATCAGGTGATTGTTCATCAATAGCCACCATTACGCCGCAATCATCTCCGGCAAAACCGTCTTTACCGTCATGATAACCTATCTCTTTTATTACTTTTCTGGTAATACCGGCAATATCCGCATATGCTTTAGTACGGATTTCGCCAGCCACTACCACTAAACCGGTAGTAACTAAGACTTCTATACCAGTACGACTTTGTGGATCTTTTTTTAAAAGTTCATCTAAAATAGCATCTGAAATCTGATCACAAATCTTATCAGGATGACCTTCGGTAACAGATTCTGAAGTAAAAAAATATTTGTTCATAAGGTAATTCGATTAAAATTTATTTATCTAAAGTATTATTAAATTGGGTATCTAAAAGCTGTTTATGAGCTAAGGTATATTCAAGTGTTTTTTTAAAGCCGTCTGTAGGATTTATTAAAGGAAACCAACCCAGCTGATTTCTGGCTTTAGCAATATTAGGCAATCCCAAAGGAGACATAAATAATAGCGGCGGTTTAAACACGATTTTAGAGGAAGAATTAGTTAATTTAATAATTTCTTTGGCTACATCTACTAAGGAAACTATTTCCTCGCTACCCAGATTAAGCGGACCGTCCAAAGTACTACCCATAAATTTAATTAATCCTTGAACAATATCATCTACATAACATAAAGTGGTAGTAAGATTCTTATCACCGTAAATCACCAAATCTCTGCCATCCAAAGCATTAAGAATAAAATCAGGAATCATCTGGCCATCGTTTAACATCATTCTTGGTCCGTAAGTTCTAAAAATTCTAGCAATTTTAAATTTCTTTTTATGATATAAAGCGTAGGTATTAATCATGGCCTCGGCAAAACGTTTGCCTTCATCATAACAAGCACGCGGACTTAATGTTTTAACACTTCCCCATTCATCTTCTTTAAAAAAGTAATTATCCTCACGTCTAGGACCATAAACTACAGCAGATGATAAATGCAAAAATTCTGCATCATATTTCATTACTAAATCTAAAACATTTTTTACGCCAACAGAATTTGCTAAAATCGTTTCAATCACATAATTATCAAAATTTTTTACAGAAGTTGGGCAGGCTAAATTATATACTTCCTGAATCCCCTGCACTTTAACACTAAACTTTGCCAGTTCTGGTGATTTTCCAAAATCCAAAGGTTCACTGATATTATGTTTAATAAAGACAAAATTAGGATTCTGTAACAAGAAACGAATATTTTCTACACTGCTGGAAAGAAAATTATCTATACATATTACCTGATTCTCTTTGACTAACTCTTCGCATAAATGACTTCCTAAAAAACCTGCTCCTCCTAAAATTAAAATATTCTTTTTTTTAAACTTTGCTTTAGTTGTCATATTTTCTTGTTAAATTATTATATTTTACTAAAAATAGTTCTGCTAGTGTTTTAAAATAATCAATGAACTTTACTTCTGATTTAGGATTATCAGTCCAAATTACAGACAATTCTTTTACCTGATATTTATATTTTTTAGCTAAAAAAAGTATTTCAAAATCAAAACCCCAACCTGCTAATCTTTGCTTTCTGAATAATTCCAAACAGTGACGTTTAAAAAGTTTAAAACCACATTGAGTATCTTTAAATTCCTTAAGTAATAACAGGCGGACTAATAAATTTCCTAGCTTACCATAATTTTCCTTAAACTTTGGTTGATGGATATTAATCACTGAGTCAGGTAATTCCCTTGAAGCGATTACTATATCAGTATCATTTTCTTTTATTTGCTGAATAAAAACGGGTAGGTTATTTATGGAAGTTGAGTTATCAGCATCCATAAAAAGCATTAATTCTCCCTGGGCTGCCAACATGCCTTTCTTGATCGTTTTCCCTTTACCTAAATTTTTAACATTTTGCAAAAGAACTAAATTAGGGATTTTTAAATTTTTAACATTTTTAAAAGAATCATCCGTACTGCCATCATCAACAACTATTATTTCAAAGTTAAAATTTTTTTCTTTTAGGAATGAATTAACCTCTAAAATTGTTGCTTGGATAACATCTTCCTCATTATAAATAGGCAAAACAACGCTTAAATCCATAATTATATACGCAATAAATTATACTTAAAATCTAATGATTTAACAAGGATGAAGAACTAAAATTTATACTACTTTATAAATCATTCAAATCTGGAAACATCTCATAAGCTTTTTTATTAAAATCAGGTATTGAACCTACCGCCTGTCTAATAATATCTCTAGCCTTTTGCTTTTCGTTTCTTTGTAAATATAAGGAAATAAGTTCTTCGTAATAACCGGGTTCTTGTGATTCTAAAGATATTAATGATTGATAAAGATAAATTAAAATATCCTCTTCATTTGTTTCTTGGTAATGCGGCAAAAGCTGAAGCACTTCCTCAATATTATTAAACTGAAAATCATTTTTTATAGCCAAGGTAGCGTTTTGATACGCCAAATCATTATTTCCTGCTCTGGAATAAATAACATATTTAAGCCAATAAGGATAAGGAATTGAATCAATTAAGGCAATACTTTGATCCAAAGAAGCTAAAGCTTTATCAGGTAGATTAGCTAAAACATAGCTTTGGGCTTCTTGCCAAAGGAGTTGTATACGTTTAGGACTTAATTCTTTGGCTACTTTAAGTTCTCCTAAAGCCCCTTTTATATATTTATTATCGCCGGTTAGTTGAGCAAAGTTATTATATAATTTAATCAATAAAAAGTTGTTATGGACATTAAAAGGATCTAACTTTATTGCCTCTTGAGCATAATGTTCAACTTGGTTAAAATCCTCTTTAATTTGTTCTTGAGACAATGACTCCCTATTTTTATAAATAATTTCTGGTAAATGTTCAGCTAATAAAAAAATATGATCAATAGGATTGATGGCAGTCTTAATAGACTTTTCAAAATTTTCCTTAAACTCTTGATAATTTCCAGTTTGTCCAGCTCTAGCAGCTACAATACCTTTAAAAGAATATTTATTTGCCCTTACTTCCCTTATATTTATACCAAATAAAAGTAGAGAAAAAATAGCTATAGCAAATAAAACAGGAATCACAACTGGTACTTTACTTCTTTTTCTTAAAAATTCCTCGTCAGTCTTGTAGGGGGTTGTATTAATTCTATTTAAAAAATCCACTAAGCCAAGCAATAAAAATAATGGAATGTAACTATTAATAGAGTCAAAGACAAAAATATTTTGAATAAAATAAGCAATAAAAATCAGAGCAATAATTACTACTTGCGCTGGATACCCTTGTTTTTTATAAAAATCCCATAAAATTTTTAAGACAACCACAAAAATTGATAAATAACTCAACAATCCAAAAATACCCAGCATAGTCAGCATGTCAAAAATAGTGTTATGAGCCCGATCAAACCAAATTTCACCTCCTGTATATTGGAAAAAATCTGGAGTTAAATATTTGTTAAAAACGATACTAAAATTTTCCGGACCCACTCCAAAAATAGGTCTTTCTTTAAAACCTTCCCAAGCAGCTTTCCAGGCAATAAACCGCGTTTGGATAGTATTATTACTTATAGATATATCACTAAAACGTTGAAAGTAGTAATTGTTCTTTACCCATGGTTGCTGATGAAATAAAGTAATAGATAAACCAAACAAGATTAGAATTATGGAAAAAATAATTAGAAACTTCATTGATTTCTCTTTATAAAATTTAAGGATGAAAGAAAATAGTAAAAACAAAATAATAGTAAAAACAAAAGCTAGTTGTGCTCCCCTGGTGGCTGTTAGAAATAATATGATTAATTGCAGGAAAAAAATCAGAAAATAAACATATTTTTCACTCCTGATTTTAGCCTTAACGAAAAAATACCAAGAAATATATAAATGGAATAAAAGATAACTGGCCAAATAAGCAGCATTGCCAATAGTACTGTTAACTCTACTCAAGCCACTCTGTAAAACAAAAGGGAGATTAAGATCAAAATATTGAGCTAGTGAATAAAAACAGATTAACACACTAACTCCTAATGTAAATTTTAAAAGCCGATACCATTGTTTTATTTTAGTAAAAACATTAACTAAAACCACCCACCATAAAAAATAATGCAGAAAATTAAAAAAACCACCCATTCTTTCTGAATCACCCCAAAAACTTTTAATAACACTTAAGCTGGTAAAAGTCGTAACAAACCAGATAAAAACAAAAATAGCTAAACTCCAAAATAATAAAGTTGTTTTAGGCCGATATTTGGGAAAATAACAAAGCAAAATCAACCAACTAAAAAATACTGCTTCAACAATAATCCTAAATATAATTGTTTTAAATACGATATAAGGAAAAAAAGATTCTTTGACCACAATCAAAGGTACCATTACTACTAAAACACTGCCTATAGTAATAATATTTAAAAGAATTTTTTCCAAACCTTTATGTTCGTTCATAATTTTTTAATAATATTGTCTTTACTTTACTCTTTTTTGAGTTATTTTTCAAGACAACGTACCTTGATTTTATCCAGTAATTCTAGTATAATCTAACTATTATAATTTTAAGAAAAATAAGTATTTCATGAATATCAAAAAAATCATTATATTACTGGGAGATATTTTATTAATGATTGGCACCTTGTGGCTGGCTTTGTTGATTCGTCATAACACAGACTTTTCTTGGGATATCTTTAATACTCACTGGAAAATTTTCGGCCTGCTTTATCTTTTATGGCTACCGATTTTTTATTCATTCAGCCTTTATGATATCCGTGCCAATGTTTATGTTATACCTTTATTAACCAACTTACTTAGAGCCACTATTTTTAATACAATTATTGCTATTGTTTACTTCTATATTATCTCATCAGATACTAATATTACTCCTAAGACAATTCTCGCTCTAAATATCATTTTACTGACTATTGGTATGTTCCTTTGGCGGCGAATAGTTATCTCTTTTAGCCAAGCTCCTGCTCTGGAAAAAAATATTATTTTTATTGGTTGGGATCCTTTAATCAAAGAGATGTTAGAGGATAACTTACCTTTTGGTTATAAAATAAAGGCAATTTTTAATACCCCCTCATATCTTAGAGAAGGAATATCATTACCTATATACAATGATTTAGAAAATCTAACTGAAGTGATTAAAAAAGAAAAAATTCAATTGATAGTTTTAACAAATTCCTTAGATAGAGAAGTAACTAATAAACTTTTTAATTTACTAAAATTAAGAATAAATTTTATCAGCTTAACCAACTTTTATGAACAAGTCTTCCAGATAATTCCTTTATCCATAATTAATCAAAGTTGGTTTTTGGAAAACCTTTCTGAAGGAAATAAATCACTTTTTGAAATTCTAAAAAGATTACTTGATATAATTTTTGCTGTCATCTTTGGTATTATTTCACTGCCTTTTATTCCGCTGATTATGTTACTAATTTATTTAGATAGTAAAGGTCCAATCTTCTTTATCCAAACTAGGACCGGTGAAGACGGTAAGAATTTTAAAGCTATAAAATTTAGAACAATGTATCAAGATTCCGAAAATAAAGGACCAATGTGGGCAAAAGAAAACGATCCCCGTACTACTAAAATCGGACGATTCCTAAGAAAACTAAGAATTGATGAAATCCCCCAATTGTGGAATATTTTAATCGGTGAAATGTCTTTTGTAGGACCACGTCCTGAACGTCCAGAATTTATTGAAGACTTAGTTAAAAGCATTCCTTTTTATCACGAAAGATTACTAGTAAAACCAGGGCTAACTGGCTGGGCGCAAATTAATTTCCCTTATACTTCTACTACTGAAGATAGCTTAAAAAAACTGCAATTTGATTTATATTATATAAAGAATAGAAGTTTAATTTTAGATTGGGGAATTATGCTTAAAACATTAAATATAATTTTAAAAGGATCTGGCAGATAATATAATATGAAAATATTAATAACAGGCGGAGCCGGTTTTATCGGTTCCAATTTAATATCCAAGCTTCTTAAACAAAGCTATGAAATAGTCGTTATTGATGATTTATCGACCGGAAAAAAAGAAAATTTAACTGCTTATCTACCTAAAATAGAATTTATTGAAGGATCAATTTTAGACAAAGAAAAATTAGAAAGATTATTTGCTGATTATTCACTTGATCTGATTATTCACTTGGCAGCTAAAGCAGGGGTTAGAGCTTCTTTAGAAAATCCTACGATTTTTAATGAAGTTAATGTTTTGGGAACACTTAATTTATTGGAATTATCCAAAAAATACAAAATCAAAAAATTCATCTTTACTTCCTCATCATCAGTTTATGGTAACAATAAAAAAATTCCTTTTAGTGAAAATGATAAAATAGAAATGCCAATTAGTCCTTATGCTGCTTCTAAAAGAGCCGGCGAACTTTACTGTTTTACTTATAGTCATCTTTTTGAATTAAACGTTACGATCTTAAGATTATTTACTGTTTTTGGACCTAACAACCGCCGCGATATGGCGCATTTTTTAATGACTGATTCAATTTTTAAAGGTAAGCCAATAAAAAAATTCGGCGACGGTACGACCAGTAGAGATTATACTTATATTGATGATATAACCGAAGGATTTTTAAAATGTTTAGGCAAAAACTTTAAATTTGAAATATTTAACTTAGGCAATTCTCATACTATTTCTCTTAACCAACTGATTGAAACTTTAGAAAATACTATAGAAAAGAAAGCGGTTATTGAAAATTTGCCGTTACAAGCCGGCGATGTTCAACAAACATTTGCAGATATTTCCAAAGCTAAAAAATTGTTAGATTGGCAACCTAAAACTTCATATCAACAAGGAGTAAAAAAATTAATAGAATGGTATAAAAAAACATTTTAAAAGGTAGGACGCGAATTAATTCGCGTCCTACCTTTTGCTAATCACTTTTTTATTTTGTCTAAGGAGTATATTTTTTTCCTATAGTATTTAAAATTTTAAAAGTCATATCCTTTTTCCTTTAATTTATTCAACATATATTCAGCTTCAAACCAATCTAAAGGTGTATCTATATCAATTGATCTTTCTTCTGGTACCACATGTCCCACTATATAATCACCATATAATTTATTATCATTCATAAGTAAACTTCTTTTCATAGCATAAACTGCTCCACTTCGTTTATAAACCATTGGCAGATCCTGCCTTCTGGTTCCTTCTGGTTCTGTTTTACCATACGGTAAAACCCTGCCTTCTTCAATTATCTTTGCTTTCATAGGATGAGGATCGCCCCACTCAACTAAACTCACCGCACTATCAGCTTTATTGCTAATTAGTTTATCAATAGTTCCATCAATATCTTCTACTATTCTAAAAGGCGAGGTTGGCTGTAAAATTACAACATAATCAAATTTTATTCCTAATTTTTCTTCCATAAATTTAACAGCATGTTGCATCACACATATATGCCCTGCCTTATCATCAGCTAATTCTTCTGGTCTTAAAAAAGGCACTTCGGCACCGTATTCTTCAGAAATCTGGGCAATTTCTGAATCATCTGTTGAAACAATTAAATGAGTTATTGTTTTACTAAGCTTTGCTGTCTTAATTGTATAAACAATTAAGGGTTTATCCCCTAAAATTTTAATGTTTTTATGAGGTATTCCTTTAGAACCTCCACGAGCAGTGATTACTCCTAGAATATTAGGCATAATATGATTATAATTAATAACTAATCCACGAAAGATTTCTGGATATATAATTTTATCGTCGCTAAAGTTTCAGCAATTTTCCTACTGGTATTATTGGAAAAATATAAATCCGCTTTCGGATATCTGCCTACCATTAACTGTTTTGATATTACCTTCTTTATTTTCTCTTTATCATATTCTACATCCATTATATTAGAACCTCTTAAACGGTTTTGTTGACGGGAACCGACATTTACTACAGGAATGCCGAGATAAGAACATTCTTTAATTCCCGCCGAAGAATTACCGATTAAACACTGGGTGTTTTTCAATAAAGTCAAAAATTTTTTCGGCGGCAGAAATCTCATAAATTTCACCTTATAACCTGGTGTCTTATCCTTAAAAACACGCAATTCATGAGCAATGTCTTCTGCGCCAGCGTCATAATTTGGCCAAAACCATAAAGTAGGTTGATTAAACTCATAAATTGCCTGCAAAAGAATTCTGGTATACTCTGATGTTTTTTCAATTTCAGTAGTCACCGGATGATAGATTACCATCAAAAAACTCTGATTAAAATCTAAATCAGCACCGCTGCCAGTGATATTAAGATTAATATTATCATTATTTTGATTAGCTAATCTTTCCACCACTTCTATCTCTGGACTGCCATAATTAAAAACGTATTCCGGCCTTTCTCCCATCTTTAAAATACGATTTTTAGAAGCTTCATTGGTAGCAAAATGAATATGTGCCATTTTAGTAATGGCATGTCTAACAGACTCATCAATAGTACCTGATAAATCCCCTCCTTCAATATGAGCTACAGGAATATTCATGTAAGCTGCTGCCAAAGCAGCTGCTAAAATCTCAAATCTATCACCTCTGATTACTACTAAATCCGGCTTGATTTTATTATAAAGAGTGGTAAATTCTATTAAACCAAGACCTGCTGTTTTGGCTTTAGTGATTGTTTCATTTCCCTCCAAA
>JAHITV010000002.1 GCA_018817315.1 Patescibacteria group bacterium
AGAGATCGTATCTGGCATGGCTGGAGTGAATAATGGCTGTCATGCCTAGATAATATCATACGAGAGCTTTTGCGAAAGATTACGGGTCGCTATCCTTCCCCAATGCCAAGCATTGGGGCTTGCCGCGACGCGGTGTCAAACTCTCTAAGCTGATCGCACCGGCTTTTTTGGCAAGTTGACCAAGCTGATACCGATCTAGGTTCACTCGTCCATCTTCAAAAGGCGAGATGATGGCGACATGAATATTGTTATCGGTAGCAAGCTTGATTGCCGAAATCCAGGAAATCTTCTTTTGATTAAATTCCCATTCACGGTTCGGAACCTGACCAGAGCCTTTACATTCAAGTATGACGCCCTCAATTATCTTTGCTTCCACCAAACTGGTGAGGATGTTCGGCGGTGTATCAGCCGAAACTTTGATAGTAACAACCTTTGTAGCAAAGTCAGTATCAAGACGTAAACCCTGAACAGACAACACCGGATCAAATTTACGCAGATTCTCACCGAAATAGATACGAGGCCAAGCATGCGCAACAGGATGTCTCCCTGGAGTATGAAAGGCATCAAAATCTGAATCCGCACGTTTAGTCAATCGTGATCCGTCAAGAATCTTACCCATACAAATAGTATAAATGCCAACAATCTTATTGCTAACAAAGCCTTCGGCTGTACGTAGCGTATTCTCAATTTGCATCTTCACATCAGAACCAGACTCGTCCTTGGTCATTTGAGCGCCAATGACGAAAAGTGGTTTCTGCAGACTTTGTTTGAAAATCATGCAAAAAGCAGCTGTAGTTTCAGCCAAACTGTCAGTGCCGTGCAAAATAATGAAAGCGTCATGATCTTGATAGACACTCTCAATCTGCTTAGCCATTTTAACACGTTCAGAGTGAAGAATATTTGTTGAATCTTGCCGGCTTTCAAAATCAGCCAGTTTCAACTTCACTCCATCAGGTACGTTAATACCCTCAAAAAGCTCCTCAGCTGATTTAGCTGGCCTTAATGGATCACCGACCATACCTAAAGTACCGCCAGTATTAAGAACGAAAACTTTCATTTTCTGCCTCACTTTCAGAATTATTTTTTTGAATGATCTTTTAACGTAGTATTATATCAAATAAATTTATTTTTGTCAAGTAAAAAACCCAAACAAAAAAACCGCTTACTTCCAAACGTTCTCTACAATAATCCCCAATCCCCGATTACTAATTACTGATTACCCGTCCGCCTTGGCTACGCCAAGGGCGTGCCGGGCGGGCCGATTACTAAATTATATCCTTCCACTTTAACCAGACAAAAATGCCGACAATCACTACCATTAAACCGCCGAAAATCCACCAAACTAAATTCTCATTATGAATTAAAGGCAATGACTGTACATTCATGCCATAAAGACCGGTAAAAAGCGTTAAAGGCAACATGGAAACGGAAAAAATCGTCAAAATCTTCATTACCCGATTAAGCCGGTAACTGGTCAGGGATTCGTTAGTTTCATGCAAACCGTCTATTAAATCTTTTTCATTGGATAAATTTGAATAAATTCTTTCAATGTAGTCGGAAATATCGTCAAAATAATTAGCCAAATCGCCGCTTAAATAATCTTTCTTTAAATTAACTAAACTTTTTATTACAAACCTCTGTGGATCAATAATACTTCTATAAAATAAAATGTTCCTTCGGGCTTGGCCTAAATCTTTGACTGACTGGCGAGTGTCTTCTTGATAAACTTTTTCTTCAATCTGGTTAATCTCCTTTGCTAACCAATCAATGATCACAAATGAAGAGGAATAAAGGTGATCAAGGATATGATATAAAACATGCGCGGCTTTGCCCTGAAAAATTTCATGCTGCAGCTTTTTGTTATTTACTACTCTATAAAAATATTGATTCAATAATTTGAGCTTCTTTTTTTGAATGGTAATCACGTAATCTTTGCCTAAAAAAATATCCAGCTCATGACTGCCTAATAAGTGGCTATCTTTATAAGTTACGGGAAATCTTAAAATTATAAAGGCATACATTGCATAAACATCAATCTTTGACCTTTGAGCTTCCCCACGAATATCTTTTATATCTAAAGGATGAAACTTATAGTTATCTGTTAAATATTTAAAATCTTCAGCCTCCGGTTCGATGATGTTGATCCAGGAAATTTTATTGAATTTTTTAATCTTTAAAGCCATAACATTAACAAATTCTAAATACTAAACTCTAAATTCCGTTCGGCTTGAGCTCACGGCCGAAAGCTAAACAAATTCTAATGACCAAAATTCAAATATCAAAACAGCTTTGAACATTTGAAATTAGAATTCCTGTCTGCCGGTAGGCAGGTTGATATTGTTTAGGATTTAGGATTTCGTGCTTAGGATTTAAACTTATATATCCAAATTCTTAACTGATTTGGCATGAGTTTGAATAAACCGCTTGCGAGCAAAAACATCAGAACCCATTAGTATTTCAAAAACTTCATCAGCTTTGGCTGCTTCTTTAACACTGACTTTCTTCATTATCCGATGCTCGGGATCCATCGTAGTCTCCCAAAGTTGGGTGGGATTCATTTCACCCAAACCTTTATAATGTTGAATGTTAAGTTTAGTGCTTTTAATTTCAGTTTTATCTTCATCTTCGCCCTCTGCTGAAACATCAGATGTTGAGCCTGTCGAAACATCAGACGCTGAATTTATTGAAGCATCAGATGCTGAGCCTGTCGAAACATCGGCAAAAACACTGACAAGTTCATTACTACCCAGTTTCTTTTTCAGCTGTTCTAATTCTTCATCGCTATATATATAATAAATCTCTTTACCTTTTTGCACCCGATACAAAGGAGGTTTAGCAATGTATAAATGTCCTTTTTCCACGATTTGAGGAAAATAGCGATAAAACAAAGTTAAAAGCAAAGTGCGAATATGAGCACCGTCCACATCAGCGTCAGTCATAATAACAACATGATTATATCTAAGATCTTCCAGTTTAAACTGATCGCCAATATTAGTGCCTAAAGCCAAAATTAAGGATTTAAGCTCATTATTGGAAACTATTTTATCTATACGTGATTTTTCTACATTAAGAATCTTACCTCTTAAAGGCAAAATGGCCTGGAAACGTCTATTTCTGCCCTGTTTGGCGCTACCGCCAGCACTGTCACCCTCAACAATAAATAACTCACATTCATCAGGATTACGACTGGAGCAATCCGCTAACTTTCCCGGCAAAGCCATGCCTTCAAAAGCGCCTTTTCTTAAAACTGATTCACGGGCGCTTCTGGCAGCTACTCTGGCTTGCTGGGCTAAGAAACATTTTCCTAAAATTTCTCTGGCATCACGCGGGCCTTCTTCCAAAAAAGCTGTAAAATAATCATTGAAAATATTTTCTACTACTGTGCGTACTTCAGCATTGCCTAATTTGGCCTTGGTTTGACCTTCAAATTGAGGTTCTTTTAATTTTACGGAAATCACAGCAGTTAAACCTTCTCTTACATCTTCACCGGAAAGATTATCATCCTTTTCTTTAAGATGATTATTTTTGCGGGCATAATTATTTAAAACTCTGGTTAAAGCCGAACGAAAACCCACCAAATGCATACCTCCCTCAACAGTATGAATATTATTGGCAAAAGTATAAACCATTTCCCGAAAATCAGTGGTATATTGCAAAGCAATTTCCACCTGAATATCATCCTGTTCTTTTTCTACATAAAAAACTTTTTCCTGGGCAACTTGATGACTATGATTCAAATACCTGACATATGAAGCAATACCTCCTTCAAAATAAAATATGTATGCTTTTTCGCTTGCTGGAATTCTTTCATCTTTGATAATAATCTTAACTCCCTTAGTTAAGTAGGCCTGCTGGCGCAAGTGATCTAAAATAGTTGCCCAATTATAATCTAAGACCGTAAAAATTTCAGGATCTGCCTGCCAAAGTTGTGTGGTACCGGTTTCTTTAGTGGTACCTATAGCTTTTAATTTGTTTTTAGTGTTACCTTTGGAATATTCCTGCATCCAGATTTTACCGTCTCTTTTTACTTCTGTTCTCATAAGAGAAGAAAGAGCATTAACTACAGAAATACCCACGCCATGTAAACCTCCAGAAACTTTATAGCCTCCCTCGCCGAATTTACCGCCAGAATGCAAACGAGTCATTACTGTTTCTAAAGCTGACAGCTTGGTCAAAGGATGTTTATCAACGGGAATGCCACGTCCATTATCAGAAACTTGAGCTTTGCCTTCAGGCAAAAGTACTACTTTTATTTCATTACAAAAACCAGCCATGGCTTCGTCAATGCCATTATCAACTGCTTCCCAAACCAAATGATGCAGCCCCTCACCGGCTGTATTACCAATATACATTCCTGGTCTTTTGCGCACAGGATCCAGTCCTTCTAAAACCGTAATTTGCTTGGCTGTATATTCTGAACTAGCAGACTTTTTTGGCTTAGTTTGAGCTAATTTAGTAGCTGTTTTTTCCGGCTTTTTAGGCATAAATAAAAATTAGAAAGAATCTTGCTATTTTTTGGCTAACTGTAGCCAATATTTACCCTTTTATGATAGCATATTTTAGGAATTTAATCAAGTGCAAAAAACCCCATTTCAGGGGCAAATTTTAAAAATATTTTTAATTAGAATTTGGGACGAAAAAAAGAATAACTAACGGACTTCAGCTTTGAATTTTTTAGTTAACTGCTTAACAATTTTATCCCTTAATTTTGAAGTTTCTTCTGCAGTTAAAGTTCTTTTAGAATCGCTAAAATATATATGAAAAGCTAAGGATTTTTTATCCGGACCTAATTTTTCTATTTTGTAGATATCAAATAACTGAACCTTTTGAACCAAAGAACTGGTTTCTAAAACCTCTTGCCTAATATCTGCCCAATAAGTATTTAAAGGCACAATAATGGATAAATCATAAATAATTCCCGGAAATTTAGGCAAGGGCTGATATTTTTTATTATCCTGAGAAAACTTTAAAAGCTGATTAAAGCTGATTTGCCAATAGCCTACTGGCTTGCCATCGGAAAATTCATTAATTGTTTCTGAAGCCAATTCTGTTAAATAACCGATAGTTTGCTCATTAACAATAATTTCTAAACAGCTTAAAGGATTAATGAATTTTTTATCACTCTTTTCTATCTGCCTAAATTCATAAACCACTTCCAGTTGACCCAGTAAAGTTTCAACTATGCCTTTAATTTTATAAAAAGCATCCTCGCCTACACTTAAGCCAGCCAAATGCTTTTCCTGTTGAGCTAAAAATGTATCCTCTTGATTATTGATTTTAAATTCGCCAGTTTCTTTAGTAAAGACTCGTCCTAATTCAAATAAATCAAACTCTTTAAAAAATCTTAAATTATCAGTGAGATTTTTTAAAAGATTAGAAAGCAAACTGCTTCGTAAATATCTTTGTTCTGAAGAAAAATAATTTTTTAATTGCCAATGATCTTCTGTTTTTAATCCTAAAGGTAAAATATATCCTGTGTCAGTAAAAGAATAATTATAAACCTCTGTTAAGCCGCAATTATTGACTAAAATATTTTTGATTTTTCTTTCAATAAATCTTTCTAAATTAAATTCCGGATGAGCCATAGAAACCATGGGCATTTTACCTTCAATATAATCGTAACCGTAAATTCTGGCTATTTCTTCTATTAAATCTTCAGGAAGAGAAATGTCACGCGTGGCTCTAAAAGAAGGCACTTTTACCTTTAACTGTGAAGCTTGCTCTTTAACAGTAAATTCCAAACTTTCCAAAATCTTAATAATTTCTTTTTTGGCTATTTTTTGACCAATACGTCTTTCTACAAAATCTAAATCTAAATTTATGATTATTTCCTTTTCTTTAAAATTAACAACATCTACTGCCTTGCTTATTACTTTGCTTGAGGGAATAATTTCTTTAATTAAAGTTATAAACCGTTTTAGGGCTAATTCTGTTAATAAAGGATCTAAACTTTTTTCATGACGAACCGCTCCCTCAGTCCTTAAACCTAAAGCTTGCGAGGTCTTGCGAATATTAACTGGATTAAAATTAGCGAATTCAACAATAATTTCTGTAGTATCGTCTACCACTTCACTGTTTTGGCCGCCCATAATGCCAGCTATTGCTACTGGTTTAGTTTGATCATTGATCATTAAGGCATTATCCGATAACTCCCGAATTTGATCATCTAAAGTAGTGAATTTTTGATTGCTTAAAGTTTTGACAATAATCGTGTCTTTGGTTATTTGCCGGCGATCAAAAGCATGTAAGGGCTGGCCTAATTCCATCATCACATAATTAGTTAAGTCAACCACATTATTGATAGGACGAACGCCAATAGTTTTTAATAAATTCTGCAACCAAAAAGGTGAAGGTTCAATTGTTATTCCTCCGATCATTACTCCCATATAACGGGGGCAATTTACTGGATCTTGAACTTTAACCTTAAATTCAGTTTTACCTTCCTCTTTAACATTAGCTACCTCCACTGGTTTTAATTTAAGACCAAGAATAGCCGCTATTTCCCTGGCTATACCGTAATGACCCCATAAATCAGGACGATTAGTTAGTGATTTATTTTCAATTTCATAAATAACATCATCTAAATCCATTACTTCTTTAACTAAACTGCCCACTTTTGTATCTGGTGGAAAATAAGTAAGTATTTCCTCGCCGCCCACCATAAACTCACTGTCCAAACAAATCATGCCTTGCGAAAGAACACCTCTAATTTTTTGTTTTTCCACTTTTATGCCAGTAGGTAAGGTGCTTGGCGCTAACACTATTGGCACTAAATCCCCTTCCTTAACTTGCGCCATTGAACCAAAAACAACCTGAACAGTTTCTTCGCTTTTAATATCAATTTCTGCTACCCAAAGTTTATCCGCATCAGGATGCTTGGTTATTTTAATAATATGACCAACATATAAATCACTTAATTTTTCCCCACTATCAATAACCTCTTCCACTTCCACTGTAGACATGGTTAATTTTAAAGCCAATTCTTTAGGATCAAAATCAGCAGGAATATCAACATAATGTTTAAGCCAGTTTAAGGAGACTTTCATAAATTATATACTTTTTCCACCAAAGGCGGATAATTTTAAACTTAAAATTGTTGTAAGAATCTTAAATCACCTGATTGCAAAAGTCTGATATCATCAATGCCGTATTTCATCATCACTAATCTGGTTAAACCTAAACCAAAAGCAAAACCAGACCACTCTTTAGGATCTAAGCCACCATATTTTAAAACATTGGGATGGACCAAACCGCAAGGCACCATTTCTACCCAGCCAGAATGCTTACACACCGGACAACCTTTACCGCCACAAATTAAACAGTTCACATCCAGTTCAAAACCAGGTTCTACAAAAGGAAAATAACCGGGTCTTAATCTTATCTTAACTTCTCTTTTTAAAACCTCTTTTAATAAAACTTTCATCACCGCTATTAAATTATCAATAGAAATATCCTTATCAATCATTAAACCTTCCAACTGATAAAAAGTGGTATCATGAGAAACATCCGTAGCTTCGTATCTAAAACATCTGCCCGGGAAAACTGCCCTTAAAGGTGCTTGGTATTTTTCTATGGTCCTAACTTGCATATTAGAAGTATGCGTGCGCATCACCCAGCCAGTTTTATCTTTGATGAAAAAAGTGTCCTGCATGTCTCTAGCCGGATGAGTCGGCGGAATATTTAAAGCTTCAAAGTTGTAATATTCTGATTCCAATTCCGGTCCTTCTAAAATAATAAAACCCATGCGAGAAAAAACATCCTCTAATTGATACTGAATAAGAGAATTGGGATGTAAGTGGCCTTTAATAAATTTTCTGCCGGGCAAAGTAACATCTAACCATTTTTCCTTAGATGAACCAGCTTTTTCTTTTTTGTTTAATTCAAACTTTATTTCAGAAATTAACTGATTTAATTCCTCTTTGATTTCGTTGCCCAATTGACCGAACTTGGGTTTTTCCTCTGCCGCCAAATCCTTAACTTGCCTTAAAAGTTTAGTCAATTCTCCTTTACGACCCAAATATTTGACCTCTAAATTATGAAGCTCCTTTAAAACCTTGGAATTTTTTATTTCTCTTACGGCTTTTTCTTTTAATTTTGTAAGTTGATCAAACATACATTGGCTTTTAACTTTTCTTTAAAGAAATAATTAAAAATTCTATACAGATTAATAAAAATACTAACAGTAAAGCATTTAGCCAAGTTAATAAATGATGGGATTGTAAAAATAAAGTAACCACTATAACTATGGCAAAAAATAATGCCTGTCTAAAAGCGATTTGCGCCTGCTCAAATTCCGGAAAATGTTTGGTAAAAATGTATCTTATAAAAAATCCTAAAAGAGATAAAGTTCCGGTAACCGCAAAAAATAAACTTAAATAAAAAAGAAAAATACCGAATTTAGCAGTGGTTTCGGGGTTAATAAAAAAAAGCACTGCCAGCCAAGCTCCCCAGGAAATAATAGTAACTATCACCATTAAAAGTATATACTGCTTGATATTCATAAATTTAAATACAGCATTATTCTACTATTTTTTTGCTTTTTTAGCAATATTTATATATCTTCAAATATTAAATATTGATATAATATCTATATTAACTTGGAACAGGCAATCCAATTTTTTGTAAAGGTAAATAATTAAAGTAATAGTAACAACCATCTATAGAAATTATATAATCTAATACATCTTTATATTCTGGTTTTTTAAACCAATCGTTTAAAATATAGATATATTTCACTTCAACATTTAATTGAGATAATAATTTTCTATATTGTTTAATTTTAAAATCACATGTTTGTAGTTTTTCATCAGTTGAACCGCTAACTTCCTGAAATTTTATCTCCAAAATGAAAAATGTATTGTTAACAATAACAAATATCGCATCATCTGGTAAAACTCTTTTAGAAATTAACTTTGTATAATCAATACCTTTATTTTTAAGATATTTATAAAGACTATACTTTTTGAAAAGAATCGCCACTTTATCTCCATTGTAAAAAATTGTGTTTTTATTCTTAGTCTGTTATAACAACATTCTTTTTACTTGGATATTTTTCTGAAAAAACAGGATTAATCACAGGAATATTATCAGCCATTATAACTTTTGCATCATCTCCATATTTTTTCGCTATTCTTTCTAATTTTTCAATGAATTCTTTTAGCTTCATTTTTTAAAATTAAAATTAGTTTCTAATTTATATACTTCAAAACTTTTTGTATGCCAGTTGGATAAACTTTCGTAGTCAATAAAATTAACCCTGCTTTTAACAGACTGAAACGCACTTAATTTTAATTTGTCACCATATTCTCTTCTTCTGGCAATATCAGCCACAATATAAAATTTTGTATAAAAATCTTGCAATTGAACAAACTTGCCAAGAGAATTTTTAATATCTGTTGAGTGTTCTATCTCAAAAAAATTAGATGGCATTTTTCTTTCATTAAACCAAACAACATCGATTGTTATCGCATTTCTTAATAAATCTTTATAGGTAAAATTATAAAACTTTTTAACAGTTGTTATCTCTGATAAATTTTTTTCTAAATATTTTTTATTTTTATCTTGATATGGAACAAATGTTTCTTGTTTTTTAAGATTGCCTATTTCTACAAGTAATCCTTGGTAGTATGAATGATTAAACTCTTCTTGTTTTGTCTTAGAAATTTTCTCTACTGGTAAAATATTTTCAGGTAATTTATCTTTATAAGTTTTTAAAGCCCAGAGTCCCGGTCTTATTTTAAAGAAAAATCTGTTATCTTGAACGATACGTCTAATACTTGCAAATGGCGTTTTTGTTTTCCAGTCGGAAATATCAACATTTTGGTTTAGAAAACCAAGTGTCGCAAAACCACCTCTTTCTTTCATTGTTTTTATAACTGCTTCATGTTGCTTCATATTTTTTAAAATTAAACGAATTAAAACTCAAAATCCTTTTCTATGCCTCTGCTTTTATCCCAATCACCTTTATTAACAGAAACTCTTCTGCCAGAATGAACAGAAAATCCCCCATTTGAAAGGTTATAAGGTGGATCAGCAAAAATCATATCAATTGACTCTGATTTAACTCGTTTAATTACTTTAAAAATATCACCAAAATAAAGGTTAAATTTGCGCTGCTTGTCTTGAAAATAAGCTTTTTGTTTATCTTCCATCGGAAATTTCATAGTTAAAATTTAACATTTCTAGGGTAAAAAATCAACAAAAACAGGGTCTAAACCCTGTATGTTACTTACTTTACTCAATTATATAATAAAAGGCAAGATCAAATAATATTTTTACAATAATCGCATTTTTGGTGATTATTGACAAAATGACTGAAATCAAAGTCTTTAATCTTTTCTATAGTCTTAATAATTTTCTCCTGAAACTTGGCTATTTCCTTTTCTTCGCCCAAGAAAGAAAGTTGACTGTCGTCTTCCAAATAGTAATAAATCAATTCTTTAACTTTTTGAGAAAATAATGATTCCACTGCTATTTGATAAAGCAATAATTGCTCTTTGTCTTCTCCGGTTAACTTTTCTTTAGCACCGCCGGTTTTATAATCAATTATTTTAAAACTGTCCTCTACTTCATCAAGGCGATCTATTTTACCCGTTAAAACATAACCTTTAATTTTAATATTAAAGGACTTTTCCAAATAACTAGGAAAAGATTCTAATAACTTGGGACTGTTGTAAAAACTCTTTAAAATTTCCTTACCTTGTTCATAATATTTATTCTTCTGAACTTTATCCTGATACCAATCATCAATCCAGGATTCTTCGTAAAATTTAATTAACTGATTCAAGCTAACAGAATCACGAATAGACTTTTTGCTACTTTTTGATTTTTGACTTCCTGACTTCTTACTTTGACTAAATAAATCCGTTTGCACGCTTTGCTGCTGACGTTTAAATTCCTCATAAAACTTTTGCAAAGTTAAATGAATAGTTGAACCAAAACTAAAATAATGATTGCCTTTTAAAGGAACTTTTAAAATATAACGATAATAATAAAGACGAGGACAATGTTCAAAATCTTTAAGTTGGGTAAAAGAAAATTTTGCCGGCAATAAAGTTTTGAATTCATTATTTTCCTTGATTTCCAGCTTTTTAATATTTTCCAGTTTTTCTTCTTGAACAGTTTTCTTTGTTTTTTTACTGGTTTGCGCTGACTTAAAGCCCAAATCAGTTAGAAAAACAGAAGCTTTTTTTTCTTTCACTCCCCCATAATTTTTAGCTGAAGCAAAGAAAATACCGTCTTTTGATCTGGTCATGCCTACATAAAACAAACGACGTTCCTCCTGTAAATAAATATCGCCTTCTGGTATGATTTCTTTAACTAATTCATCTGGTAATTGGATTGGTTCCTTTCTTTCAATAGTAGGAAAACGTTTATCCACCATGTTAACCATAAAAACATATTTAAACTCTAAGCCCTTAGCACTATGCACTGTCATAATTTTTACCATTTCCGGACCTTCATCTTCATTAAGAGGCTGCAAAGCTCCTTGCTCGCCTGATTCCAACTCTAAACCTAATTGCCTTAAAAAATTCTTCACTGATTTATCATCATTAATTTCTTCAAAAGCTTTGATACGTCTATAAAATTGTGATAAATAAGAAAACTGCCAACGTTTTTCCAACTCCTCCAAAGAATCAATATATTTTAAATAACCAGAGTCATTTAAAAAATCAAAAACAATTTTGCTGCATCTTTCGCTTTTGGTGTGATTAATAAATTTTTCCAAAAAGTCCACAATCCTTTCCAGTTCTGTAAGAGTTTCTGGCTTAAGTTTTAATAAATATCTGGCCTGTTTAACGATTTCAAATAAGGTAAAGGATTTTTTATATGCCTGATGCGTTAATTTAACTATTTCCACAGCTTCAAGATTAAAAATGGGCAGACTTAAAAAGCGGTACATGGCATCTGATTCATGATAATTATCTAAAAGTTTTAAAAAAGCAATTAAATTTAAAACTATGGGTTTGGCATATAAACCGCGGCTAGCTACAAACTGATAAGGAATACCGGCTTTTTCTAAGCCTTCAATAAAAGGTCTGGCTTGATCATTAGCTCTAACTAAAATAGCAAAATTATTCCAAAGAATATCAGCTTCTTTTTGTTTAAGGAAAATTATTTTATTTACCACTGCCGCCACTTCCTCATCCAAAGTTGGAACTGTTAAATGTTCTATCATTCCCTTGCCTTTAGCAGCGGCTTTTAATTCTTTGGAAATCTTTTCTTCTGCTTTTAATTTTATTTCCAAACGATTAGGATTGTTTAACTGAATAAAAGAATAAGCCAAATCCAGAATATTTTGTTTAGAACGATAATTAGTGTTTAAAAAGACTTCCACGCATTTGGCATAATCCTTTTTAAATTCCAAAATATTGCTGATAGAAGCACCGCGGAATTTGTAAATTGCCTGGTCATCATCTCCTACTACAGTGATGTTATTTTTGGGCTTGGCCAATAATTTTACTAAACAATACTGGGCATAATTAGTGTCCTGAAATTCATCAACTAAAATATACTGGAATTGATTTTGGTATTTTTTTAAAATCTGCGGCCGTTTATTAAAAAGATCCCAGACATAATTGATTAAGTCGCCAAAATCCAAATAATTGTTATCCAATAATAATTGCTGATAAACATGGTAGGCATTGGCAACTTCTTCCAGTCTCCTGACTTCCAGAGCCGCTTCTTCATCTTTTCTTAAATCATTATCTAATCTATATGATTCCACATAATTTAAATAATCTTGCGGCCGGACTAATTCGTCCTTGCATCTGGAAAAATGCTTTAACAAAGCATGAATAAATCTATTGGGATTGCCTAAAGGTTTATAATAATCCAAAGCAAATTTATCTAAATTATTTCTTGCCAAAAGCCAGCTTTGAGTTTCGTCCAACAGTTTAAAATCAGTGGTCAGGCCAATATCCAGTCCATGCTCCTTTAAAATTCTTTCGGCAAAACTATGAAAAGTGGAAATCCATAAGTCAACATAGCCGTAGGGCAATGCCTTATCAACTCTTTCTTCCATTTCGGCTGCTGCTTTTTCGGTAAAAGTCAAAGCTAAAATTTGCTCGGGATTTAATTTTTTTTCAGTAATCAGCCAGTTGATTCTTTCGGTTATAACTGTGGTTTTGCCAGTGCCTGCTCCGGCAATAATTAACAAGGGGCCATTGCCGAATTTTACGGCCTTTTTTTGGGCAGGATTTAATTTATCTGCATAGCTCATGAGCTTATTTTAGCATAATCATTATATAATCGTAAGTACTTGACTTTTAAAAAAGATGTTTTATAATGGAGATATTAAGGTCGGTTGTTTGTCTTAAAATCACGAAGGATGATAGCTGGGCAGCTTGACAAATAACCGACCGGTTCTTTTCATTATTTTTAGTTAGCCGCATGCTCTTTTTTAGCAACCGGTCATTTGTCTTCAGAAAGGAAGGTCGTGTGGGTAATTTAGACTTATGACCGGTCTGCCCCTTTTATGATTTTGGTCAGCCGCACACTCTTTGACAATGAAGTTAAGAGGATATATTGTCCCTTCCGACTTTATAGTGCATGGCTGGCCACCTTTTTTGACCGGCGGCTGTTATTCTTTGAAACGCTTTACTTACTTGCTCGCTCTGACCAAGGAATACAGCCAAGCCGGTCAATCTTTTTTCGTTCTTCGCCCTCACATCTCCCACCATGCTCTGGATGATGGATTTATACCACCTCCAGGCAGACACCCTGACGCTGATTGTTCCCCTGTGATCAGTATTGGGTGTTTTTTTATTTTAAATTTTTATATATAAAAAAGACGTTTAGCTTACGCCTCACGCCTTATGTATTAGTTGACTTTGTTTACTCTTTATTCATCTGTGGCGGATTTCTAAATTTGCGATATTTGCGAACTATTTTTAAACGAGCTAGTTCTTTTTCCATTTTAACAGCCAGTGCTGTATAATCTACTGCTTCTGTGGCAATCTGTTCTTTTCTAGATAACAATTCTTCTGCTTTTTTTCTAGCTGCCTCTGCTCTGGCTTCATCAATTTCTTCAACTCTTTCTGCGGTGTCTGCCAAGATAGTTAAATTATTACTAGAAATTTCCACAAAACCACCAGAAATAACCATTGGTATTTCCTCTTTTTCTTTTTTAATTAAAACCTCACCAGCATTAAGTGAACTCACTAAAGGAATATGGTTTGGCAAAACAGTAATTTCACCACTGGTCGTTGGTAAAGTAATTTGGTCCACTTCGTCTTCGTAAACCACGCGTTCGGGAGTGACGATTTTAAATTTGATTTTCATAGATTCATGTATCATATTATTCACGACTCACGTATCAATTTTTTGTCTATTTTGATACGTGATACGTGAAACTTATTTATATTGTATTGTCTTCCAAAGCATTGCTCCAATTTCATCTGCTTGCTTGGCTAAAATTTTATAATTATTATCTTTGATATATCCTTCATCATGAGAAAAACTGATTAAATATTCTGATTCTTTTAATGAAGCATAACTTATTCTCAAAAAATTCTTATTAACCCTAACACCTTGCCTGGCAAACCCTTCTATATAATTTAGTATTACCGACAAAGATGAGCGACGGAATTGACTCGTAACTCCGTATAATTCATCTTTAGGAAAGGTCTTGGTTACTTTATATACATTATGAACATAAAGATTCATTTTTTTCTTGAGCTCGCCGTGAAATCGCTTTTCCATGTTATTTTGATTAATGATAAATGTCGTATATCGTGATTCGTTATTCGTATATCGTATCATGTTCTCAATTTGTGGGCTAACATCCCCTGGATTGCCGAAGTTGGAAGCGAACAAGGAATTTGGGCGGAGCTAGTAAATAAATATTTTATAACTTATGGCAATTCTACAGGTTCGTTTTCTTTAAATTCTTTAGTTATTATTAATCCATTATGACTATACTTTATACTAAGTGTTTTAACAACACCCTTATCGGGATCACCGGTAATTTCATTTGAAGCCACCGTTTTTAACTTGTCATCTCTTATTTGTTTATTCAGCTCATCGGTTACATTAAAATTTTTTGCCGGTGAGCCGTATTTTGCTTCCAATATTTTAAGTCTAGTATCATCATAACTTTCTTTTAGAACAGATTTTGTGTCACCAGAGCCAATAATTTCTTTTATCGTTGGTTTCTTAAAATAACTAAAGAATATAAAAACACCGAAACATATTATACCTAATATTAACAAGTATAAATTCTCTGGTTTTGCTGCATAAAATCCGATTAAACCCGTTGCAATGAAAAGGAATATTTCTCCAGTTACTTTATTACTTCTAATATTATTTAAATCATTTTCACTAACTAGAAAATATGTTTCGGTACGTCCTTTTATTTTTGTTTTAACCAATTTGTCATTTAAATTAGTCATATGGTTATAAAAATATTTATCTTACTTCCTGCGGAGCCAGTACGCGGTGATATGTGAAGTCCTGTTTTTCTTCTATTATTTTAAGTTATACTTTTTTATTAACTCTTCCATCATTTGTAAAAAAGGTTCTGGAGATGGAGCATCACCACCTTTGATAAAAATACCTCTTTCAATAGCTTTATCAAATAAATTCACCACATATTCTGTATCCTTCATAGTGCTTGAGCCAAGCATTTGATTTGCTTGAATAAACACTCTTAAGGCATCAGTGATGGGTCTTTTTAATTCAGGATGTTTAGTACCTAAATTTTTGATTTCCTCAGCCACTATTTTTTTATTTTCACTAAATGTTTTTTGACTCTCTGGATTATGACATCCAAAAATTTCATTAATTATTGAAGTAGCTAATGTTTTATAGAATTTTTCTCCCTTTTCTTTATACTTTTCTGCAAAGTCTTCTGTAAGCACTTTATATAGTACAAGTTTAACAACGTCAACTCCTTGGATCATTTTTTGAGCTAGTCTTTTTATACCAAACATAATTTTAAATTAGTTGTTAAGAAAAACAGGATTTTATATATCAAACACTGTATGAACCCCCGACTCCCGACACACGATACACGATCCACGATTATCCGACCTCCTCAATCCCGCCTTTCATATAAAAGGCCTGTTCTGGTTTATCATCATGTTTACCTTGTAGGATTTCTCCAAAGGCCTTGATCGTCTGTTTTAAAGAAACATATTTACCGCCAGTGCCGGTAAAAGTCTCTGCCACGAAAAATGGTTGAGATAAAAACTTCTGGATTTTTCTGGCTCTGGATACTGTTAATTTATCTTCATCCGAAAGTTCATCCATGCCTAAGATAGCAATAATATCCTGTAAATCTTTATAACGTTGTAAAACTTTCTGCACCTCACGCGCTACTTGATAATGTTCGTTGCCGACGATCTCTGGCGCTAAAATAGTGGAAGTTGAATCTAAAGGATCAACAGCCGGGTAAATGCCCAATTCTGCCAAAGAACGGGCTAAAACCACTGTGGAATCCAAATGTCCAAAAGTGGTGGCTGGCGCCGGATCAGTTAAATCATCTGCAGGAACATAAATCGCCTGAACCGAAGTAATAGAACCTTTTTTAGTGGAAGTGATTCTTTCCTGTAATTCTCCCATATCAGTAGCCAAAGTCGGCTGATAACCCACTGCTGAAGGAATACGTCCGAGTAAAGCAGAAACTTCACTGCCGGCTTGGGTAAAACGGAAAATATTATCAATAAATAACAGGACATCTTGAGCTTCTTCGTCTCTAAAATATTCAGCAACGGATAAACCGGTCAAACCTACTCTCGCTCTCACGCCAGGCGGCTCATTCATCTGCCCGAACACTAAAGCAGTTTTCTTTAATACACCTGATTCTTTCATTTCTCTATATAGATCATTACCTTCACGGCTTCTTTCTCCTACTCCAGCAAAAACCGAAAAACCGCCATGTTCTTCGGCAATATTACGAATCAATTCCTGAATAATCACAGTCTTACCAACACCAGCCCCGCCGAACATGCCTACTTTTCCGCCTTTAACTATAGGACAAATTAAATCAATGACTTTGATGCCGGTTTCTAAAATTTCGGTTTTAGTTGACTGATCCGTAAATTCAGGAGCATGACGATGAATGGGATACTTTTTTTCTGACTTGATTTCTTCTTGTTCATCTAAAGGTTCTCCTAAAACATTAAACATTCTGCCTAAAGTTCCTTTGCCCACCGGCACACTGATAGGTTTACCGGTATTTATAACTTCTGCTTGGCGCTTTAAACCGTCTGTTGAACCCATCGCCACTGTTCTGACAGTTCTGGCATCCAAATGCTGTTGAACTTCCAAAACCAAAATCTGGTCAGCCGGCATTTTAACTTCTAAAGCATTATAAATTTCCGGCAACTGATCATTGAACTCAATATCAACGACCGCTCCAATAACCTGTTTTATTTTACCAATATTCTTTTCGGTCATATATTTTTTGCTTATTGATTAATTTATTATTAATTTTTGTAATGATACTGATTACTCTAATGCTGCTTTACCGCCGGAAATATCCGCAAGCTCCGTAGTAATAGCTGCCTGACGCGCCTGATTATAAGCTAAAGTTAAGGAGTCAATCATGTCTGAAGCTGCTAAAGAAGCATTTTGCATAGCCATCATCCTGGCTGAATGCTCTGAAGCGTCTGATTCTAAAATGGCCTGATAAATCTTTACTTCAATTAAGCGAGGCAGCATTGCCGAAAGCACTTCTTCGGCAGATGGCTCAAATAAATATTCAAATTTTTCTGCGTGTGCTTCTGACTTTGTAGAACCTTTTTGCTTAGCTGACTCAACTTCTCCCAAATATTCATCCTGTTTTTCCGGCTCCAAAGGCAAGAGTTGAAGAATTCTGGGCTTTTGTGATAAAGAGGAAATAAAATCAGTATAAGCAATTACTACTTCGTCATATTTATTGGCTAAATAATCTTCTATTACTAAATGGCTTAAAGATCTAATTTCTTCAATTTGAGTGGTGATATCAAGCTTAGGGAATTCGGCAATAATGGAATATTTTCGCTTTAACATAACTTCCCTGCCCTTTTTACCTATGAGAATTAATTCTATTTCTAAATCATTATTCTGCTTTTGCTGTTTAATAAAAGCAATAGTTTTATTGATAATCTGATGATTAAAACTGCCGCATAACCCTCTGTTAGAAGTGATTAAAACTAAACCGATTTTATTTACTTCTCGTTTGATTAATAAGGGATGATATTTTGATTCAGTACGCGCTGCTAAATCTAAAACTGCGTTCCAGGCTAAATCAGCATAAGCACGTGATGTTAAAACATTATTAACAGCTTTGCGCATTTTAGCAGCCGAAACCAACTCCATAGCTTTGGTAATTTTTTTAGTATTACCTATGGACTTAATCCGTCTTTTAATTTCTCTGGTTAATTGCGGCACGTTTTAAAAAATTAAATTATTAATTACTGATTACCGATTACTTGTTACTGATTACTAACCTACAAACATCTTCTTAAAATCATCAACAACACTAATCAATTTTTGTTCCAGCTTTTCATCTAAATCACCTTTTTCTTTAATTTTAGTGATTAAATCTTTGGCAGTGGTGTCTAAATATATATGAAACTGATCTTCAAATTCCTTAATTTTTTCCACAGGAATATCATCCAATAACCCTTTGACCCCGGCATATAAAATAACTACCTGATGTTCTATAGTCATAGGTTGATATATACCCTGTTTAAGAATTTCGGTTAAACGTTTACCTAAATTCAACTGTTTTTGAGTGGTTTCATCTAAATCAGATCCAAACTGGGCAAAAGCTGCCAGCTCCCGGTATTGCGCCAGATCAAGTCTTAATTTGCCAGCCACTTTTTTCATGGCTTTAATCTGGGCAGCAGACCCTACCCGGGAAACAGAAAGACCAATATTCAAAGCTGGCCGGATTCCTTGATAAAACAAATCTGATTCTAAATAAATTTGTCCGTCAGTAATAGAAATAACATTTGTAGGAATGTAAGCGGAGATATCTCCTGCCTGTGTTTCAATAATCGGCAAAGCAGTTAAGGAACCTCTGCCATGTTCTTTGTTCATTTTCGCTGCCCTTTCCAAAAGACGGGAGTGTAAGTAAAAAATATCTCCAGGAAAAGCTTCTCTGCCTGGCGGCCTTCTTAAAAGTAATGCTATTTCCCGGTAAGCAACTGCATGTTTAGAAAGATCATCATAAATAACTAAGACATCCTTGCCTTGATCCATAAAATATTCTCCCATAGCACAACCAGCATAAGGAGCAATAAAAGAAAGTGAAGCTGGATCTGATGCTCCTGCCACCACCACCACTGTATAACTCATGGCCTGATACTTTTGCAGTTTATCCACTATTTTGGCTATTTTTGACTCTTTTTGAGCGATCGCCACATAAATACAAATAACCTTTTCCTGTTTTTGGTTGATAATAGTATCTATAGCTAAAGCAGTTTTTCCGGTTTGTCTGTCGCCAATAATCAATTCTCTTTGACCACGGCCAATAGGAATCATAGAATCTATGGCTTTGATACCGGTTTGCAAAGGAGTATTAACTGGCTCACGGGTAATTACCCTGGGTGCGATTTTTTCTATAGGATAAAACTGATCAGTTTTAATTTCACCTTTGCCGTCTAAAGGTTTACCCAAAGGATCAACCACTCTGCCAATAATTGATTTTCCTACCGGCACTTCTAAAATTCTGCCTGTTGATTTAACAGTATCCCCTGATTTAATTTTTAAATAATCTCCCAAAATCATAGCCCCCACTGAATCTTCTTCCAGATTCAAAGCCACGCCAAAATTATTATTGCCAAAATCCAACATCTCCTGGGACATGCAATTGGATAAACCAGAAATTTTAGCAATACCATCCCCCACTTCTGTAACAATGCCGACTTTTTCTGTAGTAGTACTGGCTTTAAAATCATCAAGCTGCTTTTTTAATTGTTCAATAATTTGATCTTTACCACTTGTCATATTTTATAAATAGTTACCTTTTATTATTTTAATAAAAAATTATGTAAATTATTCAACTGCCTTAACATACTGCTATCCAAAACAACATCCTGATATTTTATAATAAAACCACCCATTAATTTCTGGTTAATTATTTTAGTAAGGTAAATCTTCTTTTTTAGAATTCCTTCCAACCATTTGCTTATTGCCTGATAAGTTTGCCCGGATAATTTTTGATGGGTGATGATTTCCACTTCTTCAATTTTTTCGTGCTGATTATAAATTTGATTAAACTTAGTAATTATTTTATCAGCCAATTTTAAATTTTTATTCTTAACTAATAATTTAACAAAGTTTTGCAACACTTCCTTTAAAGCTTTGGCGCTACCACTCTTAGTGGTTTGATATAATGCTTCGGCATATTGTTTAATAGTAATTTTCTTCATAAAAATATCTTTAATCAAAAGGAAGATCTTTATCCTTTAATGATCCTTTAATAAACTTCTCATCTATATCTTTGGAAACAACTTTATCCAAAACTTTTTTAGTAGTTTCCATAGTTAAATTAACTACCTCGCTTTTGACTTCTTTCATCATTTTACTTTTTTCCTGGGCAATCTGCTCTTTAGCTCCAGCAATAATAGTAGTTACCTCTGCTTTAGCGCGATCAACCATTTCTTCTCCTTGTTTATTGCCTTCTGTTTGAGCTTTTTGAATAATTGCTTGAGCTTCTTTTCTTGCCTCGGTTAATTTTCCTTCTCTTTGTTTTTGGGATTTAACTAAATCTTCCTCAATCTTTTTAGCATCTTCCAAGCTCTTTTCTATTTCCTTGGTTCTGTTATTCATCATGCGCGAAAGGGGTTTTACAGCAAATTTCCATAAAACAAACAGCACAATGCCAAAATTTACTAATTGCGCCACTAAAAGCCGCCAATCAATATGAAATGTTTTAATTAATTCATCCATAATATTTCTGGTATCAGTAATTAGTAATCGGTAATCAGTAACTAGTAATCAGAGAAAAATCCCCCCAATTACCAATTACCGATTACTAATTACTAGTTACTCAATTATCAATTAACTTCAGAGGACCAAAAAGATCCTCTAAATGCCAATGGACAATTACTTAAATACTAAAAGCAATGACCAGTGCGTAAATCGCGATTGCTTCGGCAAAAGCAGCTGCCAAAAGCATCGGCACCAAAATTTTACCGGCTGCTTCGGGATTGCGGCCAATCGCTTCCATAGCTTTTGCTCCGATTTTTCCAATTGCCAAACCAGGACCAATGGATCCAACGCCAATAGCAATAGCTTTGGCAAGGGTGTCTAATTCCATAAATATATTTCCTTTCTTTAAATTATCAAGCTGGACGGGGAAAATATTTAACGTCCGCTGATAATTTATTAATTTAATGTGCTTCACTGCTAGCAATAGTAAAATAAACCAAAGTTAACATGGCAAAAATCAAGGCCTGAACAAGTCCCACAATCACTTCTAAAAACATAAAAGGAATAGGCAGAATAAAAGCAAAAATAACTGCCATTGCCATGAGTAACACTTCTCCTGCAAAAATATTGCCAAACAAACGAAAGGATAAGGAAGCAACTTTGGCTATCTCTCCAATAATTTCTATTAAACCAACAAAGGCCTTAATGGGATTAACAAAAATAATAGTGGGTTCATTTTTGATTTTTTTGGGAATTTCCCAAAAGGCCTGAATATTTAAATATTTATTAATGAATTTCCAAAAGCCCACCATAAAAACACCGAATAAATTTGAACCAATAACAGCAAACAAGGCTAAAGCCAAAGTAGTGTTTAAATCAGCTGTCGCTCCTCTGAACAAAGGTACAAACACGCTATGGCCTTGAGTTACTTCTATAAAACCGATAGAGCCAATGCCAGGAATTAATCCTAACCAGTTATTCAATAAAATAAAAATAAAAATAGCAAAAACTATGGGAAAAATTTTTACGGTCTTTTCTCTTGAGCCAGTAACTGAATCAGCTAAATTCATAGCACTTTCTAAAATCACTTCCAGATAATTTTGTATGCCGCGAGGAATTTTTTTTATTTTTTTACTAATGACTATAACTGCCACCACAATAATTAATACAGCCAGCCACGAATTTAAAAGCGAGTTAGTAATGGAAAAATTTTTAAAATGAAAAACTGATTCGGCGTATAAAGTTGATTCATGAGATGTTTCCAGCTGTTCTGACTGATGTTGTGTCTCAACTTGATTTTTGATGATATTACTATCTACTTGACTCATTAGTTAGTTTTACCAAAATTAATCCTGATTAAACTTTTGTTTCTCTTTATTATCTTCTTTATGTAATTTTTTTTCTTGTAATTCCTTTTCTATCTTTTTAGTGTATTTAGCAGTTATCAAAACAATGCCTAAACAAGAAATACCAAAAGCAATAATAGTTAAGCCCAAAAAAATCCAAGGCTCGGTTCCATATTTATCATCTAAAGCACGGCCGACAAAAAGAGCAATTAAAATTGGCACAATAATCCAACCGCTGACTTGGGAAAAAATAACAAGAGCTGGCTGCCACCAGGCCTCTTTGCCTTTTTCTGGCTCTTTATTTGCCATAAAATTGTTAATGACTCAATAAAAGAACTCCAACTCGGAGTTTTCATGAATTAAGCTAAATTTCCACAAAAAACCGATTTTTCGCCTATATTATAGAGAAAACTTACCAATAAATCAAGGGTAGGTAATTTTTTTGGCTAAGATTAGCAGAAATATGGATTGAATTTTAAAATCAATAATTTCCTATTCCCCGATTACTGATTACCGATTACCAGTTATTGATACCTATTTAAACTATTCCACCTTCGGCTTATCTAAAACTTGCGGCTCTATCTTTGATTCTCCGCTAGTAATTTTAACTACATCCTTATCAATCTTCTTGAATTCATTATAAGCAGTGTTGTAAGTATTAACGACGGTTCCTAAATTATTACCAAGTTTTTTTAGATATTCGTTATAATTCAAAATATGCTTGCCTAACATTTCCACATTCTTTCTGATCTCTTTGGCTGACTCTTCAATCTGCAAAGCGCGAAGTCCTTGTAGAACTGTTTGTAAATATGCCAAAAATGATGTCGGTGAAACAATAATCACATGCTTTTCTTTAAAGGCGTACTCAATTAAATCTTGAGTATTAACTTGTACCGCACCGACTTTATTAATCAGTAAATCATAATAAATCGCTTCGGAAGGAATAAACATAAAAGCAAAGTCCATGGTATTTTCCGAAGGTTTGATGTATTTGGAAGTTTCATCAATTCTGTTTTTTAAATCCTGTTTGAATAATTTTTCTAATTTCTCTCGTTCACCAGTATCTTGAGCGGAAAGAATGCGTTCATAATTCTCCAAAGAAAATTTTGAATCAATAGGAATAATTTTATCTTTGACAAACACTACCGCATCAACCATTTCGCCGTTTTTGAAGCTGTACTGCATTTGATACGACTTTGGCGGTAAAACATTTTTTAGAACTGTTTCCAGATAATATTCCCCCAGTACGCCACGCTGTTTGGGATTTTTTAAAATATCCTGTAGATTTTTCAACTGGTCAGCAAAATTAACTACCTGCTTGTTGGTTTCGTCAAGCTTAGTTAATCTTTCGGTGACATCCTGAATAATCTTAGTTGATTGACCAAACTGGGTTTGTAAAATTTTTGTTGATTCTCCTAACTTTGAATCTAAAGTTTTGGTAACTTCATTAATTTGGTTCTGTAGCATTAATAATGACTGATCTTGGGAAATATCCTTTTTCTTTTTCCCAATTAACCAAAATAAGATAGCAAATCCTGCTATTATCACAATTATTAAAATGATGAATTCTAGAGACATAGGATATAGGTTATTGGATATAGGTTATTGATTATTTCAGCCCGAGGCTGACCCGCCTTTGGCGGGGATTATTGAATATGGTTTAAACATTATGTATTATAAGCTTTTTTAAGAGTTTATGCTAGAAGCACTAAAAAAAGACCTACACCACCCTTTTTAGGACGATATAGGTCATCGTTTTGACGCTAAATTGAAATTAGGAGATTACCAATCTAAATCCGGATCAGTAAGAGAAATGGAACCAGGATTTGGCAACTTAGATAATGTTTCAAAAGCGGCTGTTTCTTCCCATCGCTGTCTTAGCCATTTCTGCGGCACAGAAGCGGTAAGATTATCAACATCAGTCCCCGTCATCAAAGCAACGGCTAGTACTGGATTATCTGAAAACTGTTGGGCAATTTGATAGACATATTTAATCTTTGATTCCTCAAAAGGCAGATCAATCAATTTATAAATTGGATTCATGCATTTGCGTGCCTCATCAAGCAGCTTCCGTTCCGGTGCTTTGCTAAAGGAAATATTGCCAACTTCAGCTGATTCCAAACAAAAGGCAGTAATCATCCGCCGCCAACAATCGCGCTGATTTGAACCAATCTCTTTAATCACTTTCATGAGAGAAATGACTTTCTCATCATTCTCACCAATACAACGCACTGCATCATTTGCATCGGACAAAATATAGCAAATTTTGTCGGCAAACATTACCACATTGGCTTCGGCAGAAACAGCTGGTGATAACACCAACTCGTTAATACTGCGAGAATGCTTTAACGCTCCCATGAGCGTGTCATAAGTCAAATTAAGACCCTTACCACCGCGCTCAATGTGTTGGGCAATCACAACTGACAGCACTTCATGCTTTATCTCCTGTTCACACAATTTGCTTAGTACCCGTTCACCCAGATGTCCGCCTGGCAGATGGCCAAAATCGTGCATTAAAGCAATTGCCCGCGCTAGATCACTGTTAAGGCCTAAGATATCACAAACCGCCACCGCAAATTCAACCACCTCCAGACTGTGAGTCAAGCGGTTACGTACATGGCGGTTGCTAATAGTAAAAAACAATTGAGTTTTTCCTTGCAAACGCCGCCACGCTTTACTCGCTGTAATGGCACCAATGTCCACGGCAAACGGTGATCGTAACCTATGCTGCCAAGCATCCTCAGAATCCTGATAGCGTCTTCTAGCGCTATTCTCATCATAACGCAAATCCTTCAAACAACCTCTAATATCTAACAAGGTAGCCACGAGTAATCCTCCTCCTAAATGAAAGGTGCATTTTCATCAAATATAACAGCTTAAGCTATTCTGTCAATAAAAATGTAAATAAAAAAAGACTATATTCATCTATCTCATAATCAACTATATCCTGAACAATTCTTTGGCATTCTGCCACATCTGCTCAATCACTTCTTCTTTGCTGATCTTTTTGAGTTCAGCAATTTTTTCTGCTACATATTTCACATAAATCGGCTCGTTTCGTTTACCACGATGCGGCTCTGGAGAAAGATACGGACAATCAGTTTCTATTAAAATATTTTCTAAAGGAATTTCAGTAGCGATCTTTTGGATTTCCTCGGCTTTTTTTTGAAAAGTCACTGGACCATCAATGCCGATATAATAACCGTTCTCTACAATTTTCTCAGCGATTGTTAAATCACCGCCATAACAATGAAAAACCGCGCGTTCAACTTTTTCCTGCTTTAAAATTTCCAGCATTTCTGAATATACTTCTCTACCCTCTACGCCGTTGCGGCCATGACAAATTAAAGCCAAATCGTTTTTCTTAGCCAATTTTAGATGTTGTAAAAAAACTTCCTGCTGTTTATTACTGATTTCCTCAATTGATTTAGCACCTTTAGTTAAAATTTCATCAACATGATAATAATCAAAACCAGTTTCACCAATGGCTACCACTTTATCGTGAATTAAATTTTGATAAGCTTCTGCTTCATAAATTTCATCAAAAATATGGATCGGATGTAAACCAATTGCCGCGTACATAAAATCGTATTTTTGAGCAAAATCAGCAGCGCGTTTGGAAGTAGAAAATTGAGCGCCAATATTAACGACACTCATTTTTTTCTTCTGGCAACGTTTAACTACTTGCTCAAAATCATCTTTATATGCTTTAAAATTTAAATGCGCGTGAGTATCAATTAACATATTATTTCTTTAAACCAAAAACAGCAGCAAATCTAAAATCATTTTCTAAATTTTCATTCAAATATCTTTTATGAGAAAAATACTCACCGCTACAATAAGTACATACTTGGGAATTATGAATATTCTCTGAAAGTAAACCTGCTTCCTTAAGCTGATCTTTTGCCCAACTCCAAATATCTAAACTATCGTCTTTAAGATAATTTCTTAATTTTACCCCACTTTCATTAGAAATAAACGGCTTATAACAACAAGGTCCGATTGACGGACTGAATTCTACCAATAAATCTTGTGGCTTAGAATTAAAATTTATTTCCATACTTTTAACTGCTTCTTTGATAATCTCTTTTTCTAAGTTAATTCGACTAACATGAATTAATCCAATGGTTTGATGTTTTAAATCGTAAAATGCCAAAGCAAGACAATCAGCTATAACCATGAATAAATAAACGTCTCTTTGATTAGTCAGTAAACCATCTGTTTTAATAAAATTACCTTTGGGAGTAATTTTACCCAAATCTGAACTATCAATACATTTTATTTTTATATTATTTTCTAATTCAACATTAACTACTGAATTAAAATCTAGACCCAATGAAGCAAGAAATTTTTTTCTGTTTTCTAGAATTTTATCCGCTTCACTTTTAAAAAAAGACATGTTACCATCCTTAATCTTTGAAAACGCAAAAACTAAATCTGGATGATTTTTAAAAACATTCATCATAAATTCTCAAATACATCAATCAATATTTATTCTTTTGAACCGGGCAATAAAGGAATGTCATCCATGCTCTTGGGAATATTTTGGAACAAAGGTTGATACCCCTGCCATTTTGAAAAATCTTCAGGAATAAAGGGTTTGCTTATTTTCCCGACTACGCCTAAAATTCCGGCAAATTTTGATTTTTCAACGCTGCCCGCCAATCCTCCGGTTAAAGGGAAAAATCCTAGAACATAAAGTATAATACCGATTAAAATCAAACCTTCAATTAAACCAAAAATTCCGCCTAACAACCGGTTAAAGGTTTTAAGAAAAGGAATGATGGCAATGATATTAAAAACCTTATTGATTATCCAAAAAACAAAAGCTATTAACCTGTTAACTAAAATAAAAATCAGTAAAAAGCCTAAAATCGCCGCTAAAGTTTCACTGCCAAACAAAAATCCTTCAAAGAACTCGCCTACTTCATCATAATACACACTGGCAAAATAAACGCCTACAAAAAGACCGATAATACCGCCAACACCTTCTATTAAACCAAGTCTTACTCCTTTCCAGACAAAGCCGGCTAAAATTACTAAAATGATAATATCTAAAATCGACATAAATTTTAAAATTAAATAATTAAATTGGGCTTATATTTTAAAAAGTTAAAAACTATTTTCTGGGAAATAAAGGTGTAGCAGGTTTTTTGATTTTAGAAGCAGTGATAATCTTTAAAATTTTAGCTGCTGTCTCGGACATAAAAGGTTTTAAATTAATACTGATGATGTATAAATCTTTTATATATTTTCCCAAAACTGATTTTAATTTTTCCTGATCTTTGATATTTTTGGATTTGGCTAATATCCACGGTTTATCCTGATCAATAGCTGTATCACAATCCTGGATTCTCGCCCATATTTTAAATAAAGCTTCTTTAAAATTCAACTGTTCAATCATCTCCTCTGTTCCTATTTTTAAAGAAATATTTTCCAAATCATCAATTTTTATTTTTCCCTTTAAATACTCTTCTACCATCTTAGTTATCCGATTGACTAAATTGCCCAAACCGTTGACTAAATCGGCATTATACTTGTTGGGAAATTCCTCCACTTTAATATCACTTTCTGAACCAAAAGAAAATTGCGATAAAATTAAATATTTGGTAACTTCTGCTCCGTATTCTTTGACTAATTCATCCGGATGAACGACGTTGCCTAAACTTTTACTCATTTTCTGGCCATTGATAGTAAAAAAACCATGAATAGCCAATATTTTCGGCAAAGGAATATCCAAAGCCAAAAGAATTGCTGGCCAATAAAGAGTATGAAATTTTAAAATATCTACGGCCATTAACTGGATATCAGCCGGCCAAAACTTCTGATAAAGTTTACCTTTAGGATAATCTAAAGCAGTTATATAATTAGATAAAGCATCTACCCAAACGTAAGCTTTTTGATTTTTGTCCCATAGCAAGTCAATACCCCAAGGCACTGATTTTTTTGATCTGGAAATAGAAAAATCAGGAATCCCCTGTTTGATTAAACCCAAAACTTCGTTCTTTCTGGCTTTGGGATAAATTGTTAATTCGTCTGACTCAATCTTCTGTTGGATAATTGACAAGTAATCAGCTAATTTAAAAAACCAATTTTTTTCTTTGACTTGTTCCGGCTCTTTATTATGATCCGGACACTTACCATCAACCAATTCACTTTCTAAAATAAATTTCTCACAACCAACACAGTATAAACCTTCATAATCAGTTTCATATAACACTTCATTGCCTGCGGGAGTTTTAACTGCTTTTAATTTATTTAAAATGTTCACTACAATTTTCTGATGTCTGCTTTCGGTTGTTCTGATAAAATCATCGTTGGTGATAGCTAAATTCTGCCAAGCATCTTTAAACTGCTGACTAATCTGATCAGTGAATTTTTGAGGACTGATATTTTTAAGAGCAGCTGACTCGGCTACTTTAGCTCCATGTTCATCTGTACCAGTTAAAAAATAAACATTTTCCTTGCCAATTTTCTGACGATAATATCTGGCTAAAACATCAGCTACGATTGTAGTATAAGCATGACCGATATGCGGCTGATCGTTAACATAGTAAATTGGAGTTGTAATGTAGAATTTATTTTTCACTTTAGTTACCACTTTCTTTCCATTTTAATATTATGATCTACTCATTAAGACCTGTTTCTTCTTCTAATTTCAGTTCTTTATCCGCCTTTTTATTTATAAAGTCCGAAATAAATACTGATAAGGCAGTAGCCACCGGCACAGAAATCAAAGCACCGGCAACACCGCCTATTTTAGCACCTATTAAAATCACCACAATCACCACTAAAGGATTTAAATCAACTGATTTACCCATTACTTTTGGTACAATAATATGATTTTCCAATTGCTGAATTATAAAATAAAGAGCTATAACTAAGACCCCCATTAAAGGAGATTGCAAAAAACCAAAGAAGATTGCCGGAATAGCAGCCAAATTTGGACCAATAAAAGGTATAACTTCCAAAATACCAGCAATAAGAGCAAGTAATAAAGCATATTGTACTCCCAGAATTGATAAACCAATAAAGGATAAGGCAAAAACAATTAAAGAAAGAATTAACTGTCCGCGCAGCCACAATCCCATTTTTCTTTGAATCCTAAAAATAACCTGAGCGATATAGGGCTGATATTTTGACGGACTAACTGCCCTAAGGAACTTTTTTAGATTATTTTCTTCAATTGTCAGATAAAAGGTTATAACCAAAACCAAAAGAAAAGAAACAACGCCTCCAAAAAAAGTAAAGAGAATGGAAAGAATATTATTTACAGCAAATGGCAAACCAGAACTCAAAGCATTTAAACCTTTTTGCAGTTCAGCCTGTGTATCTATATTTGATTTACCCTGCAAGCTTTGGATACCATTAGCAATTTTTTCATAATAAACAGGAAAATGAGTGGCAATTTGACCGATTTCTTTGGTTATCGGAGGAACAATCAGGAAAATAGCTGCAGAAACAATGGATAAAATAATAATATAAATTATGATAATACCTAAGCCACGCGGAATCCTGAATTTTTTGAACCAATCTACCAAAGGATCTAAAGCCGATGCCAAAACTAAAGAAATAAAGATTAAAGCAATAACCTCTTTAATTAAATAAAGAAAAACAATAATAAAAAAGATGATTAATAATTTTATAAAGGTTGAGGTTGAAATATTAATTGTTGAAGGAGTTTTGTTTTCCATATATTTATTAAAATTAAACTTGATTAACTTTGTAAAATATTTAAAAATGATTTTTGTTTGGTATAAGGACCAATAATACCCAAATTAACCTTGTTAGATTTGATAACTTCTTTAGCAGTTCTTTGAACTTGATCTAGAGAAACTTTTTCCAACTTTTTTATTTGCTCATCTAAATCATCTATTTTTCCCTTTAAAAGCTTTTGGCCGGCTAACCACTCAATTAATTGAGTACTGTCTTCTAATCTTAAAATAAGCTTACCTTTGATATATTCCTTGGCTCTGGATAGTTCTTCCTTGGTGACTTTACTATTAACAGTCTTCTTAAGCTCCTTAATGATGGTCTTTAAAGCCAGTTTGATTTTGGCTTTATCCAATCCTGCATAAACCGCCAAAACTCCGCAATCTTGATAAGAACTGATACCCATTTTAATAAAATAAGCCAAACCCAACTTTTCCCTTATTTCCAAAAATAACCGCGAACTCATATTACCTCCCAAAATAGTAGCCAACAATGACAAAGAATAAATCCTGGGGTCATCAATCTTATAAGCTGGATAACCTAAAGCAATATGCACCTGTTCTGTCTCTTTAGTTTTTAAAACTATTCTAGGCTTTTTTTGCTGACTGGCAAAAGTTTTAAAAGAACTTGTTGATGATTTGAAAATCTGACGGTTGAAATATTTATTGATTAAGTTCTTCGCTTTCTGCTTATTAAATTTACCGGCTACTCCAACTATAATATTATTACCAATATAATTATTATTAAAATATTTAACAATCTGACTGCGGCTAATTTTTTGAATATTTTCTTTAGAACCGCTAACATCTCTACCCAAAGGATGTTTATAAAATATACACTCTTCCAAAAGACTGCCGATCAAAATCATGGGATTATCATCATACATATTGATTTCTTCTATTATCACTCCCCTTTCTTTATCTATCTCCTCTTTGCTGAAAACAGAGTTAAACAGCATATCCGAAACTATATCCATTGCCAGCTCCAGTTTATCATGATTAACCTTAATGTAATAACCTGTGTGATCTTTGCCGGTAAAAGCATTGTAATCTGCTCCTACTCCGTCCAATTCCTTGCTGATATCCAAGCTGGTTGGCCGTTTTTTAGTGCCTTTGAATAATAAATGTTCAATAAAGTGGGAAATACCGCCCAAATTAGCAGACTCATAACGTGAGCCGACTTTAACCAAAACCAAGACTGTTACTGCTTCGGTTTCTTTTAAAGGGGCAAGTAAAACTTTTGTTTTATTTGATAATTGATCTAAGTAATATTCTGTCATTAAATTAATCTAACGATTTTTTTGTACAACAATTAAAATATCTTAAAAACTAAAACTGTCTAGAATCGTATCATAAAATACTTTGTTACTCTGGTTATCTACATCAATCATGTCTATCATAAAAATTTTATCACCCTTCAAGAAAAAAATAATTTCACCAGAAAAAACTCCTTGAGATTCTGGTGTATAAACTTTCACAGCTGCTTTACCGTCTAACTCAGCATTAAAATTATCTGGAAAGGTAAAACCAACAAATTTCTCTTTAAGCCAAGTTAACAAATCCGTATTAGCAGGCAAGTTGTAAGCATCAGTAGATCTATGAGTCACTGAAAATGTCGCTAGATTTAATTCATTTCTAGCACCAGTGTATGTTTGCATTATTACATAATCTGAATCAGTCCTATTTAAGAAACAAAGACATTCTTCTGGTCTTTCAGCTGGCGGACTTTGTTTACAATATCCAGGCAAAGGACCGTCTAGACAATCTACTGGATAATTAAATGAATAATTATATTTAGTATTTTCGTAAGTCTGCCAATTAGTCACTGAATCGTTTTTTTCACTCTCTTGTTCTTCTTCATCACTTTGCGCTTGCTGCAATTTATTAACTTGTGCCATTAAACTATTCACTTGTTGTTCTAAATACTGAATCTCTAAATCTTTATCTTGATCAATGAAATACTGCCAGGCATAAACTCCGCCGCCGGAAATTACTAAAGTAATAATAACCGTGATGACGATTGCCAAAACACTGTTTGATTTAGATTGATTCTGTTGTTCGTCTTGAAGATTTTGAATTTGTGGTTCCATATTATTAATTTAACTTATTAATAAAATAATCCATAATTTCGGCAATGGCGATTCTTTCCTGTTTCATGGTGTCGCGATCGCGTACTGTTACTTTTTTATCTTCCAAGGAATCAAAATCAACAGTCACGCAATAGGGAGTGCCGATTTCATCCTGACGGCGGTAACGACGGCCAATTGCTTGAGTTGAATCATAATGACACATATATTGCTGGCTGAGTTTTGTGTAAATCTCTTGACTGACCTTTTCCAAATTTTCTTTTTTGGACAAAGGCAGAACCGCGATTTTAACCGGCGCCAGACGTTTATCTAATTTTAAAACAACTTCCATTTCTTTCGTGCTTTTTGTAGTAGTAGTTCTGCCTCCTTCAATCTCTGTATAAGCATCAACTAAAAAAGCCAAAAGAGAACGGTCAATACCGCCGGAAGTTTCTATAATATGGGGCAAATATTCTTTTTTTGTTTCTTCATCTAAAACTTTTAAGTCTTTGCCTGAATACTGCTGATGACGACTTAAGTCAAAATCTCCGCGGTTATGTATGCCTTCCAGTTCGCTCTGGTCAAAAGGAAAATTATATTCTATATCCCATGCTACTTTGGCATAATGAGCCAATTCATTTTTTTGATGTTCTCGGTATTTTAAATTTTTCCTGTTCAAGCCCAGATTTATATACCACTCTAATCTTTGCTTTTTCCAATACTCAAAATATTTAGCCGCCTCTTTGGGATGAATAAAATACTGCATTTCCATCTGTTCAAATTCTCTGGTGCGGAAAATAAAATTACCCGGTGTTATTTCATTACGAAAAGCTTTGCCGATTTGGGCAATACCAAAAGGAATTTTTTTATTAGTTGTCAGTCTGATGCTTTCAAAATTAACATAAATGCCTTGGGCTGTTTCTGGCCGTAAATAAATCTGCGCAGATTTATCCTCTAAAACTCCCATAAAAGTTTTAAACATTAAATTAAAATTTCTCACTTTTGTTAATTCTCCGCCACACTCCGGACATTTATTATCATCTTTTTTAAGAGAAGTAGCAGGTTGAAATTCTGGCTTTATACTTTTGGTTTCCAAAAGATGATCAGCACGAAAACGTTTTTTACAGAACTTGCAATCTACCAAAGGATCAGTAAACCCTTCTAAATGACCGGAAGCTTCCCATATTTTAGGATGCATTAAAATTGCCGAATCTAAACCTACAATTTCATCTCTTTGTTGAACCATTTCCTTCCACCATTCCTTTTTAATATTATTTTTAAGTTCCACACCTAAAGGACCATAATCATAAGAAGAACTTAATCCTCCATAAATTTCCGAAGAAGGAAAAATAAAACCACGGCGTTTACACAAAGAAACTATCTTTTCCATCTTATTATTTTCTGACTGTGAAGATGGCTGCTTTTTTTTACCTTTTAAAGACATAATCCTTGATTTTTAAGTTGGTTATTTTATCAGTAACTTTATTTATTATAATAAAATTAACTAAAAATTACAAATTCTATTTTTTGACACTTCGGCCCTTCGCTCTTCGGCTACCTCGACCTTTCAATAAATTCAAAGTCGCTTCAAGAAAAGTCGAGAAGCGACAAGCTCGGAGAGGGCAAACTCAGAGCTTAGGGCTCAGTGTCAACATTGCCTCACACCGAAAGTGCTCAGCACGAGGTGAGTAAGCCCCGATGCTTGCCATCGGAGTTACCGAATGGGTTGACAAATTACCCATAATTATTTATTCTAATATGAATGGGTTCATTATAGCTAGGAGGAGATTTAGCCATGACTCAAAGTGATTCTACCCAAGCTTTACCAGCGCCAGATGGAACGGGAAAAACGCGAAAAGCAAGGCAAAAAATTATTAATATGCTGGCTAAAACAATTTGTGATAAGTTGTTAACAGGCGGTACTGGCAGTGATGTTCTGCATTTTATTGAAAAAATTTTGGAATATGTAAAAAGCTTCCCGCCCCCGCTCCTGCCATCATTAAGCGCTTGGGAACAACAAGAAACTCAAAAGGGTCCTACTTCGTCACCTAAATACTTTTATATAATAATGGTGACAAATGGATTTGCTGAAAAAGATATTAAGATGTTTGTCAGACTTGTCAGACTTCATACCACACTACTTATGAAAAAGCGAGCAACGCTGGGTACTTAATCCACCTATATAAATCTGAATACATTAATGTATAGGTGGATTTTGACTTTGGATCAAGATTTGATTTAGTTTTATTGTCAACCCAGTCCCGAGCTTGTCGAGGGGGTTGACAAAACATTAAATTTAATTTATTATATGACATTATCCAATCTGATCTTTTCACTTGTAAATAAAAAATTTGAGATAAAACAAGATTAACGGAAAAAAGCAGGAGATTTGAAAATGAATGTACTCCTTGTAGCAAACATGGTGGCTTCAAAACAAGCGTTTGAAATGCTCAAAAAAGAGTTAGAAAAACGCGGCCATCAAGTCTTCCCGTTCCTTAGTGCAGGAAAGCTGGAGGAAACTCTAGTTACAGATATCGCCCCGATAATAGCGAACAGTAATCTTATTGTACTTGGGATGTCATCTGACGAAAACTTGGCCCAACAAGAGCTAGGTATCGCAAAAATTGCCAAAGAAAATAATACACCTTACTGTTTCTATGGCGATACTTACAGCTCATGCGCACGTCCGCATCTCCAGCAAGCTCTTGAAAAAGCCGGCACCCTCTTTGTTATCAACGGAGAGGAAGCTGAAAAGGCAAGTATGGTCTTCCCGCAGCTCAAGGTGGTGGTATCCGGAAATCCCACCTGGGAAGAATTCTGCTTCCCTAAATTCACTCCGAAACTAATCCGGCATTCACTCTCCATTGCCGAGGACGAAATAGTTATTCTGGTTCCTTTTGGGAAGATGTTTGATATCAACCGACTGCACCTCAACGGAGTAATCCAAGCCGTTGATCTCGCCGGTGGACAAACACCTAATGGCAAAAAAATTCGGATTATTGCCAGTTCTCATCCAGGCGATCCTGTTGAACCAGAAAAATATTGCGGATTAGTGGAACCTCATCAGTTTACCAGGATTATACCCAGCGCCTTGGCACCGACGTTGGGCTTACTGCCTGGTGTAGACCTGGTAATAGGATCTGCTTCAACCGTAGGCGTTGCCGCCGCACATCAAGGTATTTCAGTAATTGATTTTCTTACTAAAAAAGCACTGGATCGCCTTGAGCAAAGCACCGGCCAAAGAACTTGGGCGCCTTGCAACCTGGGAGCTTCCTGCATGGTTACTGAATCAGAATCAGAAAGAGAATTAATGAAAGCAATCCTGGCCCTCCTTAAGGATCCTACGTCAATGCGCGAGCGGCAGAAAGCTGTTTATCCTGCCCCAACTAAGATCGGTGCAGCCGTCGAAATTATGGCTGACACCATTAAACAGCTCGCTCAAGAAATCACCTAACTATCACTTCATTCACAAAATCTCAACATAGGGATTGGCAACGTGCCGATCCCTTTTTTTTATTGTCAAGCCCTTTGTGAAAGGCTTGCTTGACAAAACATTAAATTTGATTTATGATGCAGTATAATTTAATTGCTCATTTTGTTATAAATTCCGAAGAATTCTGACAATAAACCAAACCGACGAAAGCAGAGGTGACACATGAACTTATTATTTGCAGGTTTTGATTTGGCAGCAGCCAAAAACCTAATCATGGTGGCTCAAGCTGCCCAAATAAAAAACCATCAGGTAACATTCATCGGTAACCAATTAATGTCCAGATTCATTATTGGCGACAAACCTGATGCTATTATCACTGGTCTAGCTTCGTTTAAAACCGAAAACGAACTAATCTTCGCTACCATGGCCAGAGATTCCAAGATTCCTCACTTGGTCATTGCCGAAACACATTTTTCCTGGGCCCGTCCCAAAGCCGAGGGTCTGATGACGCACGCGATTTGCGCTGTAGCTTCGCCAGCCGAAATCGCGGAAGCTAAAAAATGGGGTTACAGCGATGCCGTCTATCTAGGTGGTCCTCCGCTCTGGCAAGCTTTTAGAAGATTAAAGCCAGCCCAACTGGTCATTCCAGAAGATACCAAAGTCATCCTGGTCGGTGGCATCAAAGACGCCAGACTGACCGACATGATGCTGGCCGAGGTAGCCAAATCCATAAAGGCTTTGGCTGCTACTCATGGCATCAAGTTGCAGCTGATCTTTCGGCCGCATCCCAATGAACCAGCGGAAACTTATAACGAAGCTCGACGGAAAGGAATACTGGAAGGAGTTGAACCTTTACCTTCTGATGCTCCGACAGACAACTTGATTTCAGAGGTAGACGTTTCAATCTTTACTTCCGGAGCCATGGGAACGATTATAGCCCCGATCCTGCGAAAACCATCTATCTACTACGAAGATGACTGGGTCTGCAAGCGCATGGTTAGTCAGATCGGTCGCAAGGACTGGCTACCAGCTGAAGAAGGAGCTTTGATCAAAGCCACGCCCGAGACTTTGACTGCTGAGCTGGAATGGATGCTCAAGCTCAAAGAAAAAGAATTATCCGAACACCACGAACAATTATCTGCTTGCCAAGCCGGCGTCTATCCTGATCCTAAGCCCCTATCTTCACCTGAGGAAGAGATCCTTTTCTTCATCGAGAAAACTTGGCAAAACTGATCATTCGGAATCCATTACGAAATCTCACCATAGGGATTGGCAACATGCCGATCCCTTTTTTTATTTGACATAATAAATTTCACCTTCTATAATAACTTATTAATTCAAATCTGATCATTTCAAAAAAGAAAGGGGAAACATGAAAGCCCTTTGTTCTGTACTCATCTTTCTGTTCTTGTCCATTAGCGGTTTTACTCAAGTGACAGAAATGAATTGCGGCGATACTGCCACAGGGAATTTTGGTCAATCCGGAAATGAATATCTTTTTGGCTTTGAGAATCATTATCAAAGCCAATTGAACATCATACTTATCTGTGAGCAATCACATCTTGATCTCTTTTCCCGGCTACCTGAGTTACCTTGGCCATCAGACACTTGTTGGCTTGCCGAAGGATACGGGCAAATTGATATTGCCTCTCTTCCCAAAGGCACCTATTATATCCGGGCAACAGGAATTGGTCCATTTCAAATGCGACTTTATTGTGAGGAGTATCAACTTCCTGTTGAGCTAACCGTTTTTGAAGCAACCGCAGGCAATGGACAAGTGACACTACACTGGCAAACAGCCAGTGAGAAGGACAATGACTGCTTTGAATTGCAACGCCAAACAGAAAACAGCCAATGGATAACCATTGCAGAAATTCCCGGCAGCGGCAACAGCCAAACAACTATCAACTATGAGTATATTGATCAGGCAGTTGTTAATGGTGTGACCTACGTTTATTGTCTACTGTCACGCGACTTAAACGGCACTATCCATGATTACGGACAAACAGCAGAAGCTACACCTCTAACGCCGATACCAACAGAGTATGCGCTTCACCAAAACTTCCCTAACCCCTTTAATCCGCAAACAAGTATTTCGTATGCCTTGACGGAAACGGGGTTCGTGACTTTAAAAGTTTACAATGTCATGGGTCAGGAAGTGGCAAATTTGGTAGATGGCCAAATGGAAAGTGGCCATCATACAACGACGTTTGACGGCAAAAATCTGCCAGCCGGCATTTACTTTTACACACTGAAAGTGGCTAATTTCACCAGCACCAAAAAAATGCTGCTGGTAAAATAAAAAAGGGTAGATCAAAAGACTCCCAAACAAAAGCCCGATTGTGGTTAATCGGGCTTCTTTATTTTATAAAACTATTCTACTGTCACAGATTTTGCCAAATTTCTTGGCTTGTCCATATCAATACCCTTGATATCAGCTATATAATAAGAAAGGAGTTGCAAAGGAATTACATTAATTACCGGTGATAATTCATTAATTATCTGCGGCACTTTAATTAAATAATCAGCAAGTTCTTTTATTTCTTTATTATCTTCATTGACCAAAGCAATGATTTTGCCTTTTCTGGCTTTAACCTCCTGCATATTACTAATTATTTTGGCAGATAAATTATTTTTAGTCGCTACAAATAACACCGGCATTTGCTCATCTATTAAAGCAATGGGGCCATGTTTGATTTCTGCCGCTGGATAACCTTCAGCATGAATATAAGAAATTTCTTTAAGTTTTAAAGCACCTTCCAAAGCCACTGGAAAATTAATTCCCCTGCCCAGATAAAGGAAATTTTTCACTGCTGTAAATTCTTTAGCAATTTTTTGCACCTCTTTATCAGTTTTTAAAACTTCTTTTACTTTTTGAGGCAATTCCTCTAATTCTCTTAATAACTCCTGATCCAGTTCCTGCCCTTTTTTCTGTCTTATATATAAAGCAAAAATTAATAAAGCAACTACTTGGGAAGTAAACGCTTTAGTACTGGCGACGCCGATTTCCGGCCCAGCATGCAAATAAATACCAGAATCAACTTCCCGGCTAATGGTAGAACCAACTACATTAATAATCCCCAAAGTTTTAGCTTGCTTTTCTTTGGCTCCTCTTAAAGCCGCTAAAGTATCGGCTGTTTCTCCTGATTGAGAAATAACAATTACTAAATCATCCTTACCAATAACAGGATTTCTATACCTGAATTCCGAAGCATAATCTACTTCCACTGGAATTTGGGTTAATTCTTCAATAAAATATTTGCCAATCAAAGCTGAATGCCAGCTGGTGCCACAGGCAGTGATAATAATTCTCTTTATTGAATCTACCCTAAAATCCACAGTTATTTTTATCTTTCTATCCTTGATTCTGCCTCTGATCGTATCAGTAATGCTCTGCGGCTGTTCAAAAATTTCCTTAAGCATAAAATGCTTAAAGCCCTTTTTCTCCATTTGCTCCACTGTCCACTTTATTTCTTCTATCTTTTTATTGACGAATTCGCCGTCTATATTTTTGATAATATATTTATCTTTAGTGATGGTTGCTATTTCCTCATCCTGTAAATGAACTACTTTTTTGGTATGTTCTAAAAGAGCAGCTGAATCCGAAGCAACAAACATCTCTCCTTCACCCACGCCAATAATCAAAGATGAACCTTTACGGGCAACGATGAGTTTTTCCTCTTTTTTATGCATTACCACTAAACCATAAGATCCTTCCACTAACTTTAAAGTTTTAATAACTGCTTTTTCTAAATTTTGCTCATAAAACTTTTCCACCAAATGAGCAAAAATTTCTGAATCAGTTTGGGAGGACAACTGATGGCCTTCTTTTTCCAATAAATTTTTTAAAGCATGATAATTTTCAATAATGCCGTTATGAACAATAGCAATATTTTTAGAACAATCAAAATGAGGATGGGCATTATTTTCGTTAGGTTCTCCATGGGTTGCCCAACGTGTATGAGCAATACCAATCATGCCTTTTAATTCTTTTAACTCATCCAGTTTTTCCAACTCAAAAATTCTACCTCTTTTTTTAAAAACTTTTAATCCTTCTTTGGTTTTCACACAAATCCCGGCACTGTCATAACCGCGGTATTCCAATTTTTTTAAACCCTCAATTAAAATAGAAGTAGAATCTTTATTGCCAATATAACCGATGATTCCGCACATAAATTATATTTTAGCAGATTTGACATAAAAAAACATCCTTTAGAAAGGATTTGACATAATATCCATAATATAATTAAATAAGCATTGATTGAACATTCACAACATAACACCTTAAAGAAAGGGTATGTCATGCTTAATAATTCCAGATTAAGGAACAACACAGCAAACATTTTAACTATGACGCGCGTTGTTCTTTTACCCCTTATTATACCCACTTTTTATTGGAGTATATGGGATATTTTCACCATGCGCTGCATAGCATTTGTGCTGATGATGATTGCTGAATGCACTGACATGCTAGATGGACACATTGCCAGAAAACTTAAACAAGAATCTAATCTCGGGAAATTACTTGACCCTCTTGCAGACTCGATTTACCGTAGTAGCATGTTTATCGTGTTTGTTGGACTAGGATACATGCCTTTTTGGTTTCTCTATGTCCTTGTTCCCCGTGATATCACTGTGGCCTATGTACGTACATTATGTTCTCTACGAGGCGAAGTTGTATCTGCAAGGAAAAGCGGAGTAATTAAGGCATTTTTCCAAGGTGGAGCAATGCTCGGAGTGATGATACTTGACCTTATACGCTTCTGGCCAGGAGCAGAAAGTACAAGTACAATATTTGACACACTTATTCTCCTTTTATTTGCCGCTGCTGCCCTGTACACTCTCTACTCATGGTATGACTATCTTGTTGGTTCATCCAAAACATGGGTAAAGCTGATACCGCATTAAGTAGAAAAACAATAAAAAACATTCTCTTTATGAGAACAATGCAGAATCTTAAAAAACTTCTGCTTTTTTATAAAACTTATTTAATTGATACGTTTAAACTCATCATCACTTCTGGTTTGCCATACTGAATCCGCTGTCCTTGAATGCCATCAGTAAAAAATTTTTGATACACTGCTTTGGCATTTTCATTATCAGCATAAAACCACACGGTAAAAACTATTTTAGTGGCAGTCAAATTAGCAGTAGCAATCCAATTTAGCATTTCTCCATAACTTCTTTTAATTAACATAGAAGCCAAACCTTGCCCTTGAAATTTTTTACTAACAGCTAACTGTTCTAATTCCACTACTAATTGTTCGCGGTCAAAACCACCATGAAACTGCCAGCTAATATAACCTGCTACTTCACCATTAACTTTTATCACAAAATAATGATAAACCGGATAGGCTGACAATAATGACTTAACCCATTGTTGAGCACTAGCTAATGTTTTATTGCCGTGAAAAGCTTCTTGATTAATTTGAGCCAGAGTAATAATCTCTTTACTTTCTTTTTTCTCTGACAATAGCCGCTCAATTGTTATTTCTTTAACCATAGTTTAATCATATACCCCAAATATTTATTTGTAAATAAAAAAGGGTTCCGAACTTAGAACCCTCTATTTTTTGAAAGATTGTTGACTAATTGACTAAGATAGTCAGTTTGACTTTGATGCCTCCATCACCTTCATTAGACGTGCCCATTGGTCTCTTGGTTTTGGCTTCCAAACAACATTTCCGCTTGCCACATCTTCTGCCACCGCTAGATCATCCTGCCTGTATTCCATAATCTTTTGACGAACCAGACTAATAACAGGAATACGCGAATCATCTTTTGCAATATATTCATCATCCACTGTTAAAGATCTGTTAAGAACACAAAGGATGGCAGTTACTTCAGCACCGGCCTCCTTAATTAACTGTAGTAATTTCTCCGTGGTACTGAAATTATTTGATACATCTTCAACGATTACTACCCGGTCTCCTGCTTGGATTTCATGTCTTCCCAAAATAAGCTGTGTTTCTTCACGGGAACTTGTAGTAGCTAAAGTAGTAGCTTTTTTTTCAGCAAACACGAAACGACTTTCGTTCAAATAGGCAAGCATGTTGGCAAAGGAAATACCTCCCATTGGCGCCCCGCAAAAAACATCAATACCCGCCACTCCGGCTCTCTGCAATAACAGTTTAGCAAAATGAGCCATAACAACCGGATATTGTTCTACTTTCGCCAAATTAACATAAACATCGCCGACAAAATGTTTTCCTGGCTCGTATGTCCCAGCATAACCAACCAAAGGCCCGACCCGTTGCCCTCCAACTACAGGACACTCATAATATCCTTCACATTCCTTAATAATTGTCAGAGGGGAGTGAAGGACTATCTCTCTAATCTGTCTACTTCTTAACATCTTTTAATCCCCCTTTATACATTGACTGATTTGTTCGTGAAGTTTCATAACTTCTCGGCGAGCAGCAACGGCAAAATCCTCACCAGATGAAGCAAAGATAATTGCTCGCGAAGAATTAATAATCACACCTTGTCTTTGACTATTAATTCCAGCAGCAATAGTTTTTTCCAGATCGCCGCCTTGCCTGCCAATACCCGGAATAAGAATAGGCATATCACCTACGCTTTGCCGTACTACTTTCAGCTCCTCTGGATAAGTTGCGCCTACCACTAAAGCGCAGTTTCCATTCACATTCCAGTGATTTGCCACCCGCAAAGCCAAATACTGAAAAAGTGGCATTTGTGGATTCCAACTTTCAGTAGTACCGAGCTTTCTGGCTGGTCCATTCAACAAAGAATGTAACTGTTCGCCAGTAAGACCGATTTTTAAATCCTGAAATTCGCTGGCTCCTGGATTGGAAGTGCGGCACAGAACAATTATGCCTTTTTCAGGCCGATTAAGAAAAGGTTGTAAGGCTTCTGCTCCCAGATAAGGACTTAAAGTGACGGCATCAGCTCGCAAAAAATCAAAAGCTGCTGCTGCATAAGCACTACTGGTATTGCCGATGTCACCTCTTTTACCATCCATAATAACTGGGATTTCCGGCGCCTCTTGGTGAATAAAAGTAACTAGCTGTCCCAGTGTCTCCAATCCTTGTTTACCCATTGCTTCAAAAAAAGCGCTGTTGAGCTTGTAAGCACAAACAAAATTTGCTGTTGCACTGACAATTACCCTGCCAAAAGTAAGGGCTCTTTCAGCAGGTGTTTTTCCTAACACAACTTCTGGGATTTTTTTGGGGTCAAGATCCAAACCAACGCAGGCAAAAAAACCATTATCCCAGCGGTTTTGCAGAAGCGCGTGAAAATTTCTTTCGTTCATCTTACTAAATTCTCCATTTTTTGTGTAATGTCCAATTTCCCTAATCTTATCTAAAATCAAAAAGTTGTCAATAACAGAAGGTATATTCTAATATCCCTGCAGCGACAGTTTTATTATTCTAAAACCAACAACATTACCACTTCTCGCCCCGCGAAGTCCCGAATGTAAATGAGGGACGAAGAGGGGTCAACCTCGCCCCGAGCTTGCCGAGGAGCGGACCCAGCGACCTTTATCCAAAACAACAAAGCCACTCTTTTTTTGAGAGTGGTTTTGTTATAAAAATTTCTAAATGAATTTATTAACACTTTTTATACATCTGTAAAGCAAGTTCACCTGCCTCTTTTATATTTTTACCAAGAGAAATAAATCCATGTTCCTTCATTATTAAAAAAGATTTATCATTAAGAATATCTAAAACTCCTTGGACTAATTCAACTGTTCCATAAGGTTCTTCTTTTACTGTTTCTGTTATTTTTAATTTACTTGCTTTAGATAGAATTTTTTGACAATGACCATGAAAAATAGCATTAACATCTTTCCTTTGATGATAAATAGCAAAATGTAACATACTTTCTGAAGAGGGCTCTCTCATACCATGGGCATAAACTGTTCCTTTTTCTAAATCACACGATTGGATTCTTACAAAACAATCATCTGCTAACTCATTTTTTAAACCAATTTTTGTCCCAGTGATTATAAACTGATCCTGACCATCTTGCAGTCTAAAACTTAAATTTCCATAAGAACCGCCTTCATATGGCGGTGCCAGATTATAATGATGAAATTTTTTACACCAATCTTTTAATCCCTCAAGTCTTAAGTCTTGAGGGATCTCACTGCCAAGCATTTTAGTTTTAAATTTTACACCTTGATATGTCATAAAATTAATTAAGAAAATAATTTCTTTATGGAATTTTCTGCTGGTTTGATTATTCCTTTTTCCGTGATAATTCCCGTAATATATTTTGCCGGCGTTACATCAAAAGCAGGATTAATAACTTTAGAACCGGGTGAACATACAAGAATCTTTTCCATCTTTCCTTTAGTAGTAAGCCCTGTTTGGTATAAAACCTCATCTTCACTTCTTTCTTCAATGGGTATTTCTTTTCCGGAATTACAATCTAAATCAAAAGTAGAAGTTGGTGCAGCAACATAAAAAGGCACATTGAATTCCTTGGCTACAATCGCTTTTTCAAAAGTTCCAATTTTATTAGCTACATCACCGTTTCTGGCAATTCTATCTGCTCCCACTATCATTAAATCTATTTTCCCCGAAGACATTAAATATGCCCCAACATTATCAGGTAAAATAACATAAGGCACTCCTTCATTTTTTAATTCCCAAGCAGTAAGTCTAGCACCCTGACTTCTTGGTCTAGTTTCATCCGCGTAAACAAAAACTTTCTTTCCCTCTCTAAAAGCAACATATATAGGCGACAAAGCACTGCCCCAATCAACAAAAGCCAACCAGCCGGCATTACAGTGGGTTTCAATATTAAAACCGTCTTTAATCAGCTCATTACCGTATTCACCAATTTTCCTACAACTCTCAACATCTTCATCAGCAATTTTTTGTGCTTCTTTTATGGCTGCTGCTCTTGGATCAGTAGAAGATTTTCCAGCGTGATAAACACGGTTCACTGCATAAAATAAATTTTGAGCTGTCGGCCTGGTTGCTTCAATGTCTTTTTTAGCTTTATCAATATATTCCCAGAAATCATCTTCACGAGCTTCCAAAAACGCTTGCGCCATTCCCAAACCAGCAGTTGCACCGATAGCACCAGCTCCCCGTACAATCATATTCTTTATAGCATGACAGGTATCAAGATAATCTTTGGCTTCATAAATCTTAAAAATAAAAGGTAATAAATTTTGTTCTATTAAAAATACAGATGTATCTTTCATCCAGACAGTCCTATAATTTTTATTATCAACTCTCATGTATCAAATTAAAATTTTTTATCTTTAGGAGGGCAAGGATCATCACCATAACTATCTTTATCGCGAATCACATTCTTTTTATTATGAATAACCAATTCAACTTTATCCTTTTTTGCTATTGGTCTTGCTCTTTTAATTGCTACAGTTTGTGTTTTAAACAAACCTAAAGGTTTTTTCACACCTTCTTTGACTACTGCCCACTTTTCTTGATGGCGAGCAACATGAATATTTTTCTTGGGCATAAATTTATTATTATTTTATTGAAATTTTTTAGCTTTTTTAATGTCAATTTTACCGCTACTGCCAAACACTACTATATCACGGCGGCTAATCTTTTTGGTTAGTAAACAATTAGCTAAAGCATTATCCACTTTTTCCTGAATTAAACGTCTTAAAGGACGCGCCCCAAACACCGGATCAAAACCTTCTTTTGCAAGCTCCTTAATAGCTTCATCAGTAACTTCTAAAAATATGCCTTTAATTTCCAAACGTTTCTTGACTTTATTAATTAATAAAACTGTAATTTTTTCTATATCTTCCTCGCTTAATGGCTTAAACACTACTACTCCGTCTAAACGATTTAAAAATTCCGGCCTAAAGTATTTTTTTAATTCTTTAAGCATTAAATCTTCTTTGATTTCCTCAATGTTTTTGCCAATTCTGATATTATCCTGAATATACTGGGTACCGGCATTAGAAGTACCAATGATAATGCAGCTGCTAAAATCAACGGTTCTGCCTAAAGCATCTGTTAAGCGGCCGTCATCCATCACCTGTAAAAAAACATTTAAAATATCTGGATGAGCTTTTTCTATTTCATCCAAAAGCAGTAAAGTAAATGGTTGTTTTCTAATAGCTTCGGTTAAAATTCCTCTAAGACCACTGGATGCATCCCCTATTAAACGACTAAGACTTTTTTGTTCTTGATATTCACTCATATCCAATCTAATCATTTTTTCTTCTGCCCCAAAATAAACTTCTGCCACGGTTTTAGCCAGTTCTGTTTTACCCACTCCTGTTGGCCCTAAAAACAAAAGATTAACAATCGGTCTTTTGATATCCCTTAGCTCTGTCCGGGCGCGCCGCAAAGCCGCCGCCACCAAATCCACTGCCTCTTCTTGATCAATAATGCGCTGATGAATTCTTTTTTCTAAATTCAAAAGTTTTTCTGATTCCTCTTGAGTTATCTCTGTTAAAAGAATGCCGGTACGATGAGAAATTATTTTAGCCACATCTTCGCCACTGACTAAATGATTTTCTCCTTTTTCTGCTCTGACCGTCGCTGCTACTTCTTCTAAAATCCTATAAGCTTTATCTGGCAAATGACTTTCTGGTAAATATCTTCTGGAAAGTTTAACTGTTCTTGCCAAAGCATCATAGGAAAAGAAAACATGATGCTTGCCTTCTAAATAAGCAGTCTTAGATTCTATCATCTGGATTGCCTCATTATCTTCCGGTTCTAAAATATTTACCCTGGTTAATACTTCTGCCAAAGGTTTTCCTTCTAAATATTTTTTATAATCAGCCGGCGTAGTGGTGGCAATGGTAATAACACTTTTTTTACTTAAAAACTTGGCAAAAATTTCCGAAAGATCAACATTTTCCGTACCCAGAGAAGACAAACCCACTAAATCATGAATATTATCTATATGCAAAATAATATTACCAGCTCTGATTATTTCGTTCATAATAATGAGCATTCGCTCCTGCAGTTCATTTGGTCTGGTTGCTCCTCCTACCAAATGAGCAATAGATAAACTGATAAAACGTTTATCCTGTAAAACCTTTGGGACTTCTTCTGCCACCATCATATTAGCCAAGCCTTCAACAACGTTGGATTTACCAACGCCAGGAAGTCCCACAATTAACACACTGTTCTTGCCGCCTTCAATAATATGAAAAATTTCTTCTATTTCTTTATCTCTGGCAACACACAAAGGCAAATATCCTGCCCGCGCCAGTTGAGTTAAATCTTCGCTAAAACTATCTAAGACTGGCGTGGCTAAAGCTGTCATTGCCCTATCCATGGTTCCTTTGGGTTTAAAATACGCTTTTGCCCGGTAACGTTTGTAGCTTGCCTGTAATTTTTTCTGGATATTAATCCATTTAACGGCGTTAATCATTTCCTCTAAATCAATTTTAAAATCCAGTAAAATATCCTGAATCAGTTTATCCTGCATGGCAATTGCCTCTAAAATATCAGCTGCCTCAACTTTAGAACGACGGTCCTGATAAGCCAAAAAATAAGCTTGGGATAAAACTTGATATATTTGCGGATCTATTGATTCTTTGCCTGTAGACTGCTGTTTTAAAATTTCCTTAGTAACTCTATAAAGACTTTTAGCGGAAACTTCTAGTCTGGTAAAAATGATTTTTAAGTCTGGCACTAAAAGCAGTTGATTAAACAAATAAAGAAGATTAAAAGTTCTTTTCTGCCGGCAGGAGCTAAGAAAGGCCTGATCAACTAATTTTAAAGCTTCCTGTGTAAAACTGTCTGACATATCCACTCTTTTAATCTTTTCCGGCTTTATTTTCTCTTTGTTAAAACTTTTTTTAATCACCTTAAAACTTTTTCGCGCCGCCAGATTTAAGTCATAAAATAAATACATACCAGCAACTACCGACCACCAAAAATAAATTAAATATTTACTTTGCCAAGCTTGTAAACCAAACAAAGGCAGGTGCTGCCGTAAAATCATTACTAAGTGATAAAATAAAGCAACAATTCCTCCTAAACAGATTAAAAATAAAATTATCCTTTTTAGATTATTAATAAAAACAGAGAATCTCCTTAACATTATTTCATTAAAAGAAAAATTTCTGCCCCAAAAAAGTTGTTTGTCTTCCAGTTCCAAATATTCAGTTAAATGATTCTTTTTTTCTCTTAATTCCATTTTTAGAATTTACTTTATATATAAATAAATCAACATCCAAATTGTTAAAGGAGGCAAAAACAAATAAATAAAAAACAGGGCGATGAAGATGGCTAATAAGATCAACATCAAAATAGAACGGATAATAATCTGAATAAGCCGCATGAAAAAACTAATAATACGACTGGCAACATCATACTGCCCGTACATCGGACGAAAAATATTAATAAGCCACACCCCCAAAGACAAATTATGCCAGGCTTGGCTTATTAATTTAAGAGTACCTTTAAAAACAATGATAAGACCACTTGAATACCACCAAACAGGCCAAGTAATTAAATTCCTGACTGAACCTATCAAAGTATATTTTGCCAAAACTGCTACAAAATTTTCATTCTTCATATTTGTATTTTAGCATAAATTAACTACCTAAAAAAGCCCTTTAAATTTTGGGGTTCAATTTGTTTTTAAAGATTTTAATTAATAATCCTTAGATAGCTAAATCAATGATAATCACTACTAACCAGATCATGCTGATATACCACTTTAAACCATTAAGCCGGTAACATTTTTCTTCGCTAAAATTAAAAAGCAAAGCCAGAGAAAAAATTAGCAAAAATAATATTTCCAAACAAAACAAAAATATCACTAACTTATACAAAGTAAGATAATAAATTGCTATATAAATTAAAGACCATAAAAACCTGTCGGAAAGTTTATCTAAAATACTACCCAAGGACGTCGCTTTATTTTGTTTTCTTGCCAAGGAACCGTCTAAAAGATCCAAAAGCCAATTTAAGGCAAAAATGAAAAATAAATAAAAAGCGGAAAATTTAAAAATAAAATAAAGGATAAAAGCAAAAAACACCAAAAACATTCTAAAGATAGTTATTGAATTCGGAGAAACCCAAGATGGCAGTAATTTAATCACCGGGTTTATGAACTTATCTTTATATATTTTTATCTTATCAAAAAATATTTTGTATTTTTTTAATAAAACGATAAAAAAAGTCATTTTTAAAGAGCCTTCCTTGGCAATTGATAAATATAAAGAGCGCTACCCAAACAAAGCACTCCCATTAAAACAAAGATAACATTAAAACCTAAATAAGTAACAATAAAACCGCCAATTACCGCTCCTATGGCAGCAGTAAAATAAGTTGCTGCTTCATAGATTCCCCATTGTTTGCCTGATTTTCTCTTTGTTAAATGTTTGGAATAAACTGCATCAAAAGCTGGAGAATAGATTGCTTCGCCCAAGCCAATTATTACCTGAACTAAAAAAAGAAACCAAATTGAATTTACTACCGTATATAATAAAAAACCAATCCCCATAAAGACATAACCTAATACCACAATTAATTCATTCTCTTTTACTTTGTCGCTATATTTGCCTGATATCAAAGTAACAATACCTGCTGTTAGGGCAAATATGCCACCGGCTAAACTGGCATCAAGTAAACTACCGCCAATCTCCTCCACAAATAAAGAATAAATCGGACCAAGCATGGCTGCCGCCAGTAAAATCAGGGCATTGGTTATTAATAAAATTTTTAAAGGTTTGTTAAAAAAATTTCTTCTACTAAACATAAATTATAACTTACCTAATTTAATCGCCTGACGAACAGCAGACATTAATTGTAAATAAAATTCTAAATTATTTAAAGTGGATAATCGTAAAGCCAGTGGTTCATTAACCGAAAACAAATGGCGCAAATAAGCTCTGGAATAATTTTTTAATTCTGTAAATTGACTGTTCTTATTAATAGGAGTTGAATCTTTAACGAATTTTTCCTTAGTAATATTAATGGTCTTATAGAATTTACCTTTAAGCAGTTTATTATTCCAAAAATATAATCTTCCATGCCTTGCTTCTCTGGTGGGAATAACACAATCAAACATATCAATCCCCTTTCTGACCGCTTCAATGATTTGTTCCGGATAACCAACGCCCATTAAATATCTTACCTTCTTTTCCGGCAATAAAGGGACGGTATAATCAAGCACCTGATACATTTCTTTAGGACTTTCGCCAACGGCTAGTCCTCCAATAGCATAACCGTCAAAATCCATTTTAATTAATTCTTGAGCGCAGGATTGACGCAAGTCCTGATAAAGTGATCCTTGAACAATAGCAAATAACAGTTGCCCTTTAGTATTTTTAGCTGACTTAAAGAATTTGACTGATTTAGCAGCCCAGTTAATTGTTCGCTGCATTGCTTCTTTGGCTTCAGTATAAGTACTGGGGTTTTTTAAACACTGATCAAGGACCATCAGAATATCCGAACCAAAAATCTTTTGCATCTTAATTACTGAAACGGGAGTGAATAAATGTTTAGAGCCGTCATAAACTGAACGAAATTCCACGCCCTTATCAGTAGCTTTAACCAATGATTGATAATCACAAAAATCTTTTCTGTTTTGCTTTGAGTTACGACGCACTTTTAAAGAAAACACCTGAAAGCCACCTGAATCCGTTAAAATCGGCCCGGACCAATTAATAAACTTATGCAAATCTCCTGCTTTTTTTATACTGGCTAAACCCGGTTTAAGAAATAAATGATAACTGTTTCCCAAAATGATCTGTGCTCCCATTTTCATTAATTCTTCGGAAGTTATTGCTTTAACACTGCCTCTGGTAGCAATCGGCATAAAAAACGGCGTTTTAATTTCTCCGTTTTTAACTTTTAAAATGCCTGTACGCGCCTGACTTATTTTAGAAATAGTTAGCAAATCAAATTTGTCTTTCTTCATAAAAAACTAATGGCTAAAAAACCATTAATCTTAATGGTTTTTATTTTATAAGAACTACATATAATTAACATTGATTTACTGTTAGTTTCCTGCCTTTACCCTGCCCTTTCCCGAAGCCACAGGATCTGCTGATAATTCAGAAGTTAATAAATTATTGGCTATAAAAACAGGAAGATCATTTCCTTGTTCCTTGGCTTGCAGGGAAGTTGGATTAATCAGAACCAGTAACTGATCAAAATGGGATGAATCAGGAACAACCGAAATATCAAAACTTACCGAAACTTGAGTATTAGGAGCTAAAGACTCAATTTGCCAAATCACCTGGCGGTTTTCTTCCTGATAGTTGAATTGACTATTGATGGTGGCATCATCTGCTTGTTGAACCCAGTTAATATAAGGAGGTAAACTGGCTTTAATTTTAAGCTGCTCCAAAGCGCGAGAACCAGAAAAAGCTTTCCAATAAATGCGATATTTTGTTTCCTGGCCTACCACTGGAGGCAAAGGACCACTGCCTACGGCTGTTTGTTCATCTAAATAATATCTGGCTTCAGTTAAAAGCTGGGGTTGTACTCCCAAGAAAGTGGTTAAAGGTTCACTGGTTATTGAATAAGTTTTTTCTCCTGTTTTATAGTTTAAAATAGCTTCTGCTACAATAATCAGATCTTCAGGAGTAAAAACATCAAGATCAGACGGTTTTTCTTTTAAAGGAACACTGAACACTAATTCTATTTTGTTCTGGGGTAAAATCTCGCTTAACTTTTTGCCAAATTCTCCACTCTCTTGGGACCAGTTTAAAGTGTTGCGGTCTCTTTGGGCAAATGTTTGGTTGTTAAATTTACTCCAGTCTATTAAAGAAGTATCAAATTTTACTTTTAGAAAAGCATTTTCAGCTTTTATTAAACCATTATTCTCTATACTAAGATGACAATCAAGATTACCACCCCAAGAAAGCTCATCACTATCAGAAAAAGCTAAATTCACTTGTAAATCAGGCGTTACAATCTGGATTTTTTCTTCTTCTTGATAAAGTAAACGTTGCTGTCTTTCTCCTTCATGTAAAATATTCTGCCAAACCTTAAACAACCACGACACCTCCCCTGTTAACGATTCGGCAAATTTACCTTGCAAATTTATTTCCCCTTCTTGTTTGGCTTCTATTTTTTCAAATTTCCATAAGATATCTTGAGTAGTGGAAGGGCTGCTGGAAATAACCGTAAAATCGTTACCTAAATCAAAACTCATAAACAGGTCTCCCATTTCTTCTGTTGTGGTATTTTGATATTTAACTTTGAATTCTGCCATGCTCGCCAGTGATAAAACTTCTGGTTTTTCTACTATCACATCAAACAAAACATCATTAATTTTAATAGTAGTTAAAAGTTCACTCTTAAAATTAGAATTAAAATTGGTTGGCTGATAATAAAAGGTGGCTTTAAATTCCTTTGCTTCATCAATTTTACCAACTAATTGTCCGCTGATTTCAATCTTACCGCCTTGTCCCGGCTCTAAATCAGGTAATCGCCAAATATTATTCTGGCTGCCACTTGGTTTTAGATTGGAACTATTAAAGAAAAAACCTTCCGGATATTGAACCACTGCTTCAATTTTTTCTAAAGTAATCCTGTCCCGATTTTCATAAATCAGTTGCATTTTAAACTCTTCCCCCGAAGACAACTCCTTAGGACTTTTAAGAGATAATTTAACCGACTCCCCAGAAGTTTTATCCTGATAAAAAACAAAAAAACTAAAAATAGCTGCACTTATTAATAAAATAAAAAGGATAATCAAAAAAACCAAAAGCGGTTTACCTTTGCCTTTAGTAGTCCTAGCTAAAGAAGAATAAGCAGGTATTCTTTTTCCGGTCATAGAAGAAATACTAGAAATTTTCCTAGCAGCAAAACTGGGCCTTTTAATTCCACTTTGGGGTGATGATTTTTCTCCTCGTAATTTCCTTAAATCCACAACTTTTGATCCCCTTTGAGAAGCAATTTTTTTAGGCATAAAAACTTAAATAAAAAGACTTTAAATCGCTCTCCAGAAAATAACGTAAATATTCTTGAGTGAAATTAACCAACTCTCTTACTACTTTAGAAGAGGATTGTAAAATAGTCAACTCGTTTTTTTCTTTTAAACAATCAGTTAGTAATTTTTTACCAGCAGAAGTTAAAGTAGGTAAAGTTCCTTTTTCTTTTTGCTCCAGATTAATCTTATAGCCGAGATAAATTAACATCTGCCAAATAAATCTTAAACTAAGAAGATACAATCCGGTATAATTAAAATCTTTCACTTTTTGTTTTTGTAAAAGTAAATCCTGGCGTTCTAAAACTGCTAAAAAAGATTCCAATAACTGATAAATTTCCTGTTGCGGCCAAGCGGGCTTAATAAGTCTATTAACCAGGTCAGAAGCTAAATTAGCCAAAGACTGAATTTTAAAATCAGTAAAAGAAAAATTTTTAATAAGTTTTGCGCCGGCAATGGTTTCTAATTCCCTGCCTTTGGCTATCATCACTGAACTGATACAGAAAGGTTCTAAATGTCCGGCTAATTTACTTTGAGAACGGGCAGCTGATCTAACTTTAGCTTCTACCTTACCGTAATGTCTGGTGTATAAAATATATAGACGATCCGCAACTCTTAACGGTTTTTTCGTCAAAACTAACGCTTCGGTTTTAAAAGTAGACATCTTTTTATCTATTCTTGCAAACCAAGCCAGATATCATCCCGGTTTAGTTTAACCTGACGGCAGATTTTGGACTTTTCTTTCTTGCCTTCAATGATATCCTGACTTAAAGTTACTTTTAATAAATCTGTTTTAAATTGATTAATAACATCTTTAATAAAAACAGAATCTGTTTGATAATAAACTATTACTTTATCTTTGATGGTCAACTTTGCCTCTTTTCTTAATTGATTAATGGTTCTGACCAATTCCCGATAAAAACCTTCTTCTTTTAACTCCTTTGAAATATTTGTATCTAATTCCTTAATTCCTAAAACTGATAAACTTTTGTCTTCTATATAATCTATTTCCTTAATATTAACTTCATCCTTTATCAATTTCTCACCTTCTTTACTAAATGGAGTTCTGACGATTGTCAGTTTTTGTAACGGTTGTCTAACTTTTATACCAACCTCGTCTCTTTTAGCTAAAGCCAGTTCCACAACTTTTCTGATATCTTCCATTTCCTTAATTATTTTTTCATCAAACTTATCAGCTTTTGGCCAATCTTCTAAATGAACTGATTCTTTTTCTTTGCCAATTTTTTGATATAATTCTTCGGCAATAAAAGGCGTAAAAGGCGCTAACAGTTTTGCCAAAGTCAAAAGACAATAACCCAAAGTATTAACTGCTTGAGTTTTATCTTTTTGATCATTACCTTTAAATCTTTCGCGGCTGCGCCGTAAATACCAAGTAGAAAGTTCATTAATAAATTCACTCAAACTTCTAGCAGCACTGAAAATATTATATTCATCTAAACCTTTAGTTACTTTTTTAATCACTAAGTTTATTTTAGCCAAAATCCATCTGTCTAAAATATTCTTTACCCCTTTGATAGAAAAATCATTACGGGACTGTTGCTGATACATTTCATAAAAATTCAAAACATTAAAAAGAATAAGGAAATTCTTCTTAACCACTGCTTCCACATTTTTAATATCAAAATTTTTAGGTTCTCCCGGCTGATTAACAGTAAAAAAATGAAAACGTAAAGCGTCACTGCCCCATTTATTAATCACTTCCCAAGGATCCACTGCATTGCCAAGGTGTTTGGACATTTTCTGTCCCTTTTTATCGTTAATATGACCCAAACAAATTACATTCTTATAACTGGTGCCTCGTTCCACTAAAACTCCTATGGCTAACAAGGTATAAAACCAGCCCCGCGTTTGGTCAATGGCTTCGGCAATATAATCTGCCGGATAATACTCCTTAGATTCTATTTTTTTCTTATTCTCAAAAGGATAATGATGTTGGGCAAAAGGCATAGAACCGGAATCAAACCAGCAATCAGCTACTTCTGGCACGCGGGACATTTCAGCGCCGCACCTACATTTCAATTTATATTGATCAATAAAAGGACGATGAGGATCAAAATTTTTTTCTAAAATGAGAGGACATTTTGTTTCCTGATGTAACTCTTGATAACTGCCAATAACCTTTATTTGCTTGCAAGCACTGCATTGCCAAATGGGCAAAGGCGTACCCCAATAACGTTCTCTGGAAATAGCCCAATCTTTAACTTGCACAAGCCACTCGCCAAACCTGCCTTCTTTAATATGAGCAGGAATCCAGTTTATCTTTTTATTTTCCTTGATCAGCTGTTCTCTTAAAGCAGACATTTTAATAAACCAGGAATCTTTAGCATAATATAAAAGCGGCGTATGACAACGCCAGCAAAAAGGATAATCATGAGTGTAATCTTCTGTTTTGAATAATAAGCCGCGTAAATCTAAATCTGCGGTTATTTCTTCTTCCACTTTTTTATCCTTAACAAATTGGCCAGACCATTTAGCGACCGAACTTAAAAAATAGCCGTTTTCATCAACAGTATGATATTTAGGCAAATCAACTTGAGCGCCTAAATTATAATCATCTTCACCGTACATCACTGCTGTGTGAACAATGCCAGTGCCGTCTGCTGTGGTCACAAAATCGGCTTTGTAAACTTTAAAAGCATTTTGATAATTTGGAGTATCCTTGGGAATGGCTCCGGCAAATAATGGCTCATATTCTATGCCGACCAAAGCTGAACCTTTAAATTCCTTCTCAATTTTATAATCTCCCTCAATTATATCTAAAAGTTCTTTAGCTAAAATATAATTTTGGCCTTTTTGAGAAACTTTAACATAAGCAAAATCTATTCCTACAGCTAAAGCCACATTACCCGGCAAAGTCCAAGGCGTAGTTGTCCAGGATAAAATAAAATCACCGCTGGCTGCTAAATCATTACCTTTGGTGACTTTAAATTTTATATAAACAGATGGTTCGGTTATTGCCTTATAACCTTGAGCTACTTCATGACTAGAAAGAGCTGTACCGCAACGTGGACATTGAGGCACCACCTTATACCCTTGATATAAAAAACCCCGGTCATAAATTTTTTTAAAAATCCACCATAAAGTTTCCACATAATCCTTATCATAAGTAATATAAGGATTTTCCATATCCAGCCAAAAGCCAATTCTTTCCGTTAACTTTTCCCATTCTTCTTTATATTGCCAAACGCTTTTCTGGCATTCAGTATTAAATTTTTCTATGCCGTATTTTTCTATCTCCGGCTTACCAGAAATTTTTAGTTTTTTTTCAACTTCCAGCTCAACCGGCAAACCATGAGTATCCCAACCAGCCTTTCTTTCCACTAAATAACCTTGCATGGTTTTAAACCGCGGTATTAAATCCTTAAAAGCTCTAGCTAAAACATGGTGGATTCCTGGCTGACCATTAGCGGTAGGCGGACCTTCATAAAAAGTAAAAGAACCCAAAGTATTTTTTTAGCTAAAGTCTTTGGAAAAATATTATTTTTCTGCCAAAATTTTATAATCTTCTCTTCCAGCTTGGGAAAATCTATCATATAAATCCTTTATTAATAAAAAAAGAGATTGCTTTTATGATACTGAAAATCAGGGTAAAAATCAAGCTGGCATTTTTTTAGAATTTAATCCAAATCACTAACAAATAAATCACAGTTCATTCAGTTTATTCAGTACTGATTGATCAACCTTTCCAGTAATTGGCAACTGATAAAACTTCTGGAAATCCTTTACTGCTTGGGTGGTAACCAGTCCGTAATAACCGGTAATATAAGGATAAGTGAAGAAACCCAGGTCTTTAAGTATTTGTTGGAGTTTTCTAACTTCATTACCAATATCTTCAGGATTAAGTAAGACGGTAAAGGTTTCAAGAATTTCCTTAATTTCTTGATAGTTAGTTTGATCAATTGTCTCTAGGGTCTGGTAATAATCAAATTCAGTTTGATTAACCATGCTGATAGCTGACCAGTTAAGGTTTAGATTATCAAAGGTTTGTTCGTCTGTTATCCAATGTTTATTGTTGTTCTTTAAAAGGTAAACCTTAGGGTCATTAGATAGCTTAATTAGCTTAGAGATTAAATATCTGTTTAAATCAATATCTAAAATAGTTTCAATCTGATTCCACTGATAATTGTAAGATAAAAAGATGGTTTCATTAGGAAGATGCCTACGGTAGTTGTTTTCGGTAATCACGTAAACCTTAGAGCTGGTTGGGGTTTTGATTAATTGAGTAGGATAAATAAAA
>JAHITV010000003.1 GCA_018817315.1 Patescibacteria group bacterium
ATCCATCACCTGACATTATTTCTCTAATATCGGTATATCTGGAAAAATATTTAGATAATAAAACAGCGCCGCCAATAATCACATGGAGTTCAATATCTTCTCTCTTTTTTAATTCATCCAAAATAAGCAAATTACGGCTGTAATGGATGAAACTAGTTATAACAAAACAGATTCTTCTTTTAGTCATAATTAATTATTTAAGATTATATTAACAGCTTTTAATAAATTATCAACTATATATCTCGCTTTAGTATCTAATTTTTTATTTCTATCTGTTTTAATTTCTATGGTATTTAAGTTAGCCTCCCTGCCTATCATCATATCTTCTTCTTTATCACCAATTATCCAGCTATCTCTAAGACTTAGACCAAAGTCTTTAACTGCTTTCCTTAATATTTCTAAATCCAATTTACCCCCTCCTTTAGAATGACCAGGGCAATAATAAACTTTATCTATTCTTATACCTCTTTTTTCAATTTTTTTCAAGGGCCAATGTTGATTAGAAATAATGATTGTTTTATAATCTGATTTTGATAATTTTTTTAACGTCGGGACATAGTCTTTATCTAAATCTAGGGAACTGTCTTTATCCAAGAAAACTGCCCCAGGTGAGGGATGTAAATGTGTAAATATAACTTTATCAATCATTTTGGAAGTGGAAAATCCTTGGACATGTTTTTTTAGAATGATTACTTTGCCACTATTTTTTTCCACTGTTTCTTTTTCTATACAATCTTTACCCCATTCAAAACTGTTACAGTGAATATTAGGTTTAATTATATTAAGAATCTTCTTAGGATTAATTTCATTAAAAATTGTAATATAATCAATGAATTCCACTACTGCTAAAGTCTCTGCTCTGTATTTTTGGGAGATAATCGGCCGATTTGGTCCTTTATAACTTTGAACTGATTTATCACTATTCAATAAAACTATTAAAACATCGCCGTGTGATTTAGCCTCTTTAAAAGCCGTGATATGACCAATATGTAAAAGATCAAAAGAGCCGTTAATTGTCACAATCTTTTTACCTTTTCTTTTTTGCTTATTTACAATCTTAATGATTTCTTTTAATGTTTTGATTTTGTTCCTCATCTTTATAATTATAAATTATTCCAGAATCTCTAAAATAATAGGATCATATTTTTTTAAATTTTTGATGACTTTCTTATTTAAAATCTTTTCATATTCTTCTGAAGGCAAACCTTTAGCATAAGATTGGGGACGCATAGCATAAATTTTCTCTTGAGAAAGTACTTCGCCTTTCTTAATATCCTGTCCTGCCATTAAAGATTTACGAAAAACCGGCCTAAAAACTGCTTCATCATCCTGTAGGACTTTTACTTCCTCTCCGTAATTTGTTAAATCAACAGTTTGTTTATTTCTAATAGCTGTGACCATCTGCTTAAATTCTGCCGGTGTCATAGAAACTTTATGATCCGGTCCCCAAAAATCACGGTTAAAAGAAAAATGCTTTTCAACAACAACTGCACCCATATTTACGGCAACAATAGCTGACTCATAACCAATTGAATGATCAGAAAAACCAATGGGTATATTATATCTTTTTTGGAAAAACTCAATAGTCTTTAAATTTAATTCTTCTGGCAAACAAGGATATTTGGAAACACAGTGAAGCAAAACAATTTTATCAGTTCTAGCCTTTAAAAATTTAATGGCTTTATCAACTTCTTCTAGAGTACTCATTCCAGAAGAAATAATAATCGGCTTGCCTGTGGCAGCAAGATAATCAAGCATGACAAAGTCTAAAATATCCCCTGAACCAACTTTCCATAAAGGCACACTCACTTTTGCAAGCTTTATGGCAGCGCCTCTGCTCATGGGTGTGGAAAAAAATGTAATTCCTAATTCATCACAATATTTTTTGACTTCCTGCCAGAAAGCTAAAGTTGCAATTTCAGTGTTACGTTTAACCCAATGATAACGGTCCTTGCCGGAAAAATGAGGAGACTCAATATTAATTTGTAATTGTTCATCTTCTACATGATGTGTTTGAAATTTAACTGCATTTGCTCCAGCTGACTTTGCTTCTTTGATTAATTCTTTGGCAGTATTTATATATTCTTCCCGAGGACGTTCTGCTTCAACCTGAATAAAATTTTTGCCGATTTCAGCGATAATAAAAACGTCATCCTCTTTTAAGAAAAAAATGTTATTCATAAACACATTATATTAAATATCTAAATAAAAATAAATTATTTCCAATTTATCTCAAAAGGGGTTGTTTTTTCATCTGCTAACTGACTTTTGAGATCATGAGATAAAATCTTTTCTAAATCTGAAGTCAAAGACATCTCCAATAATATTTTTGCCATGGCAGTTTCTGTTGAATGAAGACCATCAAACATATATAAATCAGTTAAATTAAAAGCTCTTAATTCTGTAAAATCATAATAATTATAATCATACTTAGCAAATATTGATCCGATATTACTTCTAAAATTATTAATTAAATCCTTATGATAAATTGATTCATTTACTGCCTCATATATTTCTGTTGACATGGGAGGTGCAAAAGCAATAACCTTTATTCCCCTGCTTTTGCAGATTTTTAAAAATTCCTCTAAAATTTCCACTTTTCCTGAATCATAAACACTGTTCCGTATAAATGGGCTAATGCCATTTTCTATACGAAATAAATATGATTTCCTGTCATAATATTCTAAATTTTTTCTCAATTCGCTTAGATAAAGGCCGTATTGATAACTGCCGTCATGCCTAAAACCATTGCCATCCAATGCTTGGAATCCTATACTAATCAATCCTTCAAATTTTTCTCTGCCCTTTATTATTTCTGAAAATATATTCCTTTTCTGAAGTAAATTTGATAATAGATATTTATTGGCATATAAATGAGATTCCCATTTATTCACCGTATCACCTTCAGACAATGCTTTGCTTATACTCCTGGTAACTTCCCTCTTGTCACCGAACCAATAGAAATCAACATTAAGAATCATCATCTCGGGAGTTTTATCAACAGGGAGATTATTAATAAAATCAAGCATATCGCCGACGTTATAAATAATCCCTCCTGCGTTGTAAAACTTTACTCTCTCTGAAAACATTTCCTGCCTTATTTGCATTGATCTTGAAGATCCTATAACCAAAATATCCAGGTTTCTTTCTAAAATATTTAAATATTTATACTTGGCGATTTCATCATCAATCACTTTTCTATTAAATAAAACCTCTTCCTTGGCTTTATTCTGAAAAGCAATCACTTTTTTTATAGGCCAGAGTTCACCGGAGGTATAGGAAAAATATTCCAGTATTACAATTAAAATTATTATGGGCAGAAGAAATAATCCCATTCGCTTAAAGAAAATTTTAATTTCAGTGGTATATTTTTCCAACATCTTAATCAAAATTGAAAATAAATAAAAGGCGTGTAATTATAGGTACCAAAGAAAAAAATGGATAAAATAATAGCAAAATACACCAGATATCTGATCCATTTGGGAAACTTAGGCAAGTATAAAGGGTGTTCCTTGTCTCTTTGTAGCCATTCAAATATAATCAAAAATCCAATAATAAGTAATCTCTTTGGATAAAACATCTCAATATTTAACAAAGGAAGATTAGAGACTATCTTTTTTATAATATAAAAAGCTTCATTAATTGTCTGTGCTCTGAAGAATATCCAGGCAAATATAACAAAAATGAATGTCAATAATATAAGAGGAATATCTCTTAAAGAAGCTATTTTATTTTTCTCAATTTTATTATTGGATTTTTCTGAATCAAAATTCATAAATTATTATGGCAAAATTATGTCATATGTATTCCGCCGTCAATTGGAATATTTAAACCAGTCAGATATTCTGCTTCCTTACTTAGCAAAAATTTAACTAAATAAGCTACATCCTTGACTTTCACTAACCTTTTTAACGGAGTTTGTGATTTTACTAATTCAAGAAATTTTTGAGGATAAACACTAGAAAGACCTTCACCGCTAACCCCAGGAGATATCATATTAACTGTTATTTTTCTGGAAGAAAATTCATTTGCCAAAGAACGAACCAAACCCAATAGTCCGTATTTTCCTACTGTATAACTGGTTAAGCGAGCCGGCGGCACATTAAATAAACATGCTGAACCAATTACTACCACACTTTGCAACGGATGAGCATCACTTATAAGTTTCTTGATTATTTGCCACAAACCTTTTATTTGGACATTTAATTGTTTTTCAAAATCATCCCAATTTTCTTCATTAATAGTTTTAAACTCAATTGGAGCACTCACTGAATAAACCACATTGTTAATCTTAATCGGACTTTCTTCAATAATCTTATTAACTTGTAATTCATTAGTAACATCTAATTGTAAAATAATTAATTCACTGCCTTTTTCTTTAGCGATCTTTTTAAAATCTGATAACTCGTTTTCTTTAGAAAAATAAGTTAATAATAAATCATGACCGTCATTTAATAATTCATTAGCTGTGGCTTTACCAAAAGTGCTAGTTGCGCCAATTATAAAGGTGTTTTGTTTAGACATATTTTTAAATATATTTAACTTTAGCCAGTCCCTTTACAGCTTCCTCGTTATGTTGATTAATAATTGTTGTTTCTATTTCCAACATTTGGGTTGATTCAATTTTGTTTATTATTTTACCTTTGACTATTACAGTTTCAGCTATTAAAACCGGTTTTTTAAAATTAAGACTTTGCGATAAATATAAATTATGATCCGGTAAAAATTCATTAACCAAACGGGAAAAATAAGAAGCTAAAAGCATGCCCTGCGCAACCTGATCTGAAAATCCTTTTTTAACGGCAAATTCATGATTCAAATGCAATAAATTAGTATCGCCTGACAAAGAAACAAAATCCTTGACTTTGTTTTGATTTATTTCAACCTCAAAAGAAACTGTATCGCCTATTTTAATTTTTTGCCAAAGATTATCAGCACTCATATTTTACCTTATATTTATCTAAAACTTTCTTAATATCTCCTACATTTTTAACGGCCATTACATCTGCCATATCAAATTTAGTACCAGAGGATTTTTCCAATTCAGCTACCATCATTACCGCATTAAAAGAATCCCAAGTCGGTGTATTTTCCGGTGAAATATTATCATTAATTTCCTCTCGGGAAATTTCCAAAATCTTGGCCAAAATATCATATAATTTTTCTTGCATAAAATTTATTGATCAATAATTTCTATAAACTCATGAGGTTTAAATACAAAATCAACTAATTCGCACTGCCAAACATCTTCATTATCAGCTGATTTTATTTTTTTAAAATTAAAGGAATTGTAAAAATCTCTGACTTGGCTATTTTTAACAGTTGGTTTGTAACAAGCTAAAACACTTTTTGCTTTTATTTTTTTAAGTTCATCCAGAATAAAACCAAAAAATTGCTCTTCGATCTTTTTACCTAAAATTCTACAACTTAAAAGCATAGTATCAATTTCCCATTTATCTTCTAAATCCTTGGCAATACAAAGTCCAGTAATGCCGTATTCCCCAAATTTATCAGCTACATCCAAAACCCAAAGTTTATGACCTTCTTCAATAAACTTTTTAATATCTTCCTCCTGATAACGATAAGTTGTTAGATTAAACTGGTTAGTTTTTTGCGTTAATTGGGCACTACGAGGTATTAACAAATCAGTAACTGTTTTTATACTAATTCGTAAATTTAAACCTTTTAAAAACGAATCTATATCAATTACTTCTCCTTGGAATTCTTTTCGTTTCTTTTCCTGTAAATACATCTTGCTACGTTTTTTATCTTCCTCGGTAAATTCAAAAGTGTTAAAACCCTTATAATCAAGTAAAGTACGAAGGTATTGGGTTGAATCCGTGGGTAAATCCAAAACTGTCACTTCGGGCAAAGTTTCACGAATTAATTCGCGATTAACAGGATCATCATCAATAAATACCATGCTCTCTAAGCCAATATTCAGCTCTTGAGCCAATTCTTGCATGTTTTTGGCCTTATTATCCCAATTAATTCTACAAGCCAAAAAATCACTCTCTTTTAAAATCATGTGCGGATGCTTGGCAAAAACTTCTTTAGCGTCTTCTTTATTATTCTTACTATTAATAGCCAGCATAATTCCTCTCTTACTTAAACTTAATAAAAGTTTTTGAAAATAATAATATTGCTGGCCTTCACCGGTTGGTGCTAACTTTATACCGGCCAAGCCATCTTCACCGATGATGCCGCCCCATAAAGTGTTATCTAAATCAAGGACAAGGCATTTTTTCTTTTTACCAGCTAAAGGTATAAGGAAAGACATCCATTCTTCTGCTAACATAGGAAAGGCTTCGGGAGATAATTTCATATCTGCCATAAAAAAATATTTATCATACCAAAAATTTCTTTTACCAATATGTCCTAACCATTCATTAAAATTAAAAATAAAAACCTGTTTATCATCCTGAAAATTTTCTAACAAGTAATTATTATAGTCATCAATAATTTTGTTGATGCCTTTGGATAATTTATGGTCAAAAATTCCCATCACCGGCGGCCAGTTTTTGACTGCATTGCTTATTATAATTTTTGCCTTGGTTTTATCTTTTAAATGGTTAATGAACTGGAGTAATTCATTAGCTTTTTCTTCTTTAATTTCTTTCAATTTCTTTGCTGACATCTCGTTATAGTGAAATGAAATATCCTGATCTAAACCGTACAAATCAAGAAACAAAAAAATAATATCTGGTTTAAATTGATAAAATTTATTATTTAATATCTCCTGCTGCCATTGCCCATACTCTCCTTCGTAAATATTCAAAAATATATCATGGATAAATGATTTGGTTTTTAAACACTCTGCTAAACCTTGAATAGTAAAATTTGATAAAATAGCTATATTTTTTGGCAACTTTGCTATTTTATCTATTTCTTTGGCAAACTGAATACATGAAGATATTCTATTTGATTCAGCAATTACTTTTTTCTTAGATAAACCCATAATTATTTTCTAAACGCTATAGCAATGGCAAAACCATGATCATAACTTATACTTATTTGTATTTCTTGTTTTGATAAATTCTTTATTTTAACAAAAGGTTGACCACTTACTTTATGTTTAATTTCTATTTGACAATGATTGTCTATTTCTTTTTTGCTGTAAACTTTAATTACTGCTTCTTTTGAAGCAAAAATTCCTGCTAAATGTTGAGTTGGCTTTGCTTTTTTAAAACAATATTGCCATTCCTCTTTAGTATAAAATTTATCCCAAAATGAATAATCAGTCTTCTTAATACTTTTAAATCTCTTTATAGAGACAATATCTATTCCAACCATAATTAATTTAAAAATAACAAATTATTCAGCTTTCAATTTTAGGAATAAGCTAGCTGAAAATACCATAATTGATAAAATTTGTCAACCTATTCGGCAACCCCGATTGTCCTTCAATGTATTCAAGGCCATCCTAAATACTACTGAATAATGGCAAGCACCAGGGCTTGCTCACCTCGTGCCGAGCACTTTCGGTGCGAGGCAAGGTTGACACTGAGCGACCCCGCTTTGGCAAGGGCAGCTCTAAATCCTCAATGACAAGCATTGGAGCTTGTCGCCGAAGTATCAAAGAGTAAAAATTACAAACATCTACCATATTTCCTATATTTAAGACGATTTTCTTAAGCTAATAAACTTTGCAATTTTCTTTCTGATATTTTTGGTAATTGAACTAAAAACTAAATAAAATCCAAATAAAGCACCCATAGCTATATAATTCCAACCAGCTCCATGCCATAAACCAATTAAAACAAAAGTAATAAAGGTGCTGGTATATATCCAAATTCTTGTTTTATTCTTGGCACTATAAACAAGAGGATAATAAAGATAATCTCTTAGCCAAGTTGATAAAGAAATATGCCATCTGCGCCAGAACTCCGCTATGTTTCTGGAAAAATACGGATAGGAAAAATTTCTCATTAATTTAAAACCAAATAATTTTGCTGTACCAATAGCAATATCAGAATATCCGGAAAAATCACAATAAAGCTGAAAAGCAAAGAAAAACGTGGCAATTAACAATTGACCGCCGGAAGCGTTTACCAAATCCTTATATACACTATTCACTGCAATAGCTAAGGTATCGGCTATGACTATTTTTTTGAAGAAACCCCAAAGAATTTGCCGGCAGCCATCAAAAGCCTCATTAAGTTTAAAAATTCTTTTTTCTCCAAATTGAACTAATAAATTTGCAGCTCTTTCAATCGGTCCGGCAACTAATTGCGGAAAAAAGGAAACAAAAGCAAAAAATTGAAGCAGATCATTAGTTGGTTCAATCTTCCTCCGGTAAATATCAATGGTATAACTCATAGTTTGAAAGGTATAGAAACTAATACCGACGGGTAGAATAATGTTTAAAGTAGTCATTGAAATTTCCGGTACTCCCAAAGATGCCAGTAATGACTGAAAAGAAGCCACGAAAAAGTTAAAATATTTAAAAAAACCCAAAAGGCCTAAATTAATGAAAATGCTTAAAAAGAGAAACGATTTTCTACTGCTCTTTTTCTCAGTTTGATAAATTTTTCTGCCAACAATAAAATCAACTAAGCTAGAAATTATAATCAATGATAAAAAACGCCAGTCCCACCAACCGTAAAAAACATAACTGACCAAAACTAGAAAAAAATTCTGCTGTTTTCTTTTTAACTTCCAGTAAATAAAAAAAACTATTACCAGAAAGATGATAAATTCCAAAGAGTTAAATAGCATAACTAACTACTCAATAAAGGTTTAATTCTTAATTTAAGACCATTGAATTTACCTTTGATTAATCTCTGTAATTTGAATAGTTTCCATCTCATAAATCTGCCTAAATTCCTGCTAAAATAATTTTCTTTTATAATCTTCTCTGTTTCTTTCATTTTCTTGGTCAGCTCATCATCTGACCACTGGGTAAAATTAATTTGTACCTTGTCCTTGCCGAAACTCTTTTCTAAACCGATTAAATATTTATCTTCATCTGTAATTATACCCTTTTCAATACATTCATCATATAATGGTGAACCAGGAATAGGAGTTATTAAATTAAATCTTTTACCTGGATGATCTATTCTTTTGAACATTCCAATTGTTTCTTGAATAGTTTGTTCATCCTCACCAGGATAGCCAAAAATTAACTGAACTTTAACACCTAAATTTACTTTTTTAGCAGCTTTCATTACTTTCTCTATTTGTGATACGGTTATCATTTTAGCCATATTATTAAGAATTTTTTGACTACCTGATTCAATTCCTAAACCGATACCAGTACAGCCTCCATCTTTAATAATTTTCATTATTTTCTCATTGATCAAATTAACTCTTGCCTGGGCGCTCCAAAACAAATTCAGGGGTCTTAATTTGTTAACAAATTCCTCCATCCTTTCTTGGGAAAAAATAAATAATTCATCGCTAAAATGGACTCCATCAATATTATATTTTTCCTTAAAATATTTTAATTCATTAATAACTCTATTAATTGACATAAACCGGGCACCTCGATAATTTCTAGAACAAAACCTGCAACTATAAGGGCATCCTCTTGAAGTGAAAACTGTCATTATTTTTTTATTGAGATACTTCTTTTGTTTATTTAGCTGAACATATCTTGTTTCAAAAAGTTCTCCGGCAAGATACCTTTTCATATCAAACATATGATAAGCAGGTTTAGGTAATAAATCCAAGTTTTGAATATACTCTTGTTCTTCTGTTTTTACGATTTTACCGTCCTTTTTAAAAGCTATACCCCTGACTTTAATTAATTTCTCGGGATTATCCAAATATCTTAATAAATCTAAAATATTCTTTTCCGCTTCGCCTAAAACTACTGCGTCTACACAGCACCTTTCCAATGTCAAACTATGATTGTAGGTCCCTAACGGACCGCCAATAATAACTTTTTTTCCTAATTCCTCCTTAACGAACTTTGAAATAATTTTTACCGCGTTGTATTGTGTAGAAAAAGCTGAAATACCTAAAATATCAAATTCCTTTCCTTTTAATTTTTCCATCACTTTCTCCTTAGATAGCTGTTCAGCATGAGCGTCAAAAATTTCCACTTCGTAATCGTTATCTAAAAGTATGGTAGATAAATATGCCAAGCCATAAGGAAAAATAAACCTTCTTCTTATACCATAATAAGAAAGTTTTTCATGAAGAGGCTGTAAAAATAAAATTTTTTTCTTCATTATAAAATCTATATATTGTTTACCTCTACGCCAAGTTTGGCCTAACGCAGGGATTTATTGCACTTCTTCAATTTTTCTAAAAAATTTCTTTAAAGGAAATCTTGATAACAACATGGTCAATCCGCCAATGTCAGAGCCGTAAAATTTAAGCTGGCGATTAATCATCTCTTTCTGCTCATCACTATGCTTTATTTTGACACGTAGTGGATAATGAATTTCTTTAATAGTCTTTTTGTTTCTTGCCAATAACGGGTTTTTTATCATTTTGACAATATCAAACTTAAACGTTTCCTCTGCCATAAAATTCGTATCATAAACATTTTCCTTTTGATATCTGGAAAATTTATTTATATCTTCCAACAAGTCCTTAAGTAAATCTTGATCTGGCACATCTTTATTTTCCAAATAAATATGTAAATATTTATAAGCAATAGCGTGAAGTTCCGAAAAATAAAAAGCTATCGCTTGCGAACGATACTTATAAATTAAATTGCCACCGATTTCTCCTATCATATACTTATTAATCTCGGCATTAACATCCCTGACCAAATCTTCCTCTTTTTCCCTTAGTTCGTTTTTGGTGTCTGCCATAAATTGCTCATAAAGATTTTTGATTACCGGCGTTAAATTATCAATATTATTATGGATCAATTCTACCCATTCCCAGGTAGATAATTGCAAAAGTCTAAGTAAAGCGTTAATTTCGCCGAAAATCCGATCATTATAAAATAAACCGACAGTCAAATATAATTTTCTTGACTCAAAATATTCTGCCATAGGCATGGAATTTGTGGCCACGCCAATCTCTTCAATCTCAACTGAAGTAAAATTTTTATCGCCGAAAGAATAACGCCCGATACAGCGTTGAATTGGACGGAACATTGTCTTGATGCCGAACTTTCTACGACTTTCCTTTGATGATAATTCCGCTCCATAAATTATTGATAACTGATGTTGAGTGATATTACTTATACCCGCTTCCATTAAACCTTTCATGCTTATCTTTTGGCCGGCTAGTGAATCACCTGGCAGAGCTAAGATTATCTCGGAATAAGAATGAGTTTCTGAATCGCTGACCTGATCAGACAATGCCATAATATCATCCAAAGAAATATTAGTTCTTTTTACATTCTTTAAAACTTCAGGAACCAATGATTGAACCGAAGCGCAGACTCTCATTGCTCCTCTTATTAGTTCATTACATTTAAGAATGCGCTCCTTTTGATTTTTACCGGCGCTACAAGTTAAATATTCAGGGTAGCCGGTTCTCTTTTGCACTTCCCCTAAATATTCACAAAATTCTACATCTTCAGGAAACATACCAAAATTAGAATCAGAAATGCGCATGGTTTTAGTATGTTTGACCTTTTTTACAATATAATCAAGCTCAGCTTTTTTGCGCTCAAAATTTGTCTTGCACACATCATTATAATAAGAATTGCCTTCTGTGCAGTAAGTACAGCTAAACGGACAACCACGATTAGTTTGAATCGGAGGTATCAATTTAAACTCAAAAAATTTATCCATTAAACCGGTAGTGTAAGGTGAGGGAATAACAGTCAAATCCTTTGGTCGTGGTTCCAACTCGCCAAAATAAAAACCCTCATCCGTCAAGGCGTGGACACTAGGCAATTTTTCTTTTTTTACCTTATTTAAATCTGAACTATTTAAAAGTTCTGCCACTAAACGGGAAAAAGGCAACTCCCCGTCCTTATAAACATAAAAATCAACATTAGGATGTTTTTTTAGCCAATCAAGTTGTTCCTCGTATCCAACTGGATAATTAGGCCCACCGAAAATGGCAATAATTCCCGGATACTTACCTTTAATAAGGCTTATTAACTTATAGCTAAGATCTATATTCCACTGATAATTAGATGCTCCGATAATAAATGGCGGGGATTTTTCTACCGCTTCAATAAATTCATTAATAAATTTAAAAATTTGAAAATCAACCTTTTCTCCATGCATTTTAAGGCAATAAGCTGTAATCAATCCTAATTGTAAAGGCATGGTATCACTACCTAATCCAAGTTTGGATTCATGAGTAAGATCTACCAAATAAATATTCTTCTTCATAAAATATTTATTTAACTATTATCTAAAATTTTTAATAAAAAATTTGCTGCTCTTTCTCCTGCTTTGCCATCCAGCTTCCAACACTGTTCTTCCACGATCCTTTTCCTGCCCTGGCGGTCAATTTGAGAATTACCCAAATATCTATTTATCCATTCTAGTAGTTCCTCTTTGCTTTTTACCACTCTCACGCCACCGGAATTCAAAATGCTTTGATAATGATTCAATCCATAAATCCAACGCGCATCTCTGAAAGGTAAAATTTTGCCTTTGGGTTTCAAGCAATAATTAATTATAGGCTTGTCAAAAACAGAGGAATCTATCGCCAACGTTGAGGCATGACAAACTATCAAAGACATATAATGAAGAGTGTCCAAAAGATACTGAATATCATTATTATTCATATCCCAATCAACTCTTCTTTCTTTATCAGAACTTAATCTGACTCCAGGCTGAATTAAAATTAACTTGTCTTTATTATTAATTTTACCTGTATCAATTATATCATTAGGCGGAAAACGTACAATTATTTGGATGTCATCGAGCAGCAATCCTTTAAGCTGGAATTCTACAATTGCATCAATCATTTCAATATCAACATCACTATAGGTTTTCCCTAAAGGACAAACTAATAATATCCTTTTATCGGGATTTACTTTAATATCTTTAAAAAAATTTTCTCTAGGCGTCGGCTTATTTGTTACATAAATATCATAATGCGGGATACCAACTACCTCTATATCTTTTGGCGGTATGTCCACATATTTTATCGCCTCCGCCTTCACAATGTTATTATGAACAATCGCTTTATCAGGCAATAATCTCATCATACATCTGGTGGTAATTTTATCCCAAGAATTGATTAGGCCGACGCTCCTAATACCTCTCTTTTTAGCCTGACGAAGCATTGAGGTTTCAGCATCCCCAAATAAATGAGCCAAAAGAACTAAATCAGGATTATATTTATCAAAATACTCGCTAAAATTATCATCTTTTACCAAAAGCCAATCCAATCCTCTGACAATTTTTCTTATTAATTTTCGCGCAAAAATCCGATTAATGATGAATTTCAAAAAGTACATCAAATAATTTTTATTTTCAGCAAGTTCCCTTTTTCTGAAAGCATCTCTGGAATTAGTTCTGACTAAAATGAATTTTAAAAAAGTAAAAAAATTATTTAATGTTGGCTTTTTATAATGATCAAAAACCTCAAAATGAATATTACTGCCGAGAAATTCCTTTCTGAAATATTCTTCCTTTTGTTTATTTAAGACAAATAGTATAATCCTCAACTCTGCCTGCTTTTTTAATATCTCTAAAATATCGGTTCGCAACACATTACGGGCTTCCACTCCCTGAAAAATTGGAATAAAAATCGTTTTTTCCATAAATAATCTTATTGCTAATTATAATAAAAAATGATAAAATTATCAAGACATCATTAATTATTATTAATAATATGAATAAAAAGAGACTTGGGATCGTTAAAATATTAGGGATCATACCAGCTCGCGGCGGCTCAAAAAAAATTCCGTATAAAAACATCGCTTTAGTAGCAGGGAGACCATTAATCTGGTACGCTATAAAAGAAGCAAAAAAAGCTAAATTATTAGATGCTTTTATTGTCTCAACTGACAGTTCTAAAATTGCAAAAATTGCAAAATCTTTTGGGGCAGATGTCCCCTTTTTGCGGCCTAAAAAATATTCACGTGATTTATCGCCAGATACGGAATTTTTAAAACATGCTTTAAAATGGGTTAAAGAACATCGTGGCTGGGAACCGGAAATATTAGTCAATATCCGCCCTTCTTCACCCTTAAGAACAGCTCAAGACATAGATAAAGTAATAAGTGTAGCTGTTAAAGAAAAATGTAATTTGGTAAAAACCGTCTCTTCTCCGTCTCCTCATAATCCCTTTAAGATGTGGTCCTTGAAAAATAAAGGAAAGTCAGAAATAAAACCACTGCTACCGACCAGCTACTATAAAAAATTAGGCACTGATATACCACGCCAGATTCTACCAAAAGTGTATTGGCAAAACGGCTTAGTTGATGCCATCAACGTTAAAGCTTTAAAACAAAACAAGATTTTTTCAGGAAAGATATACGGCGTTATTACTGATCCGAAAAAATCTTTTGATTTAGATGAACCTAAAGATCTTATTTTACTTAACCAAATAATCAAGAAAAAGAAATGAAATTTCTAATCTGTGGCCTGGGCTCAATCGGACAAAGGCATTATAAAAATCTAAAAAAACTTGGCTTTAATGATATTTTAGTTTATCGTACGAAAAAAGGATCTAATCAAAACTTCATCAATAACTTTGAAAAAAAATTTAAGCCTCAAGTTTTTTATAATCTCAATGAAGCGTTGGCTAAAAAACCTAAAGCTGTTTTAATCACTAATCCCACCTCCCTGCATGTTCCGCTTGCCATAAAAGCCGCCAAAGCCGGCATCCATGTCTTTACAGAAAAACCGCTATCTTGCAATATAAAAGGCGTAGAAAAATTAATCAGTGAGATTAAAAAACATAAACTTGTCGGCTATGTGGGCTATAATTTTAGATTTCACCCTTTACTTAAACAAATGAAAAAATGGGTAGAGGCAGGTAAAATCGGCAAAGTTTTAAGCGCTCAAGCAGAAATTGGCGAATATCTACCCGACTGGCATCCTTGGGAAAATTATCAAAAAACCTACGCGGCCAGAAAAGATTTAGACGGCGGTGTCGTCCTTACCCAAAGCCATGATCTTGATTATCTTTACTGGTTTTTTGGCAAGGCAAAATATATCGCCTCTGTTGGCGGTAAAAAAAGTGATTTAAAAATTAATGTTGATGATTTAGTTAAAATTATTATTGAATTCAAATCAGGTATTATCACTGCCGTTCATATGGATTATCTAAAACGTCCCCCTAAACGACAATTTGAAATTCTGGGGACCAAAGGAAGAATTATTTGGAACTATGAAGAAAAAAAATTAACCTTTATCTCCCTGCAAAAAGGCGTCAAACCGTTAATAATCAAGGAACCGTTAAATTTTGAACGGAATAGCATGTTTATTAAAGAATTAAAACATTTTATCAAATGCCTAAGGGGAAAAGAAAAACCTTTAGTTGATTTATCTCAAGGTAAAGAAGTACTGAAAATCATCTTAGCTATAAAAAAATCCCTTAAAGATAAAAAAATTATAAAATTATGAAAATTGAAAAAATCTTCTCTTTAAAAAACCAAGTTGTAATTATTACCGGCGGAGCCGGGATGCTTGGCCAAGAATATGCCAATACACTTTCTGTTATAGGAGCTAAAGTTATTTTATTAGACATCAAAAATAAACCGGTAAATAAAAAAATTGCATATTTTAAAATTAACATTACCAAAAAAGATGAAGTAGCAAAAACAGTTAAAAAAATCATTAAAAAATTCAAAAGAATTGATGTTCTTATCAATAACGCTGCTCTGAATCCTGTGCCAAATACTAAAGAATCAAGTCAACAATTCAGTTGTTACGAAAATTACCCAATTAAACTTTGGGAAAAAGAGATTTCTGTAGGATTAACAGGCATGCTTATCTGTTCACAAGCCGTGATACCTATTATGAAAAAACAAAAAAAAGGAGTTATCATCAATATTTGCTCCACTTATGGGATAGTAGCGCCTGATAACAGAATTTATGATAAAGGGAAATATAAATCAATTGCTTATGCCACAGTTAAAGGAGCTGTGCCCAATTTTTCAAGAAGTTTATCCTCTTACCTTAGAAACACAGGAGTAAGAGTCAACACCTTAACTCTCGGTGGTGTTTTTGCCGGTCATAAAAAAGACTTCGTTAAAAAATACAGCGACCGCACCATACTTAATCGCATGGCTAAAAAAGATGAATATAATGGAGCAATTATATTTTTAGCCTCTGATGCCTCCTCGTACATGACCGGAACTAATCTTATTATTGACGGCGGTTGGACAGCTTGGTAATTTATGAAACCTTTTAAATTACAAAATAATCTCCACTATAGTCTAAATCGTTATTTAAATAGCCAAAATGATGAACTGCAACTTCTAAAAAAAATAACCAATGGTTATCAAAAGCTCCCCCACAGTTTAAAAAACATAGCAACTTGCCGCTTTACCATTAAAACTACCCAGTTCAAAACATCGGCATATAGAAAAACCGCCTACTATAAAACTTTAATCGCCTTATTAAAATTTATCAGGAAAGATTTAGCTCCTCATCTTAGTTATTTTTTTATACACGGAAGTCTGGCCACCCAAGACTATATTGAAGGTTTCAGTGATTTGGATACTTATCTTTTTATTAAAAAAAATATTTGCGTCAATCCGAAATTACTTAAAGAATTCAAACAAAAATTACAGCAAGGTCAAAAATATTTAAAGGAGATAGACTCAAATAGCCATCATAATTTTTTATGCTGCAACGAGATTAATCTAAAATATTACTGCAACGCTTATATGCCGATTTCCGTCTTTAGAAACGCCAAAATTTTATTTGGCCCTGCAAAAATCGTATTCCACTTACGAGATTCACGAGACGAATATAAAGAAAACTTTTTAAGATTTGTAAAAATTCTTTCTGATAAAAAACGTTTTAATAATAAAAATATTGATATTTTTACCTTCAAATATTTTGTGGCCGTCTTGCTTCTAATGCCGACACTATATTTACAAGCCAAAGGTCACATAGTTTACAAAAAATATTCATTTGATCTTTTCCAGCATCCTTTCTTAAATAAATTAAGCCTGATCAGAAAAAAATTCGGCTCAAAATCAATAAAAGAACTGCAAAATTTATTAGGCAAAAACTATTTTGAGCAGAGCCAAAAGATGCTTAAAAAAATGGTAAATGATATAAATGATTTCCATAAAAAAATAAGTTACCAAAATAAACCGATACCTCTTCCTTTAAGTGTTTATAAAAAAGCCCGAACAGAAATAATTAACCATCTTAAAACAAAAAAAGATATTGTTGCAATTTATGAATATGGCAGCACCAAAGCTCCGGGAATCAGCGATTTAGATCTTATTGCTGTTACTCATGGCGATCTAAAAGATTCAAAACCAGAAGATTATATAATAACGAAAAATAAATTTAATTACGCTGCCAAAACCGCCCAGGGCACTTTAATGGTTATCACCAAAGAACATTTTAAAAACATCCAAATATTTGATGAAGTTAATCTAAAAAAAATATATGGAGAGAATATAATAATTAATAAATTAAGCGCTAAAGAAAAAATACTTAGAGAAAAAGCCAGTGTTATAGATTGGCTGCCAGAAAGATTAACAAGACTTGTAATCCTCCTTCAAAATCCTAAAGTAGATGTTCAATATACTTTGCGATATCTACGTTCTTATGCTTATACCTTAGAAAAAATTTCAAAAGCACTAAAAGATCCTTATTACAAAAAATTCAGTGAGGAAATAATTAAAGCCAGATCAAGATGGTTAAAAGGAAAATCCACTGATTTATGGTATTTAATAAGAAAAGGAATCTACTTCGGTTATGAAGCCTTGAATAGTTTTATAGAACAAAACTTTAATAAGGAAAAGGAATATGAAGGCAGTCTCAAGCTCTTACCTTGGCAGAAGATAGTTTTTATCAAAGAACAGACTAAAATTGATCCTGACTTTGCCATATCATTCTCTGATAAAAATCTGGCTGTTGTTCCTGTTAATGCTAAAATTTTTCAGCATTTTTTTACCTATAGTCAACAGAATAATATCTTAACCCGCCAAATGAGGAAAAATTTCAAAAGGGATAAAAAAATTAATATTTACCTTAAAGATAAAGATTATAAAAAATTTCTAAATAAAAAAATGGCGCTAGCCAATGACTACGCCACTTACCTCTGGAAAAATGGCTTTAAAACAGGCCTCTACCGATTTGGATTTTATTATAAACCTAAAAGTTATTAGGCCAATTAACAGAATCTAAAGGAATCAAAGTATCTTCTAAAACATCCTCTTGAGCTATTTTCCCGTATAATTCGGAAATATATTTTGGTTTTAAACCGCTTCCTGGCCCTTTAACCATCAGCATATCAGCGGTTATTACCGTGCCCTTGGGAATGTCAACTTTAGCTACTACGCTTTTAGCCAACCTTTTCCTTGGTTCTCTTTCAGCTTCATTTAAAAATTTCTCACCGCTGCCCAATGCCATTTCGGTATGACGGATATATTTAATCATCTTGGCTAAACCTTGGGGCTCTAAAGAAGCTGCGTGATCCGGACCCAACATTGTCCGATCTAAGGTGAAATGTTTTTCAATCACACAAGCGCCTAAAGATACTGCCGAAGCAGGGATAGCCACTCCTTTATCGTGACTTGAATAACCAACCGGCACGCCATATCTTTTCTTTAAAGTTTCAATTATTTTTAGATTTACCTCACTGTCAGTACAGGGATAGTTAGAAATACAATGTAATAAAATAAATTGATCGTTATGTCTCTGGATAACCTCCACCGCTTCATCAATTTCCTCCAGAGTACACATACCAGTTGAAACAATCATTGGTTTTTTCTTTTTAGCAATATACTCTAAAAGTGGCAGATTAATTATATCCGCCGAAGGAGTCTTAAAAAACGGCACATCAATACTTTCTAAAAAATCGGCACTTTTATGATCCCAAGCGCTAGCTGAAAAAACTATTCCGTGTTGTCTGGCAAGATTATTTAGTTCATGCCAAATCTCATCGGCTAACTCTAATTTATATCTGTGTTCACCATAAGTCGGAGCAAGAGCAGTTGACCTTAAATAAGGAGCGTCCAGCACTTCCTTGATTAAAATGTCTCCAATTGTCCTTTTCTGGAATTTTATCGCATCGGCGCCGCTTTGGCAGGCAATTTTAATTAATTCTTTGGCAAGCTCTGGATCTCCATTATGGTTAAGGCCTGCTTCAGCAATAATAAAACATGGTTGACCCTCACCAACCAATCGATCACCTATTTTAACAAGTTTCTTCATATTATAAATTATCTAAGAGAAAGAGTTGTCACGTCAATTCCCTTGGCTTTTAAGATTAAATCACAAAAATCCCTAATTGCTCCATCACCACCACGCCTGGGGGCTACATAATGAACGAATTTTTTGATAATCTCCTCCGCCTGTGCCGGCGCAGCTGCTAAACCAACTTTTTTTAAAATTTCATAATCCGCTAAATCATCCCCCATAAAAGCGCACTCTTGCAAAGAAATATTAAGACCTTTAAGCCACTCATCAATTATATCAACCCTTTCTTTGGCTTGAAAATCTACAAATGTTTTTATCGGAGCCCACTCACCTTTTTTAACCGACGGCAGGGAATTTAATTTTTCTGTTAATTTTTCTATAAACCCAGATTTTTCTCCACTAACAAAAATAATGGATAAGCCGATAGCTCTAAGAAAAGAAATACCCTGACCATCAATATGACTTCTTTCTTTTAAAACTTCTCCTTTTTCAGGGCTGATAAAAACTCTGCCGGTAAAAATAACACCGTCGCCGTCAAAAGCAACAGCTTTTATATTTTTAGCTTTATTATAAATAGATGTTTCATTCATAAACTGTTTTATCCATACACCAAGCTTGGCTTGGTGTATGGATTTATTATATATCAATGTTTAGTTATTTTCAAGCCGGAAAAACTTTAAAGATGAAATTGACTAATTGATAATTTTTGTTAAAAAATCAACATTTCTTTTATAGGAAAGGTTATCAGTTAATTGAATATATCTTTCCATCAATCTCCTTCTTTCTGATTTTTCTTCCTCGGGATTTTTTAAATAAGTATTTATCGCTTCCAGTAATTCTTGATTATAATCAACCAGCTTAACGGCACCGCTATCAACTATCGGTTTATAATGATAGCGACCGTAATAATGCCCTATAAAAATATTTATAACCGGTAAATCAAAGGCACAGGCTTCTAGAGAAATTGTTGAGGCACAATTAATATTTAAATCACAATACTTAAAAGTATATTTTAAATTCATCAAATCACCTTCGCTCATCTCTAATAATTTTTTGTCCGTGCCTTCCCTTTGATAAGAGGTAAAACCTTTTTCGATAAAAACATTTTTCATGCCTTTAAATTTCTGGTAATCTTGTAAATCCTTGGGGTGCAAACGAATATAAAGATTAGAATAATTAACCAACTTATTTTCCAGGCGCCAATTAAGTATATTCTGGATAACTTCCTTATTTTCAGCAAAAACACCGGGCGAACAGGTAGAAAAAAGTATAGTTTTATTAGCCGGATCCAATCCCTTACTTTTTAAAAACTCCTCTCTAGTAACTTCCTTTGGATCTTCTTTAAAATAATGATCAAACCGCGCACTGCCGGAAACAAAAATGTTCTCTGGCTGATATCTATGGATATTCAAAGCCTCCTCTCTCATTAAATTATTCCAGACAATCATATAATCAACCTTGCGCATCCTTGAGGCTTTACTACTTAAATTATCCCAACTAAAATTAATTGCTGCTGTGGTGATCTTTTTCCTTTTTGCCAAAATAATCAGCTCAGCTTCGTTTCGCATAAATCCGGGAGTAGCCGTTAATAATGCCCTGGGATTATATCGCTTTAATAAATTATCAAATAAACTTGACTTAGTGGGAGCAAAAAGGAGTTCTAACTTCGTGCAAAAATTTGCTGTTATTTTAATTCCTAACTTTGTTAATAATCTAAAAAAATAGTAAGCAAACTTTCCTCTAAAGCCGAGTCTGTAAGCATAATTTTTTCTTTGAACTAAAGCAGTGGTATTTTTTAAATAATCAAATTCATTAATCATTAAAAGTCTCAATGATTTCATTGTAAGCCAAAATCTGGATTCTGTCGGCCAGCTAATATAAATAATATTTGACTGCTGATAATAATTCAAACTATCAATTTCACTTTTGCTAAAAGGTAGGAGGACTACCACTATATACTTACTAGATAAATATTTTATGTATTCCGTCCTCAATAAATCACTGGTGTAAACTTCGCTGGAAACAAATAAAAAAATGGTTTTCATAAAAATTACTTTTTAATTAGAATACACTGGGCTTCTGTAGTTATTATTGGATAAATATACTTTCCCTCTATAAATATATCAATAGCTTTCTTAACACCAGGACAGTTCTTACCTTCATAATCATCAATTACAATTACCCCTCCTTTTACCATTCTATTATAAAAAAATTCTAATCCGTCTTTGATTGATTTATAAATATCAACATCTATATAAACAAAACAAAACTTCTTATCTTTTAACCCTAAAGTTATTTCAGGAAAATATCCTTCACAAAACTCCAAATTATTATAATTCTTCAAATAATTCTTAACTTCTTTTAAACTAACATCAGCAAAATCTCCTTGTTGATGTAAATCAATATCCTTGTCAGTTTCTGGCATACCAGAAAATGTATCAAATAAATATATTATTTTATTTTCTTCTTTAAAAATCTCAGCTATTAGTTTTGCTGTACCGCCTTTATATACTCCAAATTCAGCAACCTCGCCTCCTAAATCCTTTACTTGCCTTGCGTATTGATAAATCATAAAACATCTATTTACACTAACAGAGGTATCACTTTCTATTATTCTATATAACTGTATAAAATTTTCATCTACCTCCCAAATCTTTTTTCGGACATCAATTTTCCTTAATTCATAACCAACTTTTCTAAATAAGTACTTTATTATTTCTTTAATTATCATAAATTATGATTTAATATTATCTAAAAAATCTATATTCATTTTTAAGACAAACTATCAGTGTATTTAATAAATTCATTTAAATAATCAAGAATTCGTTTACAAGCTAAACCATCATGCTGCCAACATTGTTCCTCTAATAATGTCTTCCTTTTTTCTTGATCTATGGCTGGATTGGCTAAATATTGGTTTAACCAATAAATCAACTCATCCTTGTTTTTAACTAATCTCCCTGCCTCACTTTTTACCAAATAATTAAAATGAAACTTATCATACAATTTAACTACACTCCGGAAATACTCTAAATTTTTCTCACCGTCAAAATATGGCAAAATAATTGGCTTATCAAAAGCAGCGATATCAATACATAAAGTTGATCCAGCGCTAATCAAAATATCTGAATAATATAGTGAATCCGCCAATCTAACCATATCTTTCTTATTCATCTCTCGGTCCTTTAATTTGTTGCTTTGGAAAGAAACACCCGGCTTATCTATGCATACTTTTATTTTCCCGGGAATCTTCACTTTTTCCATATCCATAATGTCACCCGGAGGGTATCTTACTAAAATCTGCGGTCGTCCTTCTATTATTTCGTCATTTATAGCATCAATCAAAATTTGTAAGAATGTCCAATCGCCATCTATAAATTTTTTACCGACAGGCGCGAACATGATAATTTTTTTATCAAGAACAAAGCCGGATTTCTCAAAAAATTCTTCTTTGGGTGTCGGCTGATAACCGATATAGTAATCAAACTGAGGCATTCCACTAATATAGATATTCTCCCTGCTTAGCTGGTTAAAATAAACAACTTCATCTCTGATAGTTTCGTTATGAACGATTAATTTATCAGGAATAATTTGCATAATAGTTTTATTGGTCATATTATCCCATGATCTTACCATACCGATTGTTTTGATCTTATGTTTTATAGATTCAGTCTGTAAACGAATGTCATCAGGATGGAAAATATCCGTAGCAAAAATTAAATCTGGCTGATATTCATCAAAAAATCTGCCGAAAATATTCTGATTGTAATATTTAAAAAATAATCTACGGTATAAGTAATGTATAAATCTGCTTCTGGCTATAGTTTGGTAAATTACTAAAGACAAAAAGTACGACAGCCATCTTTTATCATTATGATATCTTTCTTTACGGCTTAAAATTATGCTGGAAGTCCTAAGCAAATAAGTTCCGATTTGACTGAATAACTTCTCTCTCCTATTAAAACATTCCTCTTTAATGCCTATAATTTTGACTCCTGTTTTTTTAAACTCTTTTTGAAAATAGTCAAATTTATAATCCCGGCAAAAAATATAAACCAGATAATTTTTCTTTAATAAAAAATCTAGAATATTTGTTTGCAGAATATTCCTAGAAATTAAAGGATGAAACGAAGAAATGAAAATTCTTTTCTGCTTATACATGTCTGCCTTTAAATAATAAATTTAATTTTTTTCTAAAATACGTTTTAAAATTTGAATAAAGCATCTTAATTATCATCTTATCCTGAATATCAAAATAAAAAATATCTTTCAAACTTAATTTGAGTTGTGGCAGCTGTTTAATTAAATAAAAATACATTATTATTACAAAAATTGCATTAGTCAACATTGCTTCTATAACCGCGCCCCAAATTTTAAAATTAGAAATCAGAATCGTACCCAACACCACCACAGAAATCATTCTTATAAACGGTTCTAAAAATAAAAATTTCATTCTGCGCATGGTATAAATTGTCAATTTAGTCAAAGCAAAAACATTAATTAACAATAGTAATAAATACAACTGAAAAAACGGCAAGGAAACAATATATTTGGGAAAGAATATTTTAACCGCTATAGGTGCTATAAAATAACTGACTAGACCGACTCCAGTAAACAGAAATAAAAAATATTTTGCACTTCTCTTATAAATATCAGTAAACTTACTAAGATCATACTGTCCTAACTGGCGCGGAATAATAGTAGCCAAGGCCTGCATAGGAATTATTTTTTTCACGTTAGCATACAAACTCTCAGCCACACTGAATATAGCCACTGCTTCAGTAGAAATAAATATTTTAATTAACCATAATCTAATATTCTTAGCAAAATTTACAAAATAGCTTTTGGCAATAGCCCACTTTCCATAAGTTCTTATAGTCTTAAAAAGGATATATTTATCATCTTTAGGTATAGTAATACTACTCTTATATTTAAAAATAAAATAAATTAACAAAATACCGGTAGTAATAAAAGTGGCACTAACCGAAGCCCATAACACTTGTTGAATAGTCAATCCCTTAGTAAGTAGCAAAAAATAAATTATAATAAAAAATTTATTTAATTCATTTAAAACTGGTATCAAGGCTGATCTGGCAAAATTTAAAGTAGCTTTAAAAACAATATCAAAAATGGTAATTAAAGAATCAGATAAATATAAAAAGGAAAGTATTTTAAGATAATCTGCCACTTGAGCATTATAATAAACAGCGATCAATTGAGCACCAAAAAAAACAACTGCCCAAGCTAAAATCCCCAGTAAAATCCTTACTCCAGAAAATTCAAAAAGTAAGCGTTTGATTGATGGTCTATTTTTACGAGCTAGATAGTTAGAGACATCATTTAAAACTATGCCGTCTAAACCGCTTAAAAGTAAACCGCTACCTATTACATATAAAGAAAAAGCAAGTTTATAAACTCCATATTCATAAATTGAGAGATATCTTAAAATAAAAAAAACATTTACTACTACTAAAATCTTAACCAAAACACCTAATGAACTATAAAAAAATCCGCCTTTTACACTTTGTTTGAAAAAATTGTAGGTATGATCTAATGGCATCTTAATAATTATTTTTTATTTAAGTCGCAGAATACTCCAGCCTTTTAAGGCTGGAGATGAATGTGACACCTTTTGCGAGCGAAGCGAGCAATATGGTAGGATAGGGTCATGAAGAAAACCACCTTTAATGCTA
>JAHITV010000048.1 GCA_018817315.1 Patescibacteria group bacterium
GCATACGCACTCGTTGCTCTCGGCGTATCCGATAGTATATGGACATTCAAGGTTTTCTCCCCCCTAAAAATTGGGGAACAGGAATAGAACTACCCCTGTCAAAGGCGTGCCTTTTCAAGGGGTGTGCCCTATTCCTATATGGCGAAATTCTGTAGTCTTACAGTCCGAACTATACTACCTTTGTCCAGAGGTCGAGGTCGATTGAGAACTGCGTGTTGGCTGCCGTTATGATGTTTGACGGGATAGCAACTGTGTTCACGATCTGGATCTGCAACTGCTCCTGTCCGTACAGGACTATGCCTTTCCTGAACCTGTGAATGTCGCCATCGCCTTTGTACAGGTTGCCGGAGAATTGCGCTCCTGCTATCAGACCTGCACCAACGCGCTGTGCCACAAGGCTCACGCTCTGGTATATGTCCTTGATCAGGGGCACGATAGCCGTTGACGGCGTGCTCTTCTGTATGTTGATGTGAGTCAGTTCGTTGATTTCGGCACCAACGCTTGTGAGTCTCATCCAGAAGCTATGCGCTGTACCTCTGTCCGCGCCTGCGGGTACCTGCTGGGCACCCATCATCGACATTACCCTTCCTGGCGGACAGGTAATCGTAATAACGTTTCCTGTAGCTCCCGCCACCGCCTGTGCGACTGTTGCCGCAAGGTTTGCGTTTGTATTATCTACCGCGATCTGTTCGCGCTCCCATCCGTCCTGTTCCATCTCGTGAACGAACTCGGAGTAATCCTGATAACCTTTAAATATTCCTGGCATGTATTTTCACCCCATGAAATCGAATTTTTTTCTGATCTGCTCAACTCTCCTTATTGGCTGGGCTGTGGTTTCCACGCCATCCATGAACCCGTACCGCCTCTGTTTCGAGGCAACTTGACCAGGTTCAACCATGATCGCAGGCGCCTGAGCCTGTGCCCTTAGAGCTGCATTTTCATTGTGAAGTCTCTGCACTTCTGCCGACATCTGCTTCAGTACATTCATATCAACAGCCGGTGCCTGCGTGATTGCAGGCGGGATATAAGCCTGAGACGCAATTGCTGGTGGTTTATATGTATAACTGGTTGCTGTCTGGACTCCTGGCTGGTTATGCATGGACATTGCTGCCGCTGGCTCTTTGTGGCATACTCCATCGTAGAAGTATCCGCCTTTGGCTACACAGTCCGCTTCTGTCACTGCCGGGTATAAACCGCTGAAAATGCCACTGACTAAGGCAACAATGCCGTAATCGATTGCAGGTTCAACATATACGTCTGCAAGACGCTGCCTGCCGTCCTTGCCTTTGGACATGCCAATGGCTCCAACGCCAAGTCCCAGACCGCCGCCTATCAACCCGATAAGGGCTGACGGGTACCCGAATCCTCCGAGAGAGGGTATGTTCGTGACTGGGTACTTGCGGTCCACAAACTCCCTGATAAGTGGTGTCTGAAGCGCACCTACGCCTGCTCCAATTGCCCCTGCCGCTACTACCTTAGTTTCCATAACGGCGCCTCCTTATAACGGTATGCTCGGGAATCCACCTGCTGGACCTCTTCCGCCTACTCTGGCTCCGACTCTCATCCTTTCAAGTCTCTGCCGCTGCTTGTTGATGCTCGCTGGTGCAAGTTCATGCCGCATGCTGGCTCTCTGATCTGGGGACATACCTCCGAAGGCTCCTACGCCGGTGTGCGGGTACTGCGTCATTACGGTGTACGCGCCGAGTGAAACCACTCTGCCGTCAGGTAATGCTACCGTACCGGTTTTGCCATAGAGGTTGCTTGTTGCAAACTCTGACAGTGCAAGCCTTGCCTGCGCCTGGGCTACCGATGGATGTTCTGCCCTGAAGGTCACTTTTCTCAGGAAGTTGTGCTTTTTGGTCGATGGATGACCGCGAACGACTGATACGTCACGAGGATCCATTATATTGATTTTAACCATCTCTTTTCCTCCATAAAATTTTATTTGGTTTTATATATTAACCCTTTTTAAAAAGGGCTAACTGCGTATGTTATATTATATATATGTAGTATTTAATATTATACTACAAAAAATAATATATATATTAAAACCATGAGATGTAATATATATATTTAAATTCCAAAAACTACAATAACCATAAAAACTAATACATCATAAAAACAATATACTTCAGGATAAACGATGAGAGAGAGTAATGGTTTTGTTCATACCCCGGTTCCGGCGAAGACCCACGCAGAGGTAAAGGCATATGCTGCCCTTAATAATATCCACATTCCCGATGCTTATGAAAAACTGATATCGTTTGCTCTGGGTGATACGTCCGTACAAAAAAACAAGGTGTGAATAGGGAGGGGAAACACGAATAAAAATAAATGCGCGGAAAAGAATAAAACGGAAACAGACAGGCATTTGCGAATTTTGAAGGTAACATTTTTATTATATACTCTGACCAGTCTTTTGATTATTACAATCAGTACGATTGTCTTTTATCAGGGGCTGACCGGTAAAAGAGAACCCCTTAATA
>JAHITV010000004.1 GCA_018817315.1 Patescibacteria group bacterium
ACAGGGCTATTTTGTTCGCTCTGTTGGCCCAGGTCTAACCAAAGAACAAGTCGAGAAATATATTGAGGAGCAATCCGAGGAAAGATAATTATTAGGTCAAGCTCCGATGCTTGGCATCGGAGTACTCAAAGGCGCTTGACTTTATTTTTATATTATATAATAAAGACATAGGATAGTAAATATGATGAATAGTTTACATTACATAGTGATTTTTTCTAGTATAATGGTGACATATGACACATTCACCTTTTGATAGTTATTGATTTTTTTTGGTTTTGGTATTAAAATTTAGAATATGCTGGATATCAAATTCATTAGAGACAATAAAGATTTGGTGGTTAAGAATAACCGAAGCAGAGGTGTTAAAGTTGACATTGATAAGTTACTCAGGCTTGATGAAAAAATGAAAAAAAATTTGCAGGAACTGGAAAGAAGAAGAGCTGAACATAATAAAAATTCCAAAATAAAAATAGACGATAAGCAGAAGAGATTGCAAATGAGAAAATTTGTAGAAAGTATTAGACATTTAAAAGAAATAATTGTCAAACAAACAGCAGAAATTGACGAGATTTTATATCAAATACCGGGTTTAAATTCACCAACTACGCCGATCGGTAAGTCAGAGGAAGATAATCAAATCGTTAAAACAGTGGGTCAACCAACTGAATTTAACTTTAAACCAAAGGACTACATGGAACTGGCTGAATTGCATGATTTAATAGATACTAAGAGAGCAGCTAAAGTAAGTGGTTCTAGATTTGGTTTTTTAAAAAATCAAGCTGTAGAAATACAATTTGCTTTAGTTAACTATACTTTGGACTTGCTTAAAAAAGAAGGCTTTATTCCCTTTATTACTCCAGCTTTGGTTAAAAAGGAAATAATGGAAAAAACTGGTTATGACACTTATACCAGAGGTCAGGATGCTTATTTTTTGGAAAAGGACAATCTCTATTTAGTGGGTACTGGCGAACATGCCTTAATTGCTTATCATGCAGATGAAATATTAAGGAATAAAGATTTACCTTTAAGATATACTACCTATTCAAGTTGTTTTAGACGTGAGGCAGGCAGCTACGGTAAAGATACTAAAGGTATTTTAAGGGTACATCAATTTGATAAATTAGAAATGATCAGTTTGACCACACCAGATAAGTCCAAAGAAGAGTTTACTTTTCTTTTATCTCTTCAAGAGAAATTAGTTTTTGGTTTGGGTTTACCTTACCGTCTTTTAGAAGTGTGTACTGGAGATCTGCCTAAACCATCCTCTAAAGTTATTGATCTTGAATGTTGGCTTCCTTCAGAGAATAAATATCGCGAAACTCATTCAGTTTCTAATTGCACTGATTATCAGGCCAGGGATTTAAATATTAAATTTAAGAATCAAAAAAATAATAATGAGTATGTCCATATTTTAAACGGAACTGCTTTTGCTATTGGTAGAATTTTGTTAGTGATTTTGGAAAATTACCAACAAGCAGATGGCAGTATTGATATTCCCAAAGTTTTAGTTGATTATATGCCAAGCAAGATAAAGAAGATATCAGTTAAAAAATAGGAAAAAAGTCCTTGACTTTTTATTAAAATTGCGCTATAATAAGATTGTAACTACACATTTTAAGTGTATTTTTCTTTTTAAATTTATATATAAACAAATTTAAAAAATAAAGATAAAAACAAAAATATGAAAAAAAGGCGCCAAACTTGCCGGCGAAAAAAGCAAGGCAGTTTAAAAAATTTCTTATTTAAAAGTATAGATACGGAAAAGGTTTTGAATATAAGCACAATGATGCAGTTTAACTTAATAGCAGTGGGGTGTGTGATCGTATTTAATCTGCTTTTACTTCATCTAACAATGATGGGTAGCCCGGTCTATAAACAAGAACTTATAACTCCTACCGTTAAAAGTTTAAGTCAATCTACTATCGTAGAGGCAAGTGGTGAAATTTTGCAAAATACGACTCGGGCTTTTTCCCTGACTAATGGACCATTACTTAATACTTTTGAAGTTGTAGAATATTATGGTCAAGGCATTAATCATTATTTAACCTCAGCGATCAGCTCAACTCAGCGGTCATTAGATCTTTCGTTGTATACTTCTCTTGCTTCAACCTATTAATTATATAATTATAATAAAACAAAAAGGCCCTAGTTTGTTAGGGTCTTTTTGAATCTAAATAAAATTGTTTATACTTCTTCTTGTGTTTCTTCACTATTATCATCTTCAGCGGGCATATCAGTTGTAGGTGCATCGGTTGCAGGCATGTCAGTATCAGTTTCTTCTGTGTCTGTGCCTGGAGCGAAAGTATTATCATCTTGCATGTGTAGAACTTTCTTATGACTCTTTATTAAAATAATGAGCCATTATTTATTAATTAATAAGTTTTTTATATTATAATTGATTGTCAACAATTGTCAACCCCAATAATCAACCTTATAAAAAGTTATTCTGCTACCTTAAACACTTCCTCCACAGTGGTAATACCATCTTTGGCTTTTAAGAGACCATCTTGGACCATAGTTAACATGCCGTTTTCTACGGCAATATTTTGGATATCATATTCCGAAACCTTACCTGAAAGAATTAACTTTTCAATTTGAGAATCCATGGTTAAAACTTCATAAATTCCTATTCGTCCTTTATAACCCAAGCCATGACATTCTTTACAACCTTGACCCCGGTAAAATTTTAGATTATGTAAATCCTCTTTTTCTAAAGCAGCAGCTGTTTTAGGGGGGATGACAGAAAGAATATTTAATATCCTGGTCATTACATCATTATCAATTTTATCTTCCACCTTACAATTATTACAGATTTTTCTAACTAGACGTTGACCAATCATGGCATTGAGAGCAGGTGAAAGCAGGAAGGGCTTTACTTCCATAGCTAAAAATCTAGGAATAGCTCCAGCAGCGCTGTTGGTATGGATAGTGGAAATAACCAGATGTCCGGTTAAAGCGGCGTTGATAGCAACATTCGCAGTTTCCAGGTCGCGAATTTCACCAACCATAATTATATCAGGATCTTGTCTTAAAACTGAACGTAGTCCCTTGGCAAAAGTATAATCTTTACTGAAATCAACCTGGCTTTGATTAATTCCTTCAAGCTTATATTCAATAGGATCCTCTAAAGTGATGATTTTAGTTTCTGCGTCATTGAGTTTGTTAAGAACAGCATAAAGAGTAGTGGTTTTACCTGAACCAGTAGGACCAGTAGTAACAATCATGCCGTTTGGTCTTTTGGTTTCGTGTAGCAGATCAACAAAGGCTTTCCCTCTAAGTCCTAAATCTTCAAATTTTAAACCAACAGCAGAAGAACGTAGTAATCTCATAACTACACTTTCACCAAAAGAGGTGGGAATAGTGGAAACACGCACTTCAACATGGTCATTAGTTAAATGAATAGTAAAACGACCATCCTGTGGTTTATTACTGATATTGATTTTTAAACCAGAGAGTAATTTGATTCTGGAGATTATTTTTACCCAGTTTCCATGTAGAAGTGAAGCTACAGTATGGAGTACGCCGTCAATACGAAAACGAACCTTAATATTTTTTTCTTCTGCTTCAATGTGTATATCAGAAGAATCAGTTTGTAAAGCAGAAGCTATGATCAAAGTCACTAATTCGGAAATATTGACTTCATTTACTTTTTTTTGCAACTGTTCAAAGGACTCTAATTCTTGTTGATATCTTTTTAGAGATTCTTCAGTTATTTCAACTCCACTGGTGAATTTTTTTATTTTAGGAATCTTTTCATAAAGTTTATAGGCCAAATCAAAACTGGACTGAGAGATAAGATAAATCTCTACATTAGCATGGTAATTTTTAGCAATTTCTAAAGCTAAAGCTTTGAGTTGAGGATTTTGAGGATTAGTGGAGCCTAAACGGATTTCCTGGTTAGTGTAAAAAAAACAGATGGTATTTAAAGTTTCGGCCTGTTCTTGGGGTAAGATAGCTACGGCAATAGGTGAAACTGGAAAACCTTTTAGATTAATATAAGGAACCCCTAAATCATTAGCTTTGACTTCGGTTATTTTTTCAATATTGGTTAGATCCAGTTCCTTCATCTTGTTCTGTAATTCTTGTTTTGTTTCTTCCGGGGCAACTTTAGGGGCTCTGTTAGAAGAGGAGGGTGGAGAATTTACAAAATTAATTTTAGTCATAATTTATCTTATCATTTTAATTTTACTTTATTTTAATTATTAGAACAACCCTGTACTGTTTATAGTACAGGGTTGTTATTTATTTTCTAAAATACTAATTAAGATTTCTTTTTAATTTTTTTGGGAATGGCCGCTATCAATCTTACAAGTTTACTGTAAGATTTTTTACCGTCACTCAAGCGTAAAAATAACAATGTCCATGAGCTAAACTGAAAGGTAGCAAGTCCTGAACCGGCTATTATAGTAATAATAACAGAAATAAATAACGGTATAGTAATTATACTCCAGAAACTATTAGGATTTTGAAAAGCGCTGATTATACCTATGAAAAAGAAAGGTGAAAATAAAAGGAAAGCAATAATTAAAATAACTAAAGCAATAAGAGAATTGATTATCAAAAGAATCAGAGCCATCTCTAAACTAACTAACCAATTAGCGGTAAAGAGCCGCCAGCCGTTTTTAAAGGATTGCCACATCTTTTGGCCTCGTAAAATTACATAAGCACTGGCATATCTGGTGACAAAGGAAATAATAATAGTTAAAGGAATAAAAATTAAGAAAGTTAAAATTACTATTAAGACATTGAGTACATAATTGCCTTTAACAAATGTCACTAAAATTAAGGGGGTTAAAATTAAAGCTAGTACTCCGTAAATGATAACTTTGGCTATAATGTAAAGGCCCAAAATTGGTCCAAATTTTTTACTGCCAACACTTAACAAGGTACTGAAATTATCTCTTTTTTCTTGAGAGGCATTGGCACTGCCTTGGATTAAGCCCCCTACCGAGGAAATAATCAACCAGACTAGTAGAGCCAAGACTGCTAGTATTACTACAATTAATAAGCCAAATAAAAAACCTTCTCCCAAAGAAATATCAAAGTTAAGCATGGAGCTGGATAATGCGGCTTTTAAATTACTAACTGTTTCTGGTTGATTTTGGATTTTTTTAATCTGATTGGTAAGAATTTGATACTCACCACTATTGCCTAAAAAAGAAACAAAAAATCCCAAAGGCCATAAATAAAAGTACTTTTTGGTAATATACCAAGCTTTTTTTAAAATTTGACGATATAAACTAGTCATGGGGGTACTAGTTAATAATTATGTTTTTATCAGATAATAAGATTATACTAATTTTTTGAATTTTTGAAAAGGGCTTCAAATTCTTCTCTCTCCAAAGTTTCCTTAACCAATAATTCATTAGTTATTTTTTCCAATAGACTCCGGTTTTTAGTTAAAAGATTTTTGGCTGTTTTCTTAGCACCATTAATCAGGTTACTGATTTCTTGATCAATGATTTCGGCAATTTTTTCACTGTAGTCACGTCTTTCATGAATTTCTTTTCCTAAGAAAATTAATTCTTCCCGTTCACCAAAAGTTCTAGGTCCTAAAAGTTCACTCATACCATATTCAGTAACTAAGCGCCGAGCAAGTTTAGTGGCTTCTTTTAAATCATTAGAAGCACCAGTGGTTACTTCTTTAAAGATTTCTTTTTCAGTAACATGACCGGCTAAAAGTACTGCCAGCTCGTCTAAAAATTCACTGAGGCTTCTTAAGTGTTTATCTTCGCTAGGTAATTTCATGGTATAACCAGCAACCCTACCTCTGGAAATAATAGAAACTTTATGAACTGGATCAGCGTGAGGTAAAAGATGAGCAACCAAAGCATGTCCAGCTTCGTGATAAGCAGTTATCTTTTTTTCTTTTTCTGATAAAACATGACTTTTTCTTTCAGGTCCTAACATCACTTTTTCAATACTTTCAATTAACTCAGCCATACTTATTTTTTTCTTGTCATTTTTAGCCGTTAGAATAGCTGCTTCATTAAGCAGATTAGCTAAATCTGCTCCGGCAAAACCAGGAGTTCTTTGAGCAATAGTTTTCAAGTTAGTATCAGTTTCTAAAGGTTTATTTTTAGCATGAACTTCTAAAATAGCTTTACGGTCTTTAATATCAGGCAGATCAATGATTACCTGGCGATCAAAACGACCAGGTCTAAGTAAAGCAGGATCTAAAACATCGGGTCGGTTGGTAGCGGCAATGACAATAACATTAGTATCAGTTTCAAAACCATCCATTTCAGTTAGAATCTGATTAAGCGTTTGTTCTCTTTCATCATGAGAACCTCCTAAACCTGCACCACGTTGACGTCCTACAGCATCAATTTCATCAATAAAAATAATGGCCGGTGCCGCCTTTTTAGCTTTATGAAAGAGATCACGAACCCGGGAAGCACCAACTCCCACAAACATCTCTACAAATTCTGAACCAGAGATATGAAAAAAGGGTACCTTAGCTTCACCAGCTACTGCTCTGGCTAGCAGTGTTTTACCAGTACCTGGAGGGCCTAATAATAATGTTCCTTTGGGGATTTTGGCTCCTAAAGCTAGGTATTTTTGAGGATTTTTTAAAAAGTCCACAACTTCCACTAATTCTCCTTTAGCTTCTTCGGCGCCAGCCACATCTGCAAAAGTGGTTCTGTTTTTAGTATCCTGGTTAATCATTTTAGCACTTGATTGGCTAAAGGAAAGAGCGCGGTTGTTAGCACCCTGCACTTGCCGCATCATAAACCAGATAAAAGCGGCGATAAAAATGAAAGGAATTAAAAACGGTAAAATAGCTCCCAGCCAAAGTGAAGTGGAGGAATTTTGTTTAATTTCTATTTCTGCCTTTTCTAATTTTTCTGGAGATACGGCAAAATTATTCATTAAAGTACTTAGAGATTCGGTAGTTTCCTTATAGGTTATTTTTTCCTTGTCATCATTTAAGATGATTTTTATTTTTTCCTCACTAACTTCTATTTTTTTTACCTCTTCATTATTAATAAATTCAATCAGTTTATTAATACCTATAATCTCCGGCTTTTTATTGGTTGAAGAGTTGTACAAACTAAAAAGACTGGCGATAAAAATGAAAACCAGTAAAAAGATTAGAAAATTTTTAAAAAGTGAACTTCTCATTATTATTGATAATTAAATTTAAAGAAAGTATTAATTATTATAATATAATAAGCTTTCTCTGGCAACAGAATTTTCTAACAAACAATTAATCCAGCTAAGAAGAATCTTATTATTTTATTTTTTAGTCTTATCCTCAACTTTATCTTTCTTTTCTTCTTTGACCTTATTTTTTTCACCTTCTTTTTCAGAAGACTTAGTTTTTTCAGAGGTTTTTAAAGAAAGCCCTAAACGGTGGTTTTCTGGTTCAAGTGAAATTATCTTAAAATCATAAGTTTTTTCTTCAATTAAAACATCTTCAGGGTGATTGAGGTTTTTATCAGAAATTTCGGAAATATGGACTAAACCGTGAATATCTTTATCAAGTTCTATAAAAGCACCGAAAGGATTAAATTTTAACACTTTGCCCTTAACTTTTTGCCCAATCTTGTATTTTTTGGAAACATCTCTCCATGGGTCTTTAATTAATTTTCTCATGGACAAAGAGATTTTTGAGTCTTCAATGGCAATAATCTCTGCTTTAATTTTATCGCCAACCTTAACAATTTGTTTAGGATTATCAATTCTTTGCCAGGCCAATTCTGAAATATGGATTAAACCTTCTAATTTGTCTCCAAATTCCACAAAAGCACCAAAGTCAACAACGCCAGTAATTTTTCCCTCTATAACATCGCCAACTTTATATTTCTGTAATATATGAATTTGCTTTTCTTCAACAGCGGCTTTTTCCGAAACAATTAGCTTTTCTTCATTCTCATTAACATCAATAATTTTGACTTTAAATTTTTGGTCAATGAATTTTTTTAAAGCAACTAATATTTTATTTTTATCACCACCTTCAACCCGGGGATAATGTTCAGTGGTTAACTGGGAAACAGGCAAGAATCCCATTACATTTCCTACCTTTATCATTAGTCCGCCTTTATTAGCATCAATAATACTGGCTTTGCATAATTCCTGATTTTTTAGTAAATTTTGCAGCTGATCCCAAGCTTTTTGATGGCCAGCGTATCTAAAAGAAAGCTCCATTTTGCCTTCTTCATTTTCTAATTCTAAAACAGTGGCAAAAACCTTATCTCCCACTTTTATTTTGGAATATTCTCCTGATTCATCCCATATTTCTTTGCCTCTAACTACGCCGCTGGTTAATCCTTCAATATCCAGATGAACTTCATTTTTGGAAACACTTAAAACTATTCCTTCTACTAATTCTCCAATTTTGGGGATTGGTTTTGCTAAACTTTGACTTAGCAAAACTTCCATAGGATGATTTTTGTCTTTTTTCTTGGTTTTGGCAAGATTTTTAGCTACTTGAGCTTTTTTATCGGTAGGTTTATCATTCACCGAGACTGAAATGTCAGTTTTCATTTAATTAATAATTAGTTTAACCCCTCTAAAGATTTAGAGAAGTCCCTTATTGACTCTGAATATTTTAGTATCTTTTGAGTTGATTAGGAATCAAAAAACTTTAAAATAAGGGAATAAATTATGAGTCTTGGCTATTATAGCTGAAAACAGTTACTTTGGCAAGGGTTTTTATGATATAGTATATGGGTAGAAAAAACTTATGTTTAAAAAATTTACTCCTAAAGTAGGTAAAATATCCTTTCAGAAAGTTGCTCAGAAATCAGGTATTAAAGGCCTTGCCAATAAACAGTTCAGAAAACAGGCAATGGAAGCTTTGCATAAAGCCGGTTATGGTAAAACAGATGCTCAAAGTATTGTTAGTGGCCATAAAAAAATGAGCGTAGGCGGTATGAAGGATGTTTTTCATGCCTTAAAAAAAGAAAAAGTTATAAAAAAGGATGCTTCAACTACAGTTTCTTCTTTTGTTAAAGCTGAAAAAGCTCGTCAAAGCAGGATTTATCATGCTAGGACAGCTCTAAGATCACAGGAAATAGAAGCAGAAAAGGAAAAAGAACAGAAAACTACTTCCAAAGGAGAACAAACTCCAAAATCAGAACAGAACAACCGACCTCCTATTAGCTTTTCTTCTTTAGTATCTGTAAGTAATGCAAAAAGCTCAACTATTAATAATACTCAAGTTAAGTCAGGGTCTAAAGGCCAATCTTTATCTACTAATTCAGTCAAACCCGGGCCAGATAAGAAAATCAAGGAATTATTGGAAGAGGCAGAAGAGCATGATTTACCAATTGATTAAGCAGTAAAGTAATATTTACAAATTTTGTTTTTAATGCTAAATTTAGGTTAGAAACCTTATTTTTTTTCGTTTAAATTATGACTATTATTTATTATGGTTTAACCTGCTTTCGTTTCCAAAATAATGGTTTGTCTCTATTAATTGATCCTTTAGGTAGGGACAGCGGATTGAATCCACCAAGAATGCAAAATGATCTTGTTTTATTAAGCCGGGGTTCCAAAAACAAAGATTATTCTTCTAATACTTTTGCTATAACTTGTCCCGGTGAATATGAACTTAAGGGTTGTTTTGTTTATGGTATACCAGTAACCGAGACAGAAAAAGAAGATAAGCTGATGTTTTTAATAGAATTGGAAGGTATAAAAATTGCTTATCTTGGTTTATTAAAAAATCCTAAATTAACTGATACACAATTGGAAAAATTAGAAGGCGCAGATATTTTAATACTCCCTGTAGGCGGTGGAGATTCCTTAAACGAAAAACAGGCCGTAGAAACAGCCAATCAACTGGAACCAAGACTTATTATTCCCATGTATTATCAGATACCAAAAATAAAATTAAAACTGGAACCTTTGGATAAATTTAAAAAAGAGATTGCTATTAAATCCGAGATAGTTGATAAATTAAAAATAACCAAGAGAGAATTACCCCAAGAGGAAACACGTCTGGTAATAATTAATCCTTTGTTATAATATGGCTCAACCAACTCCTCGGCAGAAATTAACTATTGGTTTATATGTTGGCGTGTTGAGTATTATTGTATTAGTTATCTGGGGATTTTTTCTAAAGTATGAATTCAAAACAGCTGCCACGAAAACAGCAGAGCTTGATAATACTTTTAGTGATATTGGTGAGAAGTTTGAAAGTTTTTTCTCTCAAGGCAAAGAGATAATTAATAATACCAAGAGTGAATTTCAAAGTTTAACCAGTCAGCAGTCGGGGGTTCCCCAGAATTTAGTAGAATCAGTTACAGAAAAAACTCAAGCAAAGTTAAGAGAAAAAAGAATAGTTGATTGGTTGGCTTTTAGCAATGATGAAATAGGTTTTAAATATCCTGCTGATTGGTTTATTGAGTCCACAGCAGAAAAAATAATAATCTCTAATCATGAAGATTCTAAGGAGCTAGAAGAAACTGGGGTGAAGTTTCAAACACAGTTTTATCCCAATCAAGATAATTATACCCCTAGTCAGTGGTGGGAAGTTTATGGGAAAGACATTGATCCTGATAATAGTCTTCCAACTGTAACCATTGAGCTTGCTGGAAGAATAGCTTTAAAAAGAGTAATACCAGTTAATCCAAATGAGCCTTATTATTCTGAAATTATCCATCTTTCATTCAATCAGAAAATGATAGAAATAATAATTAGTTATGATATGCAAAACCAAGAATTAGTACAAATAGCAGAGGATTTTATCCAGACAATAGTTTTTATCACTAAATAAATAATAAAATAATGAAGAAAAAGCTTCCTCAGAAAAAAACCAAAGGAACAATTAAGAAGTCAGTTAGGACCGAGAAAAAGCAGGTTGATAAGCAAAAAGATGATCAGGAGCAGAAAGAAACTTTTACTTTACCAGAGGTCAAAGAAACAGAGAATAATTTTGGTAAGGTTGTAGATCAACCAATTGTTGAAGAAATGCAAACTTCTTATTTGGATTATGCGATGAGTGTAATTGTAGCTCGGGCTTTGCCAGATGTGCGTGATGGTCTGAAACCTGTTCACCGACGTATTTTGTATGCTATGTGGAACATTGGACTTAGAGCAGGAGCAAAATTCCGCAAATCTGCTACGGTAGTTGGTGAGGTTTTAGGTAAATATCATCCTCATGGCGATGCAGCTGTTTATGATTCTTTAGTACGTTTGGCTCAAGATTTTGCCATGCGCTATCCCTTAATTAACGGACAGGGAAACTTTGGTTCCATGGACGGTGATGGTGCAGCTGCCATGCGTTACACTGAAGCTAAATTAACTTCTATTGCCGAAGAGCTGTTATTTGATTTAGAAAAAGGAACAGTTGATTTTATCCCTAATTATGACGGTTCGCAGCAAGAACCATTAGTTTTACCGGCTAAGCTGCCTAATTTACTTTTAAACGGCTCTATGGGCATTGCCGTGGGTATGGCCACTAATATTCCACCTCATAATTTAGGAGAATTGGTGGATGGTTTAATTTATTTTATTGATAATCCTAAAGCTGACACCGAAGATTTAATGGAATATATTAAGGGTCCTGATTTTCCTACTGGCGCTACCATTTATGATATCAACGAAATAAAAGCAGCTTATGCTACTGGCAGAGGTGCTATTGTAATGAAGGCTAAGGCCGAGATTGAAGAAAATAAGAATGGTATTTTCCAAATTATCATTACAGAAATTCCTTACCAAGTTAATAAGGCCTCGCTTTTAGAAAAAATCGCTGATTTGGTTAAAGCCAAAAAAATTGAGGGCATTAAGGATTTAAGAGACGAATCTAATAAAGAAGGGGTGAGAGTAGTTGTTGATTTAAAAAAGGACGCTTATCCTAAAAAGGTTTTAAATGCTCTTTATAAACACACTTCTTTGCAGGATACTTTCCATGTTAATATGCTGGCTTTAATAGATGGCCTTCAGCCAAAAGTCCTTACTTTAAGGAATATTTTAGAAGAATACCTTAAACATCGTAAAGAGGTTATTATTCGCAGGACTCAATATGATTTAACTAAAGCTAAAGACAGGGCTCATATTTTGGAAGGATTAGTTAAAGCCTTGGAAGATATTGATAAAATCATTCAGACTATTAAAAAGTCAAAGGATAAAGAGGCAGCAAAAATTAATTTAATCAAACGATTTAAATTCACCGAAAGACAGACAGTGGCAATTTTAGAGATGAAATTGCAGCAGCTGGCTAATTTAGAAAGATTAAAAGTAGAAGAAGAATTAAAGGAGAAAAAGAAATTAATCAAAGAATTGTCAGAAATTCTGGCTAGTCCTAAAAAAGTTTTAAAGATTATTAAAGACGATTTAAGTCATTTAAAAGAAAAATATGGTGATGAACGTAAAACCAAAATCATTAAGTCAGTAGTAGGGCAGTTAACCGTAGAAGATTTAGTTCCTAACGAGGCAACTGTTGTTATGGTGACTAATGACGGTTATATAAAACGTTTACCTCCTGATACTTTTAAAGTTCAGAGCAGGGGCGGCAAAGGGATTATAGGCGTAACTACCAAGGAGGAGGATATCGTTGAACATATGTTTACCACCAAGACTCATGTTGATTTAATGTTTTTCACTACTCGCGGCCGCTTGTTCCAATTAAAAGCGTATGAAATACCGCAAGCCACCAGAACAGCCAAAGGTCAGGCCATAGTTAATTTCTTGCAACTTGCTCCTGAAGAAGGGGTCACTTCGGTGCTTTCAGCTGAAAATTTTCCCTCTTTCCGTTATTTAGTCATGGTCACTAAACTTGGTTTGATTAAAAAAGTAGAAATAAATAAATTCCAAAATGTCAGACGTTCCGGATTAATTGCCATAAAACTTAAGGGTGATGATCAATTAAAATGGGTTAAGCCATCTAGTGGTGATGATCACATTATTTTGATCACTTCCGAAGGACAAGCCATAAGATTCAGGGAGAAAAATATTCGTTCTATGAGCAGAGGCGCTGCTGGCGTAAGAGGAATTAAATTCAAAAAGTCCAGTGATCAAGTAGTAGGCATGGGTATTTTAGATAATGGCAGAGCTGGCGCTGACGAACAATTATTAGTGGTAATGAGCAATGGTTTTGGTAAACGTACTTCCTTAAAAGAATATAAAGTTCAGGGTCGCGGCGGTACAGGTATTAAAACTGCTACTATTACCGCTAAAACAGGCAAGGTAGAAGCATCTTTTATTGTCAATACCAAACTGATTGATGAAGATTTAATTATTATTTCTGATAAAGGTCAGGTAATCCGGTTGCCTTTAAAGTCTGTAAATGTGATTGGCCGGGCTACCCAAGGAGTAAGATTAATGAGATTTAAATCAGAAGGCGATAGAGTAGCCAGTGTAACTTGTCTAATAAATTAATTTAAGAATATATGATGACCATTAAGCAAATATATGATTTAGCCATTAATTTAGGCATTAAAAGCGATCTTAGGGGTCAAATAGTGGTTAAGAAAAAATTAGAGCGGGTAAAAAAAGCTTATAATGAATTAAGTAAGGCAAAAAAAGAAGAGTTTGATGAAGAGCGCTTAACTAATCCCTTTTCAGATACCCGTTATTTTGGCGATCCCCAGAAAAAAATCAAAAGAATTTTAACTGGCATTGATATTGACGTAGCTGAAGTGTTGTTAGCCAAAGAACTTTCTGCAAAAAAAACCATTGATTTAATTATCTCCCATCATCCCCTGGGACCGGCTTTGGCCGGTCTCCATGAAGTAATGGATTTACAAGTGGAACTTTTAGCTAAATACGGCGTGCCAATTAATATTGCGGAAAGTTTAACTCATATACGGATGAGTGAAGTAGCCAGAGGAATTTCTCCTGTTAATCATAATCGGGTGGTGGATACAGCAAAACTGTTAGGTTTTAATTTAATGTGTGTGCATACACCATCTGATAATTTGGTCGCTAATTTTTTAGATAAGTATTTACGTAAGTATGAAAAGGAAATTGAAACAGTAGAAGATTTGTTAAGACTATTAAAGAAAATTCCTGAATATCATCAAGCCATAAAACAGAAAGCCGGGCCTAGATTATTTACTGGTAAAGAATCAGGCTATACCGGTAAAATTGCTATAACAGAAATTACCGGCGGTACAGAAGGTTCTAAAGATCTTTATCAACACATTGCGCAAGCTGGTATTGGCACAATCATTGGTATGCACATGAAGGAAGAGAATCGTGAAGAAGCGGAAAAAGCTCATCTTAACATTGTTATTGCCGGGCATATGTCTTCTGATTCTATTGGCATGAATCTTTTTCTGGATGAATTGGTTAAACGCGGCATTGAAATTATTCCTTGTTCAGGATTGATCAGGTATTCAAGAGTGAAAGGGAGAAAATAATTTATAATTATTTTGAAACTGACCAGTGAATCTGGTCAGTTTTTGATTATAGCTGTCAATGAATTTGTCAGCTATCTTGAAAAAACCGTTTTAAAATGCTAATCTTGGCTTATGTCTAAAGAACGAATTATTTCCAATAAAGAAAAAAGTGAAGATAAAGCTTTGGATTTAACTTTAAGGCCGGCAATCCTTAATGATTTTGTGGGACAGCAAAAGATTAAGGAAAATATTAAGATTTTTATGACTGCTGCCAAACAACGAGGCGAAGCCATGGAACATGTTTTATTCCATGGTCCGCCGGGTTTAGGCAAAACTACTTTAGCTCATATTTTAGCTAAAGAGATAAGAGTTAATATTCGGGTTACTTCTGGTCCGGCCATAGAACGGGCCGGCGATTTAGCTGCTATTCTTACTAATTTGGAAGACGGCGACATTTTATTTATTGATGAGATTCATCGGCTTAACAGATTGATTGAGGAAGTTTTATATCCAGCCATGGAAGATTATGCTTTGGATATTGTGATTGGTAAAGGTCCGGCAGCCAGAACATTGCGTTTAGATTTACCTAAATTTACTTTAGTGGGAGCAACCACGCGTTATCATCTTTTGTCATCTCCTTTACGCGACAGATTTGGCAGTACTTTTCGGCTGGATTATTACAGTCAAGAAGATATTCAAAAAATCATTGATCGTTCAGCCCGTATTCTATCCATAGATTTACAGGATGATTCTTCTAAAATGATTGCACAGCGGGCGCGTTTAACCCCTAGAATCGCTAATCGTCTTTTAAAAAGAGTCAGAGACTATGTTCAGGTTAAGGGCGACGGCATTCTTAATCCTCAAATAACCCAAAAAGCTTTGGAGCTTATGGAAGTGGATATTATGGGCTTGGATTCTCTGGACAGGAAAATTTTAAGTTCCATTATTGAGAAATTTAAAGGCGGGCCAGTGGGTTTAAATTCTATTGCTGCTTTAGTTCAGGAAGAGGAAGGAACAATTGAGGAAATTTATGAACCTTATTTGATTCAGTTGGGATTTTTGGCACGCACTCCTCGTGGTAGAGTAGTTACAGAAAATGCATATAAACATTTGGGGTTGGAAGTGCCAGGTGAGTTGCAAAGTAAATTGATATAATTTATAATATTAATTTAAAAGTTATGACTGAAGAAAAAAATAACAAATTAATTGATCCCACAAAAGCCCCGGGTCAATTAATAAAAATAGAATGTAAGAATTGTAGTTATATTGATTTACCAAAAAAATGGAATATCAGGACTGTTTTTGGGGTTATCTATTTATTAACAATACTGAATATTTTTAGCGTGATTGCTTATTTTGCATTTACTAATCCTTATATTTGTTCAAAATGTGGCGAGAGAGGAAAATTGGTTAAATTATTAAATAATGGCGACAAAAGAGAAATAGGTGGCTTATCAAAAAAACAGTTTATTATATTAAATTCCATTTTATTTATAATAGGCTTCATTTTATTAATTAATTATTATTAGCTTACATAGAAGCTGATAGCCTGGCTATCAGCTGCAGGAAAGAAAAATGAAAAAACTATTACTTCACACCTGTTGCGGGCCGTGTGCTTTATATATTGTTCAGCAATTGCAAAAAAACTATCAAGTTGATTTGTTTTTTTATAATCCTAATATTTATCCAGAAAGCGAATATCAAAGACGTTTAAAAGAGGTTAGACAGTGGTCAGACAAAAATAATTTAGAATTAATTGAAGGTTCTTATAATCATCAAGAATGGTTAAAAAAAGTATTGAATTTAGAAAAAGAACCTGAAGGCGGATTAAGATGTTCAGTTTGTTTTAAACAACGTTTAAAAAATACAGCGCAGTTTGCCAAGTTAAACGGTTATGGAATTTTTGCTACTACTTTAACTATCAGTCCTCATAAAAATGCCGAGCTGATTAATCAGCTGGGTAAATCAATTAGTGTTGAACATCAAATTGATTTTTACGAAGCAGACTGGAAAAAAGATGATGGTTTTAAACATTCATGTGAATTAGCAAAAGTAGAAGGATTTTATCGTCAAGATTACTGCGGTTGCGAGTTTAGTATAAGATTTTAATATAGATGGTCAACGGAGGGTTTAAAACCCTCCGCTAGACGAGATTTAGAAATATGAGATTATCAGATTTTAATTACAATTTACCCAAAAATTTAATTGCTCAACATCCAATTTCACCGCGTGACCATTCGCGGCTTTTAGTTTTGAACAGAAAATCAAAGAAAATTGAGCACAAGCATTTTTATGACATTATCAGTTATTTAAAAAAGGGCGATGTTTTGGTTTTGAACAACACCAAAGTTTTTCCAGCGCGTTTGATTGGTAAACGACAAAAAACAAAAGGAAAAGTGGAAGTTTTTCTGCTACGAAAAATCAGTCTAAATAGTTGGCAGGTTTTGATTGGTAACCGTAGAAAGAAAATCGGTCAAGTCATTGAGTTTGGTAAAGGATTATCTTGTAAAATTATAAAACAAATTGATCAATCTGTTTGGTTGGTAAAATTTAATCAGCAAGGTAAAAAATTAGAATTGATGATTAATGATCTAGGTTTTGTACCAACGCCGCCATACATTAAAGTTTTGAGTAAATCAGCTAAACTTAAAAAGGAATATCAAACGATTTTTGCTAAATATACTGGTTCAGTAGCAGCGCCTACAGCCGGTTTCCATTTCACTAAACAGTTAATCAATAAATTAAAGAAAAAAGGCGTTCAATTTGAATATATTACTTTACATGTTGGTTTTGGTACTTTTGAACCAGTCAAAGTTCAGGATATTACCAAACATCAAATGCATTCAGAGTTGGCAGTAATACACAAGAAAACCGCGGAAAACTTGAATCAGGCAAAAAAACAGGGTAGAAGGATTATTGCTGTGGGGACAACTTCTGTGCGGACGCTTGGGGCATTTGTTAAAAGAGGAAAATTAACAGGTGGAAAGAAATGGACTGATGTTTTTATTTATCCGGGTTATAAATTCAAATTCGTTGATTGTCTGCTTACTAATTTTCATTTACCTAAGTCAACTTTATTGATGTTAATCACTGCTTTTGCTGGTAGAAAATTAATTCTTAGAGCATATCAAACGGCAATCAAAAAGAAATATTGGTTTTACTCTTTTGGCGACGCCATGTTAATATTATAAATATATGCCTTTAGAATCTATTATTTTGTTAGTTACAACAGTAATTTTTGTTATATATTTAATTAGTTTATTTAGAGTGATTTCAATAGAGCATAGAATTAAAAGGTTGCAGAGTGAAATGAAAAAGAAAGTGAAAGAACAAAGCGGACAGGGAAGAGGAATTCCTTTAGGGATTGTTATAAAAAAACAAGATAAAATTAGCTATGATTATCAAGAAAAAATAGATGATTTATCACAGAAACGGAGATTTATTTTAGATAAATTACCTTTTATAAAAAGGTAAAACAAAAAACCCCTTTGCTATGCTCAGGGTGTTTTTTGTTTTTGTTTTTCGCCTCGAGTTTGACTCGATTGAGTAAAACTTGCTGACTTATAAGAGGATATTGATAATCCCTTTTTATTTTTTATAGTTTCAGCGTTTACTCTTTAATTTTAATAAAGAACATCAGTACTGATTATGTATATCAACGTCAGTATAATAATATTTTAAAATATCATCATAAAGTGCGCCTTGATCAGCTCGGCGGTAAGCGTCTGTACAAGCCATGCCTACGCCATGACCGTATAAAGTTTCTCCTTGATCATAAGGTGTAGACACAGAGATCAACCAGGGTACGTCATTATACCAAACTTCCTTAAAACTTCTGGTGCGACCATCACTTCTGGAAAAGTAAGGAGTGATCGCCACTTTATTTTGATATTTGATAATTTGTCCTTCGGTATCATCAACTGCTTGGATATAATTGGTTAAACGTTCTTCAATGCCATAACCGCGATAAACTTGGTCAAATAAGGAATCAACATGAAAATGCTCATCAGCATGTTTGGTACTACCATCGGTCACTAAATTGAGTACGCCTTTATTGTAATGATAATAAGCGTAAGTTCTAATAGCTACGGCCATGGCTTTTAGATATTCTTGCGGAGATAAGTTAGAAACTTCCGCCACACCTTTAACATAATATTCCATGGGCAGTTCATTAATCACCCAGAGTTTGTCGATTTTTTCTGCATAGCGCAGCTCTAGTTTGTTTCTAAAACGGTTGTCATTAACAGTGGGATTCCAAGCCAGACGATTTTCATAATTTAAAATTTCAAAGACCACATTAGGATCATCACTTTCTAAAATTAAATAATTTCTGCCCCGATCATCAATATCAGTACCCGCAACATAATAATGTTGATTAGTAAAATCATAAGTTAAGGTGACTTTTTTGCCGGCGGAAATTTCAGCAACTAAATTTCCATCACTACGTTTAACTTTAAATTTTCTGTTAGCAGTGATGATAACCGGTTCTGTAGTGGAATATAATCCCACTCTAATCATTGGCCCTAAGTCGGTTGATTGAGTTTGCTTAATTGCCGGAAGAGTGTCGGCATCATCAGCTTGTAGCTTTGTTTCACTGTCAGCAATATTTAAGTTACGAATTTTTTGCCAATATTCATCATTAGCTTTTTGGAGATTTTCTTTTTGTTCAGCGGTAGGAATATGGAAATAGCTTTCATTAGAGATTTTTACACCAGAAATTTTTGCAACAGTTTTAGCTTTTAGATCATTACTTACTTCAAAATTAATGGTGGTTTGACTATTATCTATCCAGGAAATGCGCCTGACTACTAAAATAAAATTTTCCTCATAAACTCCAATTTTTTTAGGAGCTTTAATGGCAAAACGAAAAGTGCCGGTTTGTCCTGGTTTAATTTCTTTTTCCAATAATCTGGCTGGTCTAAAAGCTGTTTCCCAAAAAGAATGTCTTAAATCACTGTGATGCATTAATGGTTCAGCTGTAGCAATAGCAGTGAAATTAAAAATGTCACGTTGCCAAGTAACAGTGCCAGTATTTAAATATTTAAGTTGCACAGTCAAACTTTTACCCGGTTGTAGACGAATGGGCTGTCGGGGTTCAATAGAAATTAATTTTGCCGTGTATTTTTCTTCTTGATTTACGGTTGCATAAGCTTTAGGGAAAATTTTTAACCAGATTTTTTCTATAAAAGAAAAAGGCTCATCTTTAAGATAGCCATTTTCTAATATTTGAGTTGACTGATTTTGTTTTATTTTACCAGTAAATGTTTCTAGGGTTTTTGCTTCAAGCCGTTGAGTCTCTCTAAAAGATTGGTGAGCCATAGCCATTAATTTGGCTGAAGCTATAACTATAATGAAACAGACAATAATATACAAAAAAGTATGGGATAATTTTTGTTTTTTCATTTTTGTTTTTGTTTTTCAGCAAGTTCAAAATAAGTTTTTTTGATCTACACCGCGATTTTTTATTTTCTACTGTTAGTTTAGCATAAAAAAACGTTTTTGTCAATCACTTATTAAACAAAAAATATACTACATCACCGTCTTTCATTTCATAATCCTTACCTTCAGTTCTGATAAAGCCCTTTTCTTTGGCTTTGGCTTCACCGCCGTTATCAATTAGATTTTTCCAGTTAATAATTTCGGCTTTGATAAAACCCTTTTCAAAATCAGTATGAATTTTGCCGGCCGCTTGAGGCGCTTTTGTTCTTTGAATAATTGTCCAAGCATGAGTTTCTTTAGGACCAGCAGTAAAAAAGGAAATTAAATTTAGAAGTTTGTAGGATTCCACAATCAATTTGTCCAAACCAGTTTGTGCTATGCTTAGTTGTTTTAGATATTCTCGTTCTTCATTATCGTTTAGAGAAGCTAATTCCGCCTCTAATTTAGCGCAAACGGCGATTGAGGGTTGTTTAAAAAATTCTTTTTTATTTTTGGATTCATCTTCCGAAACATTATAAACATAAAGAATTGGTTTATAAGTCAGGAGGTTTAATTCTTTAACAAAATGTAAATCATCTTCATTAATTACTGCTTGATAGGCAAAATTTTCCTTGGCTAAAGTTTCTTTAATTTTTCTTAAAACGGCAATATTTACTAGAGGTTTTTTATCAGTTATCCCTTTGGTTTGTTTTTCCAAATTTTCTAAACGTTTACTGACTATTTCCAAATCAGCAAGAATTAATTCCAGGTTAATCGTCTTGATATCATCCTCGGGATCAATTTTGCTGGTGACATGGACAACGTTTTCGTCTTTAAAATCCCTGACCACTTCAACAATGGCGTCAACTTCGCGGATATGCGACAAAAATTTATTGCCCAAACCATCGCCTTGACTAGCGCCTTTGACTAAGCCGGCAATATCAACAAACTTAATGGTTGTTGGCACAACTTTAGTAGAATTATAAATCTTTGCCAGTTTTTCTAAACGTTCATCAGGAACAGCTACCATCCCGACATTGGGTTCAATAGTACAAAAAGGATAATTAGAAGCATCTACCTGTTTTTTGGTTAAGGCAGTAAAGAGTGTACTTTTACCAACATTAGGCAAACCGACTATACCAAGGGAAAACGACATAATTTATATTTAATCTAATTAACAGATTTTAGCATTTTTTTATTAGCTTGACAAAGTTAAGCTTCATTATATAGTTAAGATATAAGCTAATAATTTATGCCAGAAGAATTAATAGGTAAAGTTACTCATTACTTTGATAAGATTGGGGTAGCGGTGATAAAAGTAGAAAAAGGCACGGTGGCAATTGGTGATAAGCTTCATTTTTTGCATGGCGAAAGAGATTTTCAGCAAACCGTGGATTCTTTGGAAGTTGAAAAAGAGTCGGTAGAAAAAATTAAGAAAGGTAAAGAAGGTGGAATGAAAGTTGATGAAGAGGTTAAAAAGGGCGACGAGATTTATAAAGTTAGTGAGTAAGGTTGCTAAAATTTACCCAAACCCGTTAGTTTAGGACAGAAACCAATTTTTTAGTTTACAGTTTTTTAAGCTGATTTTTTTGTTGCTTTTTAAACTTGGACTGTTATAATACAGATTACTAAAATAACCTAATCATCTTATTAATCTATTTATTATGATGAAAAAAGATTTTTTTTCTAAAATCAAAAAAGATTTAGAGCTTTATCAAAAAGAACGCGGAGAAATTATTAATAAGTCGCGCTCAATTCTTCAGAATTCCAAAACAGCCATTTTTGCTTTGCATCGTCAGGATATAAAACAGGCAACAAACAATCTAAAGCAGGCCGAAAAGTTACTGAAAGAATTAAACAAGACTTATAACAAAGGCAATCGTTTAAGATTTGAAGGCAGTTATAAAGCAGCTGTTGAAGAATATGTAGAAGCTAAGACTTTTAATCAGGTTCTTTTGGGCAAAGACCTTAATCAGTTAAACATTGAATCAATTGGTCCAGAAGAATATATCAGCGGTTTGGCTGATTTAACTGGTGAATTAGTACGTCAAGCAGTTTTGCAAGCCACAGCCGGTAATTATAAAGTTCTGGGGAAATATAAACTTATCTGTGAGGAGATTACTGCCTTTTTATTAACTTTATATTTAAGCGGTCCTTGCCGACAGAAGTTTGATGAAGCTAAACGCAATCTTAAGCGTTTGGAGCAGATTATTTACGAAGTGAAATTAAGAGGATGAATTGACTTTCAGCTGATAGCCTAGCTATCAGCTGCCAGTGTATGAGTATTTATGAAAAAAAGAAGATTACCAAAATCAGTCAGGAAATATATTAGGAGTAATAAGGCGGAAATTCGCCGGACTTTTAGTAATGAAGAGGAAATTGAACAAAAAATTGAGGAATTAATTTCAAAATTTATTAAATAATCCAGGAAAATTTTTTAAGAAGATATGGCCAAAGTTTTTGTTTTAAAGCCGCAAGAAATTAAAAAAGATTTGGAAGTTGATTATGCTAAAGAGTTAAATAAAGAACAGTATCAGGTCGCTACTACTGCCGAGGGGCCTTGTTTGGTTTTAGCCGGTGCCGGTAGCGGTAAGACCAGAACCATTGTTTTTCGGGTGGCATATTTAATAGAAAGAGGTGTAAGCCCAGAGAATATTTTATTGGTGACTTTCACTAATAAAGCTGCTAAAGAAATGCTTTCCAGGGTAGCTAAATTATTAGGCAAGCATCCTGAAAAATTATGGGGAGGCACTTTTCATCATATTGGCAACAGAATTTTAAGAAAATATGCTAAACTTTTAGGTTATCAGTCAAACTTTACTATTTTAGATGAAGAAGACAGTAAAGGTTTATTGAATATTTGTCTTCAAGAGATGAATATTGATGTTAAACAACGCCGTTTTCCTTCAGCCGCTGTGTTAAAGGATTTAATCAGCTTTAGTAAAAATGCCAATCAAAAATTGATTGAAGTGTTGGAAATAAAGCATCCTCATTGGCTTGAGCTTGAAGATAAGATCAGGGGAATTGCTCGTCTTTATGAAAGAAAGAAAAAGACCAACAACGCCATGGATTTTGATGACTTATTGGTTAACTGGTTAAAATTATTAAAAGAAAATCCAACTGTCAAAGAGAGATTGGCAACTCAATTTCAATATATTTTAGTAGATGAATATCAGGACACTAATTATCTTCAGGCCAAAATCATCCGCGAACTTTCTTATATTCATCATAATGTTTTAGTGGTAGGCGATGATGCTCAAAGTATTTATTCTTTTCGGGCAGCTGATATTGATAATATTTTAAATTTTCCCAAGACTTTTCCTCAAACCAGAATTTTTAAACTGGAAACCAATTATCGTTCTACTCCTCAAATTCTGAACGTTGCCAATGAAGTTATTAAGTATAATGTTAGACAATACCCTAAACTGCTGCAGCCGCAAGTTAATAGTTTTGTTAAACCTAATTTAGTCTCTTCAATTTCTCCTAGCCAGGAAGCAGAATTTGTTAGCCAGATGATTTTACAGCTTAGAGACGAAGGAGTTCCTTTAGATAAAATGGCAGTGCTTTTTCGGGCAACTTTTCATTCCCAGGAATTAGAGTTTGCCTTAACTCAAAAAGACATTCCTTATGAATACCGTGGCGGCTTAAGATTTTTTGAGCGGGCACACATTAAAGATGCCATTGCCTATTTAAGGGTTATTAATAACCCTAAAGATGAAGTAGCTTGGTTAAGAATTTTAAATCAGCAGCAAGGTATTGGCAATCAAACTGCTGTTCGAATTTTCCAACGTTTAAAAAATATTAATTGTATTGTTAAATGTTTTGACCAGGATTTTTCTGATATTTTAACCAGTAGATCAAAAGTCGGCTGGGACAGTTTAGTCAACATTTTTCTTAAAGATCTTAAAATTAGAACTTTAAAAGATTTAGCTGATTCTGCCGGTCTGATCAATGATTTAATAAAGTCAGATTACCAAAATTATCTGGAAGCAGTTTATTCTAACTGGCAGGAAAGATTGCAGGATTTAGAACAATTAGCCAGGTTTTCTGAAAGTTATAAGGATGTAAATTCATTTTTATCAGAAATTACTTTACAGGAAGTTTTTGCTGTAGAGCGAGCTAATCCTAATAATCAAGAAAAGGAAAGATTAGTGCTTTCCACTATTCATCAGGCCAAGGGTTTGGAATGGGAAGTGGTTTTTATTATTAACTTGGTTGATTCAGCTTTTCCTCATACTAAAGCTTTGGCAGAAGAAAACGGCTTAGAAGAGGAGCGCCGTTTGTTTTATGTAGCTATTACCAGAGCCAAAAAGCAGTTGTTTTTCAGTTATCCTTTAACTGACAGTTATGTCGGCAGATATTTAAATATTCCTTCTTCATTTTTACAGGAAATTCCAGAGGAATTAATGGAAGAAGTAAAGCTGGTTGAAAATGGAATTAATGGTTTTAATCATTTAAATGACGGAGATATTCAATATTTACCGGAAGTTTAAATAATTTAAAGAATAAAAATACACCACCAAAATAATAGGTGGTGCTTTGTAATAATTTTTGTGTGCCTTAAATATCAGCGGCGATCCGTCAAAATTCTTTTTTAACCAACTTTTGCATAGTTAATACACGACCTGCCAGGGTACCGCGTTCTGAAAGCCAGGCTTCAATTATTGTCGGATTCTTTCGGGCTAAGCGAAGATATCGTTTGACTGTGTTTTTGGAAAGACCATAAAGTCTTGCTGTTGCTCTGATGCCTCTGTTGTCCAATAAGCTTCGGTAAATGTCTTCAATGGTGTCCCAGTCAAAGCGGCTATCCCAGAAAGGAGTGCCTTTTAACTCACTGAAAGTTTTGTTGCAGGTTTTGCAGACAAGTAGGCGTACGTGTTTCTGTCCATACTGGGCATACAAAGCAATGTTACCAGCATTAAGGCGGCTAAAATCCGGACAAGTAGGATTGAGGCAGGCAAAATTTTCAAATTCCGACATGGTAAACCTCACGGTTAGGGTATTTTTGTTGAGTGTTTTTAAGGACAAGAAGTTGTATTTTAGCAGATTATAAAAATTAGTCAACTCAGTTTTTCCTGTCAGTTTAGTCAAATTAATAAATATGTATTTTTGTCATATTTTATGTTAAAATAGAAGAACTTATGTTTTTAGATTTACACTTTTTATATTATGGAAGATAATAAATTGGTTTTGGATTTAGAGACAAAAAAAACTTTTGAAGAGGTAGGCGGGGATCATAATAAGGAGCAGTTAGGAGTTTCTTTGGTCGGGGTTTATTCTTATCAAAAAGATCAGTTTAAATCTTTTCGCGAAGAGGAATTCAAAGAGTTGGGCGAGTGGCTAAAAAAAGCTTCTTTAATCATCGGCTTTAACAGTAAAAGTTTTGACTTTACAGTTTTGCAGCCATATTTTAAATTTAAGTTAGCTAAACTTCCTCATCTGGATATTTTAGAGGAAATTTATCATGCTTTAGGCCATCGTTTAAAACTGGAAAGCGTGGTTCAATGCACTTTAGGTGAAGGCAAATCTGGTTCGGGTTTAGATGCTGTTTGGTATTATAAAAATAATGAATGGGAAAATTTGGAAAAATATTGTTTAGATGATGTGAGGATTACTCGTGATTTATATGAATATGGCAAACAACACGGACATATTTGGTATGAAAAGATGGGTGATCGTGTTTCTATACCAGTACGTTGGGGTAATGGAACATCCATTAAAGATCAGGTATTAGATGCTTATAGAAACGGCGAACAGATTGAGATTGAATATTTAAAAGCAGGTTTTGAAGAGCGCAGTGTGAGAAAGATAGACATTAAAATTATTAAAAATAATCAGGTTCATGCTTTTTGCCATTTAAAGCAGACCAGCAGAATTTTTAACATTGATAAGATAATAACCGTTAAATCTTTGGGTAAGCAGGATAATTGGCAGTCAAAATTATTTTAATATTTTTTTATGAAAGGCAAATTAGTCATTTTAATATTAATTTTTACGGTAATAATTGTTGGCGGCTGTGCCCCCTCTAATGATCAACAAAACAAGATAGATGTTTCCAAGTTGAATATGGATTTAGAAAGGCAGATTGCCTTGACTAAGGCGCAGATTTTATTTAATCAAGCCAAAGCAGATGATCTGGATATGTCACAGGGTCCTTGTCTTTCCAATGAGCTTTATGGTAATCCTGAATATCCGGAAACAATGTGGGTTTTGGATATTGCCCATAATCCTCGCCAAGAAATTGATAATTTACCAGAAAATCAATGTAGTGCTTTTAGGGAAGGTAAAGCTAAACATTTTATTGAAATGGATACTGACGGAGAAATTATTAAAATTTATCAAGAATGATTTTAATTTATACAGTTTGTAAAAATAAAACAGAAGCCAAAAAAATTGCCTTGATGCTTTTAAAATTAAAGTTGATTGCTTGTGCTAATTTTTGGCCGATTACCTCTGTTTATTCCTGGAAAAGTAAGATAGTTACTGGTAAAGAAATTGTTTTATTACTAAAAACCCGCAAGAATTATTATAAAAAAATAGAATCAGTTATAAAAAAAGTGCACAGTTATGAAGCGCCTTGTATCTTGAAGATTGAGGTTGATAAAGCAGAAGGAGAATATTTACAATGGTTGTTCAAGGAAACAAAAATAATCTAAAAACCTTTTGGTTCTACTATGTCATCCTGAGCGTAAGCAAAGGATCTGTTAACAAATGCTGTGTTTTACAGATTCTTCGTCGCTTTTGCTCCTCAGAATGACAATGAGAAGGTAATAGAACCAAAAGGTTTTTAATGTTGTCTAATTATATTCCAACTCTGGATATAGCGGATACTTTCCAGTCAGTTCTTTGACTGATTTTTTTATTTCCTGTTTAATTGTTTCACTTTCATGATTTTTCAAAATTTTGGCAATCAGTTTTCCGATAATTTTCATTTCATCTTCTTTAAATCCTCGGGAAGTCAGAGCCGGTGTGCCTAATCTAATGCCAGAAGGATCATAAGGTTTTCTTTCATCAAAAGGAATAGTGTTTTTATTGGCGGTAATTCCGACTTCATTCAAAACAGTTTCCGCTTGTTTTCCGCCAATACCCAAGTTAGTCAATTTTACCAGCATCAAGTGATTATCAGTTCCGCCGGTAACCAATTCCAGCCCTTCATCAATTAAGTTTTGAGCCAGGGCTTTGGCGTTTTTTAAAATTTGTTCAGCATAGGTTTTAAATTCTGGTTTTAATGCTTCTTCCAAAGCCATAGCAATGGCGGCAGTGGTATGATTATGCGGTCCGCCTTGAAGACCAGGGAAAACCGCTCGGTCAATCAAGGTAGGTAGGTTTTTTCTAGGATTTTCATTTTCAGAAAGAGGTTTTAAAGGATGGGATTCTTTACCGTTGCACATAATCATAGCGCCTCTGGGTCCTCTTAAAGTTTTATGAGTCGTAGTAGTAATAATGTCAGCGTGTCCAACTGGCGAGGGAATGATTTTGGCGGCGATTAAGCCTGCTTCGTGAGCAATATCAGCAATAAAGTAAGCATCAACTGAATGGGCGATTTTTGCCAACAGGGGATAGTCATATAACCTTGGATAGGCGGTTGCTCCGCAAAAAATTACTTTGGGTCTGTGTTTTTTGGCTAAAGATTCAATTTGTTCATAATTCAACCAACCATCTTTTTTAGTGGTATATTGCACAGATTTATAATAGCGCGCAGAAAAATTAACATTCCAGCCGTGAGTTAAATGTCCGCCGTAAAACAAATGCATGCCCATAATTGTTTCACCGGGATTGGCCACGGCAAAAATCGCTGCTTGATTGGCTGGCGAACCAGAGTAGGGCTGGACATTAACATGATCAACGCTAAATAATTTTTTAGCTCTTTCTCTGGCTAAATTTTCAATTTCATCAATAAACTGATTACCGCCGTAATATCTTTGGCCAGGATAACCTTCGGAATATTTATTAGTACCAACACTACCCAAAGCATTAAGTACTGCTGGGGAAACAAAATTCTCCGAAGGGATCATTTCCAAAGTTTGACGTTGACGTTCTAGTTCTTTTTGTAAACTTTGGGCTAATTTTGGATCAGGGATGGATATTTGCATAAATTGTAATTAATGTTTAATATCATCGACCATTATTTCGGCTGATTCTGATTCACCGCTTAGTTTTTTCAATAAACTGATTTTAATTTGTTGATTTTCTGTTTCATCAGCTTTGATTGGTGATATTTCCAATACTTGTCCTTTTTTCAAATTTTCCTTAGTGTTAAGAGTTTGTTTCATGAACCTAGCAGGTAATTCTTCATGAGTTAAAGCGATAATACGCAATCTTTTGCCTTTTAACAAAGCCATAGTTTCGGCACTGAACCAATTTTGGATGTTTGACATGTGTCTGACAAAATTATTAAATCTTTGGTCTATATCATCATAACCTTCTGTACAAAATTCACTGATGGTTTGTCCATAAACTTCATTTACTATTTGGGTATGTGCAACTTCAGTTGGCAGTTTAGCAAAATCAGGGTCATCTTCTATATATCGCTGATGATGTTCAACCCATTCATCATGTGGAACATCTCTAAACTTTATTTGCCTCAAACTTTGCGTTTTAAAGATTTTTTCGGAATTAAGGATTGTTACCCCGTTTTCACGCAGATATTTTTCAATCAGGAAAATTGATGATTGCGCCCTGAAATTTGGACTAGTAGTCAAGATTACAACTTCATTCTGTTTATCTATTCTTTGTTCTATTTGTTGAGCGGCTTCTAAGATTTCCTTGATACCTTCTTTGGTTAAATCCAAATGTTCAGCATTAAGTTTAAAATCAGGCGAATCAGGATTAAATTCAAAATCAGAGTTTGTTAGTTCTTTATAATCAGTCGAGCCGTGTCGGACAATATCAATAATCGGAGTTTTTAAGTTTGGTTCTGTTTCTCTGGTCTCGGTTTGGGTTGATTCTCTTTCTTTCATAAATTAGTTGAAAATTTTTGAAAATTTCTGTTTGCTTATTTTAAGATTTTTTTCCGTTAAAAGCAAGTTTTTCAATCCCCAATTAATGTAAGATTGTGGCAGTTTTTTTAAGGCTAAAAAATAAATATCAACTAAAACATGGCTTAAGAAAGCAAAGTGCAGTGCTTTAAATAGATATTTTTTCTCAATAGTTGTAAGTTTTCTAATTTTGTTATAACTGTCGTAAATTATTTTGGCTCTCTTTAAATTAAAGTTACCTTCTTTAGAGCAGTACCACATCATGGTGTTGGCTAGATCCAAAACTAATGGGCCGTTATAGGAGTTGTCAAAATCAACAACACCAGTTAGTTTATTTTTCACAAAAAGAGTATTTTCGGGCTTTAAATCAATGTGCATAGCGCCTTTAGGTAAATTCCCAGGTAATTTATATTTTAAAAAGTTTTGTTCAATATAATTTAAAGCGGATTTTATGCTTGGAGTTTTTAATTTTTGGCTAACTTTTAAGATCAACTCCAGTTTATTTTTAGAAATATTGTAGAATTCCAGACGCTTGACTTTGGTTTGGAAATTTTCAGTTTGTAAATGCAGTTTAGCTAAGAAAATAGCTGTTTGACTTATCATTTTGTCGCTAAATTTGACTTTTTCTTCCCCTTTTAAATATGAGTATAACAAAACAGTTTGATTATTAAATTTGGTTAGATATTTACCATTAATGTTTTTTATTGGTTTAGCAGTTGGTAGATTTTTTAGATGGTTTAAAAGATCAATTTCATATTTAATCTTTGCCGGTGCATGGCGGATAATAATTTTAAAAGTATAGTTTCTTTTAGTGGTTTTAAGATGATAAACTTGATTAGCTAGGCCTTTTTTAAATTTTTTAAAAGACAATAAACTACCGACGTTATATTGTCTTAAAAAATTATTAAGCGTGGAATGGTTTACCCCGTTAGAAACAGAATGCCCCACGGCTTGCCGCGGGAATGAATGCTTATATTTTTTAGCGAACACGGGTTTTAATGCCCAGTGTGAGCTTTTAACGGGGTTTACTTTCATGATTTTTGAATTTTCTCAATAACTGGTTTAATGTTTGGAGCACAATCTTCTGGTAATTCATCAAGCGGAAACCAGTTCCATTCACTAATTTCTGGTCCGGGTTTAATTTCACCAATCCGTTTGGCTAAGTAATGAACAGCAATCACAATTGAGTTATCATTTCTTTTTATTAATATCACATCCAGTAGTTTTTCAATTTCAATGTCAATGCCCATTTCTTCTTTAACTTCACGTTTGGCGGTTTCTTCCAAATTGACATCAAAATCTTCTGCTTCTCCGCCACAAAACTGCCATTTAGGGTTAGGTCTTTTATCAGTGGTTTTGGCTTTGTTTAATAATGTGCAAAGCTTTCCGTTAATTTCTTCAATAATTACCGGACCAGAAGCGATAATTGAATTTGGAGGCAGTTGCATATAATTAATTATTAAGTTTTGGTTTTTTAAGTTTACTTTTAGGTAATTTCTTATAAGTCATTTTCTTTAGATTTTTCCACCAGTCAGTTGGTTCAGTTTTTTCAATTTCTAAAAGTAGTTTTTTAGCAGATTCTGTTTCCAAAGCTTTTTTAACATTGTTAATCCAGCTTTGGGTTGATTTATAACCTTGAGATAAATGTTCTCTGGCAGTAATAGCATTTTCCAGCCAGTCTGCATCTTGAACAATTACCCCTTCCAAAGTTTTGCGGCCTTCTTTTTCTTTTAAGAGTGTTCGCCATTCCTTTTTTATCTTGTCTGGCAGATTTTTAGTTTGATCATAAAAAGCTTTTTCTTCAGCAGGATAAGTTTTTAAATATCTGGCTGAAACTTTATGATGATCACCAATGCGGATTTCACCCAAATCATGGATAAGAGCCATAACTGCGGCTTTATAAGGATCAGCATTTTCTAGTTCAGCTAGAATATAAGCAATTAAAGCAGTTCTAACAGTATGATCAGCTAAACTTTCTGTTTCCAGAACTAAAGCCAGTTTAAAACCGGCTCGTTGCATTTTACCTAAGATGCCGAACTCATAAAATAAATTTACTAAATTTTTTGTTTGCTTTGCCATAAAATTTTAGAGGTTAATGTAAATATTTTATCATATATGTCTCTTCCAGACAATAACCAAGTTTTTGGTAATAAGGCCTGACACCAATACCGGAAATGACAGCAATTTTTTTAAGCCCGTGTTTATAGGTTAAATCTTCAGCGATTTTCATTAAACGTTTGCCAAAACCAGTGTGCTGAATGGCGTTGGTTAAATGAGGATTAATTCCTCGTTTACCGGAGAGAAGAGGAGATTTAACAGGAATTAACTGTCCGTAAGTATGCAGTTCTCTAACTAAAGAAGCATTTTTTAATTCAGGAATAAAATTATTTTGTTCATCATTTACTCTAAATCTAATAAAAGAATATAATTTATCTCTTTTAGGACTTTCATAACTGATAAAGTATTCCCAACCATCACTGGCACGGTACTTTTCAGTAAAGAGTTTAGCTTTTTTAAGATTAGTAATATCTTCTTTAGCTTCTCGGCAACGGATACATTTGCATTTCTTTTCTTGTTTTTGCATTTTTTCCTGTAACAACTGTCGTAAATTAGTAATTTTATTACCGGCGGCAATACTTTGTTTAGGAATATCTCTAATTAATCTGTTGATTCGGACGTAGTAAGGTACTGTTTGTTTTATTTTTAGCAAAAGATTCAGTAATTGTTTTGGGGAATAAGGTTTATGTTTGCCGGATTTATACCAGCGATAAAGCGGCGCATACTTATTTACTACTGTGGGATAAATTTTTATCTGATCGGGCTGAAAATTTTTATCAGTAAAGATCTTTTTGAACATTTGCAAATCTTTAGCTGGAGTGGAGTTTGGTAAATTCGGCATTAAATGATAATCAATCTTAAAACCAGCTCGTTTTAAAAGTTTAGTGGCTTGGATGGTTTGTTTTACTGTATGTCCTCGCTTAACAAAGGCCAAGATTTTATCATTTAAGTGTTGCACCCCAAATTGAACTCTGGTAATGCCTAATTCTCTAAACCATTTAATTTCCTGTTCATTAATCATATCTGGCCGTGTTTCAATGGTAACGCCGATAATGCGGTATTTGGTTTTTTCGTTTTGTTTAAAAGTTTGCTCTAAAGTTTTTACTGGTTTTGTTTTTTTATTAAAATTATTACAAGTGGCAAAACAGTTTTTAATAAAAGTTTTTTGATATTTTTTAGTATAAGCATTAAAACAGCCGCCTAAAATTAATAATTCAATTTTGTCAACTTCATGACCATTAGCTTCTAAAGCTTTAATTCTCATTTTAACCTGTTTTACAGGATCAAATTTATTTAAGACGGCACGCATGGCAGCCGGTTCATTGGAAAGATAGCTTTTGGGCATTTTTGGTTCGGCAGGGCAATAAATACATTTTCCAGGACAAGGGTATGGTTTAGTTAAGACAGTTAAGGGTGTTACTCCTGATAAAGTTCTGGTACGACGTTTAGTTAAAAAGGCAAGCAACTTTTTGATTTTGTTTTTTTCTGATTTAGAAAGTTTGAGTTGACGATAGACCTTAATCAGGGTAGCATTGTTTAGAGGCGGAAGATTAAATTCTCCAGAGAATCTTTTTTTAAGCACCAGAAAAGAACTGTAATCTTTGGGATTAGCTTTGATGATTTTAGAAATAATTATTTTATCAATATTTTTCATAAAATACCCTGATGAAAAAAACAGAAAAGTTATTGCAAAAAATTAAAGATGATTACAATCAAATTGCTAGTCATTTCAGCCAGACTAGAGTTATGCCTTGGACTGAATTTGGGCTGTTTAAAGAGTATATCAAGCCAGGGCAGAAAATTCTAGACCTGGGTTGTGGCAATGGCCGCTGGTATAAATTTTTAATAGACCAGCATTTGCCTGTTGAATATTACGGCTTAGATAATAGTGAGCAGTTGATTAAAGTCGCCAAGGAAACTTATTCTAATGAGGCAGCTAGATTTATTTTGGGGGAATTAACTAAACTCAATTTCCCTGAAAATAGTTTTGAGGTGGTGGTTTGTATCGCTACTTTACATCACTTGCCGTCACGGCAATTACGTCAGCAGGCCATAGCAGAAATATATCGGGTTTTAAAGCCAGGCGGATATTTTTTAATGACCAATTGGTATTTATGGAACACAGTCAACTTTAAAAATTATTTTAATTGTTTCTGGCAAAAAAGTTCCTTTAAAGATTTTTTTATTCCCTGGAAAGATCCTCAAGGCAATGTTTTAAGTCAGCGCTATTATTATGCTTTCACTAAGAGAAAGTTAGCCAAACTTTTACAGACTGCGAATTTTAAAGTTGAAAGGAATTTTTCTCAATCACGGCAAAAAAAATCAGGCAAAGCCAAGGGAGTTAATCTTGTTTCTATTGCCAGAAAAGAATAGATTACGTCGTTCCCAGGTGAGGTGATAAAAAAACGCTGATGCAATATCAGCGTAAAGATCAAGAATTCTTATAGTTCTCTTGATCTTTGTTCAGCCTTTTTTTGGATAAATAAGAAGATAGAGAATAAAGAACAAGATGGCCAGAATAACTGAGACGATACAACTTCCCAAGAACCAGAAGAAATTTAGCCACCCTAGGTGTAGAAAATAAGTCCAGAAGATTCCCACTATAATCACGCAAAGCCAGGAGATTATCCCTGGTAGAATGGAATTTTCAAAAAAGATGATTATTAGAGCCAAGGGCCATAACCAAAGTAATCTTAAGTATAATTCCAGGCCGTCCTCCTTGAAAGGAGTGTCGGGTAAAAGGTAGATTATCAAGGTGATGATTTGACTCAAGACAAACCAAATAATAGCCGATACAACAACAATTTGGATAATCATATTATTTTTTTACCTTTGGTAGTTTGTGAAGGGCGATTTAATTTTAATCTTGGTTGATTTTAGCTGGTTTGTCAAGACTCACGTCTTTTATAATCATAGCTCAAAAAGTTGATTTAAAATAAAAAAGCGTTGGTGTTTGTTACCAACGCTATTGTTATTACCTTACAGGAAACCCCGTACGACCCTGAGTGAAACGAAGGGAAGTGCGGGGAGGACGTCATTTTTGTTTGGTAGTTCCAGATTTTTGTTTAGATGTTTTATCTCTCTGGTAATGACATTAGGATAACATTTTCAAGAATCCATAATACTACGATACCTGCCGGAAAAAAAGGAAAAAATATAGCAGGTAGTTGTAGCAGATAGGTCCAGAAAATTCCTGCTATTAAAACGATTATGATTCCGACGCGCACAGATCCATACTTTTTCATTCCCCGTGCATCTTGAATGAAAGCATATAATCCTGCCGGCCATAATAATAGAAAGTTCCAAGGAAGCTGTAAACGCTTGCCGGGTACACGAAATGTTTGCCAGGCCAATGCACCTAATAGCAAATCAAGAACCAAATAAAAGATGACAGAAACAATTAGAATATTCATGATAACCTCTATCTGTTATATTTCTGGAAAGATCAGTTATTTTTTTTAAATTATCATTGTTGTCCAAATTTGTCAATTAATAAAAAAAGCGTTGGTGTTTGTTACCAACGCGTTAAGTCACCTATGCTCTTTGACTAACTTTTAATGGGCAGGTTTAGCTTTTTTTACACATAATAAATACGTAGATGATGATATCTATGAAGGCATCTACAATGGCGTATGGTATTACTCCTATTACATAGAAGAGGAACAACACAAAAACATTCGTTCCAGACTTCCATATAACAGTCATACAGATAATAAAAATCACTGCGCCTGCAATCCACGTTAAAAGTCCAATAATAGGACATTCTCCGGTGTTGTTACGTCGTACAACACTATATAGATAAAATGGCCAATAAAACAGAGCTAAAGAGTGTTCTTTGATTTGTGATAGTAGTCTGGTGTGCTTAACATCAGATGTGCATGATCGGCGTTTTGTAATAATATACAAACGCGCAGTTACTTGGCTAAGAAGGAGATAAATAATAAAAAGCACCTTAATAGCTATAATGGGATTTTCCATGGGATAATCTCCACTGGTTTTGTTAAAAAGGACGTTTAAGATAAGTTATTCTTAACATAACTACTAATTCTGTCAATCCATTCGGTAACCTTGCTTTTTTGCAGAGATTAGTTAAAATTTAGATAGTTGAAAAAGCATTTAACATATTAATTAATCAATTAAAGTTTATGTTTATGTTTAAAAAGAAAAAGTATTATCTGCTATTTTTTAGCATTTTATTAGTATTAATGTTACCTTTGGTTGTTTTTGCTGACTCAAACACCGGAGAAAACGTTTATTTGCCTTCTACAGAAACTCATGAGGGAAATTATTATGCTGCTGGTTCAGCAGTGGAAATTGCCGGAACAGTCAACGGCGATGTTTTTGCGGCTGGCAGTTCTATTGTCATTTCCGGAACAGTCAACGGCGATGTTTTTGCGGCTGGTTCCAGTATAATTATTAACGGAGAAGTTGACGGTAATGTCAGGGTAGCTGGTTCTACTATTACTTTAAATGGAAAAGTAAGCCGTAATGTGATGGCTGCTGGCAGTAGTATAGTCATAAGTGAATCAGCAGAAGTTGCTAGACACGTTACTTTAGCCGGAGCAACAGTTGAAGTTAGGGGTAAAATTGGCGGTAATTTGGAAGCTAGTGCTGATATGGTTAATATAGATAATGAAGTGGGCGGTGATGCTTATATTAAAACCCAGGATGAAAAAATTAATTTGCGTTCTGCTGCTAAAATAAAAGGGGATTTGAATTATACTTCCCTTAAGCAGATAACCATAGAGGATGAAGCCAAAGTTGATGGTCAAGTGAACCATAAACCTTGGGAAGTAAAGAAAAAAGCTGCTGGTTTAATGGGACTATTTGGTTTGGGTTATATTATGATTAAACTCATCCAATTATTCGGTTTATTTATAGTGGCTTTGGTTATCATAAAATTATTACCCCGCCAAGTTGTAAAAGTTACTGATTTGATGATTAATAAACCTTGGCCTCAAATTGGCCGTGGTTTAGCCTGGTTCTTTTTGGCACCCATTATTTTATTTATAATAGCCATCACAGTTATTGGGGTTTATCTTGCCTTAATTGGCGGAGCATTATATTTGATAATGCTTTTTATTGCCAAAGTCTTTGCCGGCATTGCTTTAGGCTTAATCATCACAAAATTATTTAAATGGGATAAAGCTTCTTTATTTCTTAGTATGATTATTGGTATTATAGTTCTGGTAGTTATAAAAAGCATTCCTTTATTAGGTTGGTTAATCGGTTTAGTGGCTATGTGGTGGGCTTTGGGAGCGATCCTTGCTTTGGTTAAAGAAAATTTAAAAGGTCAAAATAATTAATTATTAATAAAACGCCTATTATAAAATAGGTAAAAAAGGAGAAAGTTTATGAAAAAATTTTTCATCTTTTTAGTCTTTGCTCTGGCTTTAGGTTTTCCGCTTATGGGTTTAACCGAAGAGGCAGTTACTAGTACTACTGACGCTAATACTGAAGTAACAGCTGATGACATTGGTTTAAGTGAGACCCAACTTAATAATGCTGCCGAGGAAGCAACTGAAGCAGAATCTTTTACTGGTACTTTGGTGGAAATCGGTAATACCACCGCAGAAAATACCACCATTATTATCAGAACCCAAGAAGAGGACGGCACTACCGAAGATCAGACAGTAGAAATTGAAAAGGATACATCTGTCCAAAACGATTCTTACCAAGCTTCTGATTTAAGCGACTGGATAGCCGGTGATCAGGTTACTGTTTCAGCCACCGAATATACTAATAGCGGAGCAGTGGTAGCTAACAAGCTTAGAAATAGATCTATGAGTTGGAATCATAAAGGAAGAAATGGTTGGATTACCGCTATCAGATTGGAAGAAAATGAAATGGATGTTCAGTGGAATAATCAAACTTTTACTTTGGATACCAGTGAAGCCAGAATGGTAGCTGGTATAAAAAACCCAGCCAGTTTAGCTGATTTTGAAGTGGGAGATAGAATCAGATCTCGAGTAGTAGATGATGGCGATGGTAATCCCGCTACTTGGAAAGCAAAGATTATTGTAGTGTTGCGACGGGGAGGTGCTTTATTCATGAGAGTTACTCGTTGGGTAGTTCCTGCCAAAATCACTATGATCCCAGAGGATCTAACTTTGCCGGTTACTATTGAAGTTGAAGTTTTGCCTTCAAAATTTTATGAAGAAGGAGATGTCAATAATCTAATTGGCGCACCAAGCACAAAATTAATGGTTGATATTACTGAAGAGACTAAATTAAGAAGAAGATTTTTAGGTAAAGCTTTATTAAAAGAATTCAGCGAAGGAGATAATGTAAGAATTATTGGCCGTCGTGATGAAAATACCGGTCATTTAGTGGCTAAATTCATTAAGAATAATTCCATTCAGAGACTGGGCGTAGCTCAACGTTTAGGCAAGGTTACTGCCATTGATACTGCTACCAGAGTTCTTAACACTGAATTATTAAAAACTCTTTTAGTTAACAAAGATGTTACGGTAAATGTTTTGGAGAAAGCCAAGATACTTAAAGGTGGTAATGAGGTTAACTTTGAAGAAATTAAAGTTAATGATGTTATTAGGGTTCGTGGTACTGCTAATAGAATACAAAGAAGCGTTGATGCTGATGTTCTTAATTTAGTAGGTCAAGCGTATTAAGTTAAAAGTTTTTTTGAGTTTTAAACATCCCCAGCCGAGTCTGACTCGGCTGGGTTGATTATTAAGGTAAAATTAGTTAAAATTTTAATATTATGGATTTAGATAAGTCAATTTTTAAATCATATGATATTCGGGGTGTTTATCCTAAGCAATTAAATGAAGGAATTACTAGATTAATTGCCCAAGCTTATCTTAAAATTTTATCCCAAAAGTTAAAGAAAAAAGTTAGTGATCTTTATCTTGCTATAGGCCAAGATATTAGAGAATCATCAAAATCCTTAAATCAGGCACTGATTGATACTTTTCTAGATTATGGGGTAAAAATTGATAATTTAGGTTTAATTTCTATCAATGATATTTATTTTGCCGTAGGATATTATGAGTATGATGGAGGGATAGTAACTACTGCTTCACACAATCCTCCCCAGTATGGCGGTTTTAAAATGGTAATGACTAATCAAGATATTCCTGACAGTATAGATTTTATTAGCGGAGAAAGTTTATATCAGCAGTTGAGCAATTTACCTTTAACAGTAGAAAAGCTTAAGGGCAGTATAAAAGATAAAGATATTTCTCAAGATCATTTACGTCATATTTTATCGTTTGCAGATATTAATAAGATTAAACCTTTAAAAGTGGTGGTGGATACTGGCAATGGGATGATGGGTCTTTTAATTCCTCATTTATTTGAAAAATTACCTTGCCAGTTAATCCCTTTATTTTTAGAATTGGATAAAAATTTTCTTAATCGTTCACCTAATCCTCTGGTAGAGGGCGCAACCATAAAAGTCAGTCAAAAAGTTATTAAGGAAAAAGCAGACTTAGGCGTTATTTTTGATGTTGATGGTGACAGAATGTTTTTAATTGATGAGCAGGGCAATCTTGTTAAAGGAGATATGGTTTTACTTTTATTAGCTAAGTCAATGCTTAAAAAACAGCCGGGAAGCGGAATTGTTTATAATTTAATTTGCTCACATGCTGTCCCTGAACTGATTACCAAGTGGGGCGGCCAGCCAATCAGAAGTGAAGTTGGTTACCGTAATTTAGCTGATCACATGCGTAAGGAAGATGGTTTAATGAGCGGTGAAGTTTCAGCCCACTTTGCTTTTAAGGATAATTATTATGCTGATTCAGGTTTTATTGCTCTGGTTTTGGCTTTGGCAGCAATTTCTCAAGATGGTAGAAAACTTTCAGAAATCATTAAAGATTTCAGTTTATATTCCAGGGGTGATGAAATCAACATTGAAGTTGATGATATCCAAGCGGCTTTGGATAAAATCAGAACCAGTTTTTCCGCCAATATTAAAGATGAAATAGACGGCATCACTGTTGAGTTTTCTGACTGGTGGTTTAATGTACGTCCTTCTAATACTGAACCATTATTAAGAATCACGGTTGAAGCAAAAAATCAAAAAGAATTACAAAAACATCAACAAGAAATTTTAACCAGTTTAAATCATTAAAATGATAGGAATTTTTGACTCCGGCTTTGGGGGATTGACAGTTTTTAAGGAAATTAAAAGAGCATTGCCTCAATATAATTATATTTATCTGGGGGACAGTTTAAGAGCGCCTTATGGCGACAGAAGCCAAGAGGCGATTTTTAATTTTACTAAAGAAGCTGTAGATTATTTATTTAAGCAAGGATGTTTATTGGTCATTATTGCCTGTAATAGTGCTTCCAGTAAAGCCTTAAGAAAATTACAGCAGGAATATTTACCAGAGCATTATCCTGATCGTCGTCTTTTGGGGGTGATTAGGCCAATAGTAGAAGAGGCAGTTAAAGTTTCTAAAAAAGGCAGGATCGGTGTTATTGGCACTAAAGCAACTGTTGAAGCAAAAGCTTATCTTAGGGAACTGGACCAGCAAAAAAAAGGTTTAGAAATTTTTCAGAATACCTGTCCATTGTTGGTGCCATTGGTTGAGGAAAATGTTTTGAATAAACCAGAAACCAGAATGATTATTAAAAAATATTTAAGGCCGCTTAAAGAAAAAAAGATTGATACTTTGATTTTGGGCTGTACTCATTATCCTATATTAATGAAGGAGATTAGTCGGATTATAGGAAAGAGCGTTAAGGTTTTGGATGTAGCTAAAATTGTAGCAGAGAAGTTGGCTGATTACTTGAATCGTCATCCGGAAATTGAATCTTTATTAAAAAAGAATGGTCAAGTACAATATTTAACCACTGATAATGTGGAAAGGTTTGCAGAATTAGGCAGTAAGTTTTTAGGAGAGAAAATCGTAGCAGAGAAAATTGTATTATAAAGGGTAGCCCACGGTTTTAAACCGTGGGCTACCCTTTATTTATACTAAACCCATTCTTTTTTTAATTTCCAGAATATTTTTTCGGGCGATTTTTCGGGCACGTTTAGCTCCCTCGCTTAAAATTTCTTGAACTTTCTTTTTATCTTTGAGTAGTTTTACTTTGTTTTCTTGAATTGGTTTTAAAAATGTTATTAATATTTTAATAACCTCTTTTTTTAAATTATAATAACTTATTTTTTGTCCGTTTTTATATTGATCAAGCATTGATTCAAAAATTTTAGCACCAGTTTTATTTTTGTTAATAAGTCCATCTAAAATATTAAATAGATTTTCTATACCAGATTTAGTTTCCATTAAACCTAATTCATAACTTCCTGTTTTAGGGAAATTAATTTTATATCCGATATCCGCTTCTGGTCCAGAATCAGTTACGGCTCTCATAATCTTTTTTTCTATAATCTCTGGTGAGTCGCTTAAAGCAATATAATGATTCGGTCCTAAAGATTTACTCATTTTTTTGGTTGGGTCAGCTAAGGACATTATTCTTGCACCATGACTGACAATCGGCTTAATCTCTTTGAGATATCTTCCGAATTTATGATTAAATTTTCTAGCAATCATATTAGTCAGCTCCAAATGTTGCAGTTGGTCTTCGCCAACAGGCACAACATCAGTGTTATATAAAAGAATATCAGCGGCTTGCAAAACAGGATAATCAAAAAGTCCGGCATTGATATTTTTTTTGTTTTGTTGAGACTTATCTTTAAATTGAGTCATTCTTTGTAATTCACTGATAGGCGTTAAAGTATTCAATAACCAGCAAAGTTCAGTATGTTCTGGAACATGCGACTGAACAAAAAGAATAGAGTTTTTGGGAACAATACCAATAGCCAAAAGATCCATGGCTGTGTCAAGGATTTTTTCTTGGTAACTTTTGGCGTCATAATCAATAGTAATGGCATGTAAATCAACAATACAAAAAAAGCAGTTATATTGTTTCTGTTTCTGTAGGTCAACCCAGTTTTTTAAAGCGCCTAAATAGTTACCGATATGAATTTGGCCAGTAGGCTGGATACCAGAAAAAAGTGTTTTAGTCATATATTAATTTTAACATAAGATTTCTTACTATCCAAAAATGACAATAATGACAGCCCCGCTTAACATCATTAAAATTCCCGGTAGTCGTTTAAGTAAATTTTTCTCTTTAAAGAGGAGACTGCCTAAAATAATGGGTATTAATAACCCTGTTCTTTTAATAGAGATAGTGTAATTAACCAAAATAGTGGAATAAGCATTCATTAATAACCAAGCGGCAAGACTGTTAATAAAACCAATAATCAAAAACCAGAGCCAGTTATTTTTTAAACCTAGCCAGAGATTACTACTCAAATTTTTAGAGTTTCTGGAAAATTGATAAATGATTAGATAAAAAATTATAATTATTATATTAAGCCATAATAAATAACCTAAAGAAGAAGAGCTTAAAGTACCTGCTTTATCCAAATTGCCCCAGATGCTGTATAAAAAAGCTACCAGAATCATTATCTGACTTCCTTTACCCAAACGCCATTTAAGATTTTTTTCTTTTTGTTCTTGTGAACCCAACCAAAAAGTGCCAAAAATAATGACAACAATACCAATTAAAGCAAGATTAGAAGGAACTTGTTTAAAGAAAATAAACTCAACCGGAACTAAAAAGATAAAAGTAAAGGATAAAAAAGGCAAGGTTAAAGAAAAATCTTCAATAGTAATGGCTTTAAGATGAAGGTAAGTAGCCCCGCTGCCAATCAAAGCAGCAATAAATGCAATTATTAGAGTTTGCGGATTCAGGGTAAATTGTTTTTGGCTTACAGTGAGAATGATAATAAAAAAAGTGGCGAAAATAAATTGACCAACCAGAACCGTTAGCAGAGCCAGTTTTTTATTTGTAGTTAAATGTTTTTTAAATAGTTCAATAATACCAAAAAAACTGGCAGCAATTATTGCTGCGCCAAAACCGTAGAATAATAACTGGGGTAGATGATTCATTTATTTAGACTTCAATGATTACCGGCAAAACCATTGGTCTTCTTTCGGTACGTTGGAAAAGAAATTTGCCGATTTCATTGCGGATTTTATCCTTAAGATACATTTCATTGGCAGAAACTTTAGGATTGTAATCTTTTAGCAAAGATTTAACTTTATTTCTGGTGTCCTCAACCAATTGTTTACTTTCTTTCATATAAATAAAGCCGCGGGAAATCAAATCAGGATTATGAACAAGTTTGCCTGTGCGTCCGTCAACAGTAGCAATAACCACAATCATGCCGTCAGCTGCCATCATTTGGCGGTCTCTTAAAACAATATTAGAAACATCACCCACGCCCAAACCGTCAATAAAAATATAGTCTGCCGGAACTTTCTTATCAGTTAACCTGCCGCCGCGTTTGGAAAATTCAACAATCTGGCCATTATCAGTCACAAAAGTTTTTAAAGGATTTATTCCAGCATCTTGAGCTATTTTAGCATGATGCCTTAAGAATGAGTGATTACCCTCAATAGGAATAAAGTATTCTGGCCTGATTAAATTAATCAACAGTTTAAGGTCTTCAGCTCTAGCGTGGCCGCCAGCATGAACATCCATCATTTGATAATGGATGACTTCGGCACCTTCCCGATAAAGGGAGTCTTTTAAGCGCTGAACTGATCTTTCATTGCCTGGTACTACTGAAGAGGAAAAGACTATGGTGTCACCTGGTTCTACCTTTAAATTTTTATGTTCACGATTAGCAATGCGCATTAAAACTGCCCGGTCTTCTCCTTGAGCTCCAGTACAAAGAATAATTATCTTGTTTTTTGGGTAATTGCTAACATCATTAAGAGAGATAAGAGTACCTTTCTTGATTTTAAGATAACCTAAAGCTTGGGCAATTTCTACATTAGTTTTCATAGAATAACCTTCAATAATTACTTTTTTGCCCATTTTTTCTGCTGACCAAATTATTTGTTGGATTCTGCCTAATAATGAAGCAAAGGTGGCCATAATTACTCTACTGGAAGCGTTTCTAATAATATCATCAAGGTTATGTTGAATCTCCATTTCACTTAATTGATGTCCACTTTGTGAAGCGTTAGTAGAATCAGCCATTAAAGCTAAAACTTTTTTAGAGTTGAGTTGAGCAATTTTGGCGATTTCTGCGGGTGTATCCCCACCAGTTCTGTCTAAATTTATCTTAAAATCGCCGGTGTGAACAATAAAACCAAAAGGAGTTTCTATGATTAAACCCATAGAAGTAGGAATATTATGATTAACTCCAAAAAAGCGAATTTTAAAAATTCCGGCTTTGATTTCATCATCAGTAGTAACAGACTGCAGATTAAGTTTGGTGCCGTTTTTAAAATCTTCCTGCCGTTTGGCAATAATTGCCAAAGTTAAATCAGAACTATAAATAGTGGGATTACCTAATTTAGGAATGAGGTGAGGGACAGCACCTATATGATCATAATGCCCGTGAGTAATAAAAACTCCGCGGATATTTTTTTCTTTGCCTTTAAGATATTCGGTATTGGGAATAATATAATCAATACCAGGCATATCTTCTTCGGGAAATTGCAAACCCATATCAACTATAATAATATCATTTTCGTATTCCAAAACAGTCATATTACGGCCCACTTCTTCATTACCGCCTAAAATTATTATTTTAAGCTTGGAATCTTTAGTGGTTTTACTGGCATTATCCTTGGATAGATGCCGAGGAGTTTTATGGTATCGCGTTTTCTTTTTTATCTTTGTCATCATAAGATTTTTATAATTTATGTGTGAATTAAAAGTTTAAAATTTTTAGCCTAAAAATTTGCCGAAGGGGAGAAACGTCCTGAACGGCGTTGAAGGATGGTGCCGGAGGTGGGATTTGAACCCACAAACCTTGCGGCACACGGCCCTGAACCGTGCGTGTCTGCCAATTTCACCACTCCGGCCAAATTATTTAAAATCAGAATCTGATTTTTTCCAGGAGAATTTGGATTTGGTTTTAATATACCAGTCGCAGATGCCGATAAAGCGGTCAGTGGGCTCAGTAATTTTGGTAAGATTTATACCTTTGATTTCTTTATCAATTGGATAAATATGGAGAGGATTATACAGGAAAATGGCTGGTACATATTCGGCGATAATATTTTGAAAATCAATATATTTTTTATTTATTTCTTCAGAGTCGTCAATAATTCTCACTTCTTCTAAAATTTTATCCACATCACGATTAGCCCAAACAGCTAAATTAGTGCCTGGACTTTCAGTTTGTGAAGAGTGCCAAAAAGGATAAGGATCAGATTTGATGATTTCTCCAAAAAGCAAGGCTTGGTAATTTCTAGGTTCAATAATCTCTGGACGAATACGGTCTTTAGCCACTATTTCAATATTAGTGCTAACGCCTATAGCCTCCCAATTAGCTTTAATAACTTCTAAGGCTTTAACATATTCAATTTTATCCACTGTTTTTAAAGTAATTTCTAGAAGCTCCTTATTTTTTTGTCTAATCTTTCCATTATCTTCGGCATTTATTTTCCAGCCGGCTTGGTCAAGAAGTCCTTCGGCTGTGGCTGGTTCATAAGGATATTTTTTAATTTCTGAATGGTAACCGATAAAGCCGGGTAAAATTGGACCATCAATAATAGCTCCTTTCTGGTCCAAAGCTTCTTGCAAAATTTGCGGACGATTAATGGCATAAGCTAATGCTTGCCTGACTTTGGTTTCCTTTAAAGCCTCATTTTCTTTGGTGTTGAAAAAAACAGCGGTATATTGTGGTAGGGACAAAGAATAGAATTCTAGATTTTTATTTTTTTCTACCGTAGTCTGAAATTCTTTAGGCAGCAGACTTAAACCTTGAATATTTTTATTAGTCAAAGCAGTGGTGGCAGCATTATAATCTCCGTAAAATTTAAAGATCAATTCTTTTATATAAGGAGGATGATCATGATAGTCTTCATTTCTCACCAGGGTGTAACTTCTGATATTGCCGCTTTTATCCTTGGTTAAGGAATGGAATTTAAAAGGTCCGGTGCCAATTGGCTTTTTATTTAATTCAGCCAAGGTCGCATTACTGGCTTGAATATTTAACCACTTGTGCTGGGGCAAGATACCAAAGGTTAAACTGTTTAAGAAATTATTAACTGGCTCTCTTAAAAGGAAGCGTATAGTTTGCTCATCAACTTTTTCTACTTGGACATTACTCATAATGCTTTTTAACTGACTCGGCCATTCTGGATCCTGAATGCTGACAACTGTAAAAATTACATCATCAACGGTAAAGGGTTTATTATCATGCCAGCGGATTCCCTCCTTGATTTTAAAGGTATAAACTTTTTTATCCGGGCTGATTTGAAAGCTTTCAGCTAGATCTGGTTTAAGAACACCTTCACTATTAGTTTTTAAAAGACCATTAAAGATTAAACTGACCAGATTTCTATCCACATCATTATAAGAGGCAAGAACAGGGTTAAGATATTGCGGTGCTCCTACTAACCCTTCTATATAACGGCCGCCAATGGCTGGTTGTAATGAAGAGTGAGCAAAGTAAAAATTGCTCCCCAGCGAAAATAGGCAGATTACTATAATGATTGTTGAAATTTTGATAGTTCGCTTTTCTTTTTTAGATAACAAGCGGGGCAAGACTTTTAACTGGGCAAAACTGGGCAATGATTTTTTAGAGAGATTAAAAACCAGTCTCTGGTCCATTTTTTCAGAGGTGGTACGGTTAATACCCAGAAGGTTTTTAACCGTTTTTGCTACCTTATTGGAAAAAGACGCCAAAAATTTTTGTAAACGAGTTACAAAATTCACAAAATTATTATTTAGCTAAAAAGACATTAATAATGGCTGCAGCTAGAAATATTACAGCTAAAATTATAGTAGAAATAAAAATAAATTTTTCTGCCCCGCGTTTAGTTCGATAAACTCCACCTTCACCGCCAAAAACTCCACCTAAACCTGCACCCCGGTTTTGCATTAAAATCACTATTACTAAGATAATAGCGGAAACTATTTGTATTATTTGAGCAATTTTTTGCATGATTTACTTGATTTGTATTTTAGCAGGTTATTAAAGTTATGTCAATGATGATTTTAGAATTTTTGTTTTATGTTTGCCAATCAAGTCAATCAATTCGTTATTTTTAGCATCTTTTATTTTAGTCAGTGATCCCAACTTTTTAATTAAAAGTTTTTTGGTTTTGGGTCCGATTCCTGGTATTTCATCTAATTGTGAGAGTTTTAAACTTTTTTGCTGTTTTATTCTGTGACCAGAAATGGCAAAACGGTGAGCTTCATCGCGCAGTCGTTGTAAAAGTTGTAAAACAGGTGAATTTAAGGGTAGCTGCAGTGGTTTTGAACCAGTTTTATAATATATTTCTTCTTGACGTTTAGCTAAGGAAATAATGGGTAGATCGTGGCATTGTTTGCAGGCGGCATTTAACTGACCTTGACCTCCGTCAATTAAAATCAAATCAGGCATTGGCCAGTTGTTATGAGTAAAACGTCTTTTAATAATTTCAGCGATCATAGCAGGGTCATTGGGTCCTGTAACTGTTTTAATAGTAAAGCGCCGGTACTCGTTTTTGGCTGGCTGTCCATTGATGAACACTACCATAGAGCCAGTTGCTAATTTTCCTTGAATATTAGAAATATCATAAGCTTCAATTCTGTGGGGTAATTTTTCCAGTTTGAGGAGTAGTTGAAGCTTTTTAAGATTTTCCCCGCCAGAGGCGGATCCGCTTAGAGCGGATTTACTGTCTTTTTGCCAGGAAGTTTGTTGCATTAGAAAAAATTGCTTGGCGTTTGTTTTGCCCATTTCCAATAATTTCTTTTTTTTACCCTTGCTAGGCACTAAAACTTTTTTAATTTTCTCAATTTCAAAATTCAGCTCAAATGGAAGTATCAACTTTTTAGGAAAATCATCAGTCTGGCTGTAGTATTGGTTGATAAATTGTTCTAATAATTCTTTGTCAGAATAGAACTTAACATTTTTTAAAGTAAAATTTTGTTGGTTTAAAAGTTTTCCTTCTCGGATTTTAAACAAGTTTACAATAGCCAAATCATATTCAGCAGGTGATTTAAATAAGCTGATTAAATCTTGACTTTCCTTTTGGGTGAAAATTACTTTTTGATATTCACTGATTCTTTGGATGGACTCAATCTGGTCGCGGACAATGGAAGCTTTTTCGTACTGCTTTTTTCCACTTAAAACGCTCATTCTCTTTTTTAAATTTTTTAAGACTTGAGCATTTTGTCCGTTTAAAAAAGCTGTTACTTGTTTGAGGACATCTTGACTAGCGTTTTTGGTTTGGCTTGCTAAATTCCATTGGTCTTTTTGCAAACGATATTTTTGCAGTTTTTTATCAAAGGAAAGTTGAGGAAAAATTTTCTTTAAGAGTCTGACAGTCCGCCTAACAGCTTGGGCAGAAGTATAAGGCCCAAGGTATTTAGCTTTATCTTTAAATAGTTTTCTAACCGTACTTATTTTGGGCAAGTTATTTTCCAAATATAGTTTGATGTAAAGCCAGCTTTTATCATCTTTTAAATCAATGTTATAAGGCGGCTGATGCTTTTTAATTAAGCTTGATTCTAAAAGTTGGGCTTCGGTTTCATTAGTTACTACAGTGTATTCAATTTTACTGATTTGGGAAACCATTAAACGTTTGGCAGGAGAAAGTTCGGCTTTGGCAGTAAAATAAGAACGTACCCGGTTTTTAAGGTTTTTAGCTTTGCCAATATATAAAATATTTCCTTGGTTGTTTTTAAATTTATAAATACCGGCCAGAGTCGGCAATTTTTGTAACTGTTTTTTTAGCATAAAAAGATTTTAGATTAAAAGGATTGTTTTAAATATAGCAAAAATAGTTGATAGTTGACAAATTTTATAATATATGGTATCTTTTCCTATCAATTTCTTTGACAACTAAATATATATTCAATAGACCTTTTAGGTCATCAACAGTCCTTTTAGGACAAAAACTCATGGAGGATTATCATGAGCCAACTTTTAGAACGTTGGAACGGAAAGGTGATTACGGTGGAGGAGATTGTAGTGCATTATTCGCCAGATTTGGATGTTTTACTGGCAATAGCATTAATAATCTTGTTTGGTAAAAAGGTTTTTAGAGGATTTGATGGAAAACTGCCAAAGGTTACTTTTGTAGGAGCAGGTAATTCAGTTGAAGCAAAACCGAACGTCCTGGTTCTGGATACCGGCGGTGTGTTTGATCCGGAGAAATTACTTTTGGATCATCATGGAATATCCGGATCTGTCTGCACTCTTGATATCATTGCCAAGATGATTGGCATGGAGAATCATCCTAAGCTGCAATTGTTACTGAAAGTCATTCGGGAACACGATCTAAGCGGGAAAGATGTTTATCCTGTCTCTGTGCAAGATCATGCTGTCAATGCCATTCTTTCTATTAAGACTGTAGTGGATGGCTTTTTCTCGCGAGGAGCTCGCCGAGGAGAACTGAATGGAGCAACTGATTCCCAGGATATGTTTTGGTTACTGGTTAGACTGATGATGGCTGTGATTAAAGCCGTTATGAATTTTGACCAGTTTAAGGCAGACGGAGAATGGCGAAAAGAGTTGGAAAGAACTTATGCTGTGTTTCTTTGGAAACGTCATATTGGCTCAATGAAAAATTTTCCAGCTACTTTACCATTTCTGCGAATTATTGAAGTCATGGATAAAGAGCTAAGAAGAAAGACTTCTGGTGATTTAACTTTAGCAGGAGAAACACGGGACAGTAAAATTTTCCGGCTTCTAACTGGTCAGGTGCCATTGTTTCAGCAAAATGGTCAATGGCAAGCCGAGGCAGCGTTATTCTCTGTTTGCGGCATTGCCTTTGGGATGCAGTTTACTGGTCTGGATTTCAATCAACGTCTGAGTACTCTTGGTGAATGTCTTGCTCAACTGGATTCAATGGATTTTGATTGGATTGAGGCTTGCAGTCATTTTGCTGATTTAAACAGTTCCCTGTTATTCGGTGTTGTTAACAACGGAAGAAGATTTTTAACCCGTGTAGCTGCTATTCGATCCAATTGCATATCAGCTAGTCGAGCAGTTCGGTACAGCAGTAATCAGCTGAATTTGAGAGCAGGGATTGTAGTATGCTTTAGGACTTATGGTCAGATTCAGATCTCTGTCCTTAAGAACAAGCTGCTCCAAGAACTTCTTTACAAAATCGGTCTGACCCTCCGGATAGCTGAATGTATAGTTCAATTTCGTTCATATTCTTTGGCTGATATTAAGGATGTGGGAATGAACTGGTTGGTGCCGCAATGGTTTATTGCAGGTTACGAGGATTTCTTAACACAAGCATCATTAGTGTCCAATGGCACTTTAAAAAACCAAGATGCTCCACCAACCAAATTGACCATGGCTACAATTCTGATGCTTATTCAGAATGTGGCATTTTTTGGAGAAGTTCCAAGTCACGGAGTCATCCAAGCGATTGTCAGGGATGGTCAAGAGCAAAATGGTTGGCCGGAAAGTTCTAAACATCCTCAAAGATTTTCTGACCTAAGAAAAAAACATGGAGGAGATAATAAATAATCTCTTGGTCATTAAATCAACTGGCTTGACCAGCCATTTATCATAGATTTTGCCCCATTTCGCGAGACATCGCTTGAGATGGGGTTTTGTTTTTGTCCAAACGCTTGACTCTTGTAAGAAATCGCTGTATAATAGCAGTCAGTTTTTAAATATGTTTTCTGATAAAATTACAATTCGCGGGGCTAAAGTTCATAATCTTAAAAATATTGATGTTGATATTCCGCGTGAAAAACTTACGGTCATTACTGGTATTTCAGGTTCTGGTAAGTCATCTCTGGCTTTTGACACTATTTATGCAGAAGGCCAGCGCCGTTATGTAGAATCATTGTCTGCTTATGCCAGACAATTTTTGGGTTTAATGGATAAACCTGATGTAGATCAGATTGACGGGCTTTCCCCGGCTATTTCTATTGATCAACGTTCAACTTCGCATAATCCCCGTTCAACAGTAGGAACTATCACAGAGATTTATGATTATCTGCGGCTTTTATTTGCCCGTATTGGTCACCCGCATTGTCCTAATTGCGGTGAGGAAATTTCCAGTCAAACAGTTAATCAGATCGTAGAAAAGGTTTTAAAATTGCCAAAGGCAACTAAAATCATGTTGCTGGCTCCGGTAGTCAAAGATCAAAAAGGAGAACACCGGCATCTTATTAATGAAGTGGAAAAAGCAGGCTATGTCCGGATGAGAATTGACGGACAGATAGTTAGTATAGAAGAAGCCAGCGATTTAGTTTTAGATAAACAGAAAAAGCATAAAATAGAAGTGGTAGTTGATCGTTTAGAAGTCAATAAAGAAGACAAAAAAAGATTAACTGATTCTTTGGAAATAACATTGGATTTAGGTGATGGTTTAGTCATTATTCATTTACCAGAAGAAAAGGAAGATCTATTGTTTAGTGAATATTTTTCCTGTCCTAAATGTGATATTAATTTTCCTAAAATTGAACCGCGCAACTTTTCTTTTAACAGTCCTCATGGCGCTTGCTCTAAATGTACGGGTTTAGGAACAAAACTGGAAGTTGATTCGCAACTGGTTATGCCCAATAAAAATTTAACTTTGGCTCAAGGAGCTATTCGCCCTTGGTCCAGGACCGCTACTAACCAAACATGGTATTTTAGAATGCTGGAAAATGTGGCTAAAGCTCATAAATTTTCTGTTAATGTACCGGTTGGTAAATTAAGTAAAAAACAAGTGGAGATTGTTTTGTATGGTACTGGAGATAAACGTTATAACATGAATTATCAAAACGAACGTTTTTCCGGCGATTTTACTTCCACTTATGAAGGCGTGATTCCTAATTTAGAAAGAAGATATCGGGAAACTGAATCTGATTATACCCGTTCAGAAATTGAACGATATATGAGGGTTTATCCTTGTCCCAAATGCGGAGGTAAAAGACTAAGACCAGAGGTTTTAGGGGTCACTGTAGGGGAGAGGAACATTCACGAGGTTTCCTCCATGACAGTAGAAGAAGCCATAAAGTTTTTTGCCCAATTAGGCAATAACAAACAATCAAAAATATTTAAGCTGTCTAGCAGAGAAGAAAAAATTGCTCATCAAATTTTAAAAGAGACTAAAGCTCGTTTGAATTTTTTAGAGAACGTGGGGCTTTCCTACTTAACTTTAGACAGGGCCGCCAGCACTTTATCCGGCGGCGAAGCGCAAAGAATCAGACTAGCTACGCAAATCGGCTCTTCTTTGGTGGGAGTAATTTATATTCTAGATGAACCTTCTATTGGTTTACATCAAAAAGACAATGATAAGTTAATCAGCACCCTAAAAGCTTTAAGAGATTTGGGTAATTCTGTGATAGTGGTGGAACATGATGAAAACACTATCCTGGCAGCTGATCATATTGTTGATATCGGGCCAGGTGCAGGAGAAGCCGGCGGAAAAATTATAGCTCATGGTGCTCCTAGCGAAATAGTTAAAAATAAGGATTCTTTAACCGGTCTTTATCTTTCAGGAAAATTAAAAATTAATCCTCCTAAAAAATATCGGTCAGGCAACGGAAAACATTTAAAGATTGTGGCGGCTGAAGAATTTAATTTAAAAAAGATAGATGTTAATTTGCCTTTGGGTAAATTGGTTTGCATTACCGGCGTTTCGGGTTCTGGTAAGTCAACCTTAATGACAGAAATACTGGCCAAAGCTTTAAGTCAGTATTTTTATCGGACTAAAGATTTACCGGGCAAACACAAAGAAATTAAAGGCATGGAGCATTTAGATAAGGTTATTAATATTGATCAATCGCCTATTGGCAGAACACCTCGTTCCAACCCCGCTACCTATACTGGCGTTTTCACTTACATTCGTGATTTATTTACGCAATTACCAGAATCAAAAATCAGGGGCTACAGAGCAGGGCGTTTTAGCTTTAATGTTAAAGGAGGCCGTTGTGAGGCTTGCCAGGGCGATGGCATGGTAAGAATTGAAATGAATTTTCTACCTGATGTTTATGTGGAATGTGAAGAATGTCATGGTAAACGTTATAATCCTGCCACTTTGGAAGCCCATTATAAAGGAAAAAATATTGCTGATATTTTGGAAATGACAGTAGAAGAAGCCAGTAAATTTTTTACTAACATTCCCAATATTCATCAAAAATTAGAAACCTTAAAAGAAGTAGGTTTGGGCTATATTCATTTAGGTCAGTCAGCCACAACTTTATCTGGCGGAGAAGCGCAGCGGATTAAGCTGGCTACAGAATTATCCAGACGTTCTACCGGCAAAACTTTGTATATTTTAGATGAACCAACAACTGGTTTGCATTTTGACGACATTAAACGTTTGTTGCAGGTTTTGAATAAATTAGTGGATAAAGGTAATACGGTGCTGATTATTGAACATCAGTTGGATGTGATTAAATCTGCTGACTGGATTATTGATCTTGGTCCTGAAGGCGGAGAAAAAGGCGGTTATATTGTGGCTGAAGGCACGCCTAAGGAAATAACTAAGATTAAAGCCAGCTACACCGGACAATATTTAAAAAAAGTTGTTTAGATTTTTAAAGATACATAAAATAAACAAGTAGCAGCCAAGTCAGACTTGGCTGCGTTTTTTACAGCAAAAATAACAACTTTAGCCAATTACTAAGCTTTTTGTTAAAATAAGATTATGGATAATTTAGCCAAAGCAGTTTTAGAAACAGTGGTTTATTTTGATATTTTTGATTTTCCCCTTACTGTTTTAGAGTTATTTAAATGGCTGAAAGTCAAAAATCAGCCAAAGAATTTTGAAGTATCCGAACTACAAAAAGTTTTACAACAATTAACAGCTAAAATTGAAACCAAAGACGGTTTTTATTTTTTAAAGGGCAGAGAAGAAATAATTTTAACCAGACTTTCCCGCTATAATATTAGTGAACAAAAATTCAAAAGAGCGCGTAAATATATTAAACTTTTAAGGTTTATTCCTTTTATTAAGGGCGTGATGATCTGCAACCGTTTAGGTTATAATAATGTCCACCAAGATAGCGACATTGATTTGGCAGTAATTGTTAAAAAAAATCGTTTGTGGCTGGCTCGTTTTTTGTCCGTAGGTTTATTAAATATCCTAAAAGTCAGACCTAAACAGATTAAAAGAGCTTTGGCTATTGATCTGAATTTTTTTATCAGTGAAGAAAAACTAAACGTTGAATCATTAATCTTTGATGAGGATTTTGTTTTTCCTTATTGGCTCAGTCAGTTTATCGGAGTTTATAATCAGAAAACCTTTAATAATTTTGGGCAGGAAAATCAATGGCTAAGTAATTATTTGCCGAATTATCAATTATATAGTCTAAATAAAAGAAGGCAGGTAAAGAATAATTGGCTGGTTGCTTTAGTTAGGTTTAAACTTAAGTTGTTTTTTAACTGGGATTTTTGGGAGAAGTGGGCGCAAAAGTTTCAACAGAAAATTATGCCACCAGAACTTAAAGCAATGATCAATCAGGATAGCAGGGTGATAATCAATAAATACATCTTAAAATTTCATCAGAGCGATAATTGGAAAAAATTAAAAGTTGAATTAAATAAACGTTTTGCTTCTTTTTGATTTTATGAAAATACTGGATAAATTAATTTGTTATGGCCTTTATCTTTTTGTTTTTCTTTTGCCTTGGCAGACTCGTTGGATTTTTAAGGAAGCCAGTTTAAATAGTGTAGAATGGGAATATGGCCGCTTAAGTTTATATGGCAGTGAAATATTGTTAATTATTTTATTGATTTTAGCCGTAGTAAAATGGCTTCTTTATTATCAAAAGCTTAACCAGCAACAAAGAGCTAAAGAAATTAAAAGCGAATTTTCTGGCCTTAAGCTTTGGCTTATTTTATTGGCTTTATGGTCAGCTATAACTATTATCTGGTCTAAAGATTCTTTGTTGTCTTGGTATGGCTGGCTAAAATTAATGGAAGGTATTGCTTTGTTTTGGCTGATTAGTTCTAGGATTTTTTTAATAAATAAGAAAATTATAGGATTTTCTTTGATATTTTCTGCTGTTATTCAGTCATTAATCGGCATTGGACAATGGATATTGCAATATTCTTTGTCCAGTAAATGGCTGGGCATGTCTTATTTAAATCCAGCAGCATTGGGTATAAGCGTCATTGAAACTGCCAGCGGCCGGTTTTTAAGAGCTTATGGTTCTTTTCCTCATCCTAATATGTTGGCTGGGTTTTTAGTGATTAGTATCTTAATTGCCTTTATTTTAATTAATAGAGAAAAATCTTCTACAAAAACAAAATGGTTTTATTTTGCTTTGATAGTAATGTCTGGGGGTTTGTTTTTAACTTTTTCCAGAGCTGGTTGGCTGGCACTGTTTATTAGTTTAGCGGTTTACTTATTATTTTATTATTCTAAAAAAATAAACAGACAGAAATTAATCCAGCCAGCATTTTTAATAATTCTTATCTTTATTTTTTTGTCTTTAGCTAACTTTGATTTAATTAAAAGCCGTCTACAAGGGCAGGAACGTTTAGAAGTTAGATCAAACATAGAAAGACTAAATTCTTATAAACAAGCACTGCCCATAATTAAAGAATATTGGTATAAAGGCGTTGGTTTAGGTCATTACACTTTAGCTTTACATCAAAAAAATCCTGTTTTAGAATCTTGGGATTATCAACCAGTACATGATGCTGCTTTATTAAGTTTGGCAGAACTGGGAATCATTGGTCTTTTGCTATTTATTTTAATAATAATTTCTGCTTTTAGATACAGGAGTAAATATACAATATTACTTTTGGTAATTTTAATATTAGGTTGTTTTGATCATTATTTTAGAAGTTTTTATGTTGGCATAATATTATGGTGGCTGATAATTAGCTTAAATTCAAAAGTTAGTGGTAATCTCTAGAATTTTTTCTTTGAAAAGATTGTCAAGTTTCGACAAGCTCAACTTGACACCGCGTCGCGGCAAGCCCCAATGCTTGGCATTGGGGAAGGATAGCGACCCGTAATCTTTCGCAAAAGCTCTCGTATGATATTATCTAGGCATGACAGCCATTATTCACTCCAGCCATGCCAGATACGATCTCT